>MIBD01000039.1:829-2359 GCA_001829395.1 Spirochaetes bacterium GWF1_49_6 | reverse complement strand
CGGTCATTTTCGCGATACTCTACCTCAAGCCCACCCCGTTCGTGATCCTCGACGAGATCGACGCGCCGCTGGACGACGACAATATCGAGCGCTTCAAGAACCTGCTGGCGGATTTTAGGCAGACCAGCCAGTTCATCCTCGTGTCGCACTCGAAGTCCACGCTCGAGGTGTGCGACGTGCTCTACGGGGTCACAATGGAAGAACTCGGCGTGTCGAAGGTCATCAACGTCGCGTTCGACGAGGCGCAGCTCCTGTTCAAGGACGACTCGGATACGCGCGCGAACCCCGATCTATAGGGGAATATTATCATCAACCCATGATAAAGGGTCAACTGTCATATTGAGCTTGTCGAGATACCCATTTTGCCGTCCGTGACGCGCTCGGGACTTATGCGTCCCTGTATGTCGCCCATCCGCGCTGTTGCCGTCCGTGGCGCGCTCGGGACTTATGCGTCCCTGTATGTCGCCCCTCCGCGCTGTTGCCGTCCGTGGCGCGCTCGGGACTAATACCTCCCTGCATGTCGCCCATCCGCGCTGTTGCCGTCCGTGGCGCGCTCGGGACTCATGCGTCCCTGCATGTCGCCCCCATCGAATTGATTCCTTTACATTTCCCGCATCCATGTTACAATATGGCAAATAAATAGCATGGAGCGCGCCATGAAAAAAGTGTTATCCGTCCTGACGGTACTGTTATTATTCTCCCTGTTCGCCGCATGCGGGCAGACCCGCCCCGACCTTCCCCCGAACCCCGCGGGGTTTATCTACGGGAACATCCCCGACCTCACGCCGGAGAACTTTAACGCCTATACCCTCGATATGAAACCCTACGAGGTCAAGATCATCAAGATATCCAACTTCTGCGACCCCTCGAAGGTCGATGCGTCCGCCGGATGGTGGAAGGACGCGGTGGTGTATCAGCTCTATGTCCGCAGTTTTTACGACAGCGACGGTAACGGCGTCGGGGACTTCGCGGGGCTGACCGAAAAGATCGACTATATCCCCAATCTCGGCGCGACCGCGGTATGGACATTGCCGGTGTTTAAAAGTTTCCATGACGGCGGTATCGGGCGCGCGCTCGGCTATGAGGCGATCGACTATTACGCGACCGACCCTGATTACGGCACGATCGACCAGTACAAAAACTATATCACGAAAGCCCATTCGATAGGAATAAAGGTCATCATGGATATGGTGATCAATCACGGCGCGACCAACAGCGCGTGGTTCCAAGCGTCGGAGAAGAAAGACCCCAAGTATAAGGATTGGTTCATCTGGTCTAAGACTATCCCCGAAGGAAAGTGGCAGAACCCGTGGGGCGGCGGAAAACCCGCCGATGTCTGGCATTTCGACAAGATTCGAAAGGAATACTACTACGCGACATGGGGCGGTGAGTTCAATTTCAATAATCCCGCGGTCAAGCAGGAGTTCCTGAAAATCGCCTCCCACTGGCTCGACATGGGCGTGGACGGGTATCGTCTCGACGCTATCCGATACCTGATCGAGGAAGGGCCGTTCCCCCAGCAGGCGGATA
>MIBD01000039.1:0-787 GCA_001829395.1 Spirochaetes bacterium GWF1_49_6 | reverse complement strand
GCGTACATGAAGCAGTACCAGGCGAATATCAAGAAGACCAAGCCCGAGGCGATGAGTGTCGGCGAGGTGTGGGAGTCCGACGCGGTTGTCGCGAAATACTACCTCGGGGGCGCGGGGTTCGACCAGTGCTTCAGCTTCGCGTTCATGTATACCGTCCGCGACGCGTTGAAGGCCGGCTCCAAGTACGGCCTCATCAACCTGATAAAGAATCGCCCGAAGGATATCCCTCAGAATTACTTCGCCTCGTTCCTCGAGAACCATGACGTCCCGCGTCTGGTCGAGGCTATCGGGAAGGGCGACGACCGCCTCAAGGCCGCCGCAGCGCTGCTCCTGACATTCGCCGGCACTCCTTATATTTACCACGGCACCGAGTACGCGTTACAGGGGCAGTACAACCCGATGAAGTGGGGCGAGGGTAACGCGAACGGGTTCACCGCCGGAAAGCCATGGATATCCGTCTATACGTCGGGCGGTAAAGGGAACAATGTCGAGGCGCAAATGAAAGACCCTGACTCTCTGTGGAATACCTACAAGAAGCTGATCGCCCTGCGTAAGTCCGAACCCGCGCTGAAACGCGGCGAACTTGTCCTCATCAATACGAGCGATTCGAGGATTATCGCCTACCTGCGTTACGGTCTCGACGATAGTATCGTGGTGGTTATCAACCTGAGCGATAAGGATGAGACGGTGAAGCTGAACTTCAAGGATACCGGGATGTCGCCGACTAACACTTATTTTCTGTATAACCTGAAGTAGAACAAAGCGCCCTATATGAAAGAACACCCCC
>MIBD01000038.1 GCA_001829395.1 Spirochaetes bacterium GWF1_49_6 | reverse complement strand
CCCGTAGAAGACCTTTCTCAATATGAAGTTGCGGCTGAATCTTCAAACGGTATGGCGCAGATAGACATCCCGTTGGAAACCCCTATGGAAATGGAAGAGTTTGAGATACCACTTGAATCTGCTCCTGATAATGAACCTGAGGGTGGAATACCTGCATCGGCATCGATGGAAACTCCAGAAAATGAAAATATGTTAGATGGTATCTCATCCGGTATGGAAATCCCCGAGTTCGATATAGATTCCATGATCGCGGACGTACCCGATGCCCAGACCGCCGATGATGATGATAGTATCACACTGGATATGAGCGAATTAGCCGCTATCGATGTGGAAATGGCGGATGATAACGAACCGGTTGAACCTGTGATGGAAGATAACCTCGTAGAGGTAGAAGAACCCCTTGAGGTTCCTGAATTCGGATTTGATGAAACCCCGAAAGAGCAGGGGACGTTTAACGAGCCCATGATGACGGAACAACCGCAAATGGGCGCGGAGAGCGGATTCGATATGCCGGAGGGTCAGGAAATACCCGAATTTGACCTTGACGCGATGATAATGGACGTGCCCTCGGCGGAAACCGCCTCCGAAGACGACGACAGTATTACTCTCGATATGAGCGAATTATCCGCGATTGATCTCGACCTTGAAGAAGAAGCAAACGCTCCTGAATCTGTAGAAACAGCCCCCGGATTACCGATGGAACAACCGAGTACGGTACAGGATATCGAACCTCCTAAACCGATCGACTTTAATAAAGTATTTATGGAACCCCCAGTGAAAATCAGCACGATCGGGCATGTCGAATCCTATGCGGATGTCGCAATGGATTTGGCGGCGAATAATCTTAATTTCGGCAAAATATCGGTCGTGAAAAAGTCCGGGGAAGAATTCGGCGAACTTATGAATCAGGGCTTTAAAAATGAAATCTCCTTCTCGATGGACGATCCGATTTATATTAAGTATTTAAGCCGTAAAAAGAGTATCGATATCCGTGGAGATTTGACCAAGGCGAAATACCTGACGGATCGTTTCGATCTCGATGATCTCGCCGCTCTCGAGGAAATAATGATCGTGCCTGTAATAAAAGGGGATGAGATAAAAGGTATCGGCGTGTATGGCCGTGAAAAAGGCAAAAAAGAACCTACTCATTTCCAAAAATCGGAATTATACAACCTCGGATTCCTGCAGGAAGAATAACCAAAAAGCCAGTATCCCCGAAACTTGAAGGACTCGTGTTTTAATGTTACAATACTTCGGCATCAAAATAAGGCAGTATTATGCTGAAGTATATCTTAAAAAGAATCCTTATCAGTATTCCCACACTGCTGGGAATCACCTTAATCACATTTTTCATCATGCGTCTTGCGCCGGGCGATCCTGTACAAGCAATGAGCGGAGGGATGGCGACCAAGTATTCCAAAGACGCGCACGATAAATTTATGACTTATTACGGGTTCGATAAACCGTTGATCGTCCAGTACGGAATATGGGTCGGTAAGATGGCTGTTCTCGATTTCGGCGATTCGCTGATGGAAAAACGCCCGGTGATGGAGATTGTCGCGGAAAAGATACCCGTCACGCTCTACCTGAACATTATGGAAATAATCGTCATATTTCTCATCTCCATCCCCATCGGGATTCGTTCCGCGGTCAAACGCGACGGATTGTTCGATAAGTCCACCGGTGTGTTGTTCTTCGTCCTGTATTCGCTATTCGTACCGTGGGTAGCGATCTTTCTCATCTCGATATTCAGTATCAAGTTAAATCTATTACCCCTTTCGGGCATCGTGTCCGAGGATTTCGAATACCTGCCGTTTTTCGGCAAGATATGGGACGTCGTCCGTCACTCGATTCTCCCGGTCACGGTGATGAGCTACTCGGGGCTGGCGTTTCTGACACGTATCACACGCGGGTCGATACTCGAGGTGCTCGGGCAGGAATATATTATCACGGCGAAATCCAAGGGGCTGCCGCGCAGTATGGTCATGCGGAAGCACGCTTTTTCCAACGCGCTGATACCGCTGATAACCATATTCGGCGCGATACTCCCGACCTTAATCAGCGGAAGCGTGATTGTAGAGGAGATATTCCAGATCGACGGAATGGGGCGTTTATTCTTCCGCGCCGTCACATCGCGCGACTGGTTTGTTATTATGGGGCTGACCACCATCTCCGCGATACTCACGCTGATCGGGCTTTTATTATCGGATATCATGTACGCGATTGTCGATCCGCGTATCAAATATGAATAGGACAGCATGCCATGATTGAATGGTATCATATACTCACTGCGGTTTTCTCTGTCGCCGTAATTGTTATTATGGTAATAAGTTATAACGAGGCGAACAGCGGGGTTATTTCCGAGACCGTTATCCGTACTGCCAAGGTCAAGGGTACGATAGATGTTTTGCAGATCAGCGACCTGCATCTCTACCGGAAAATGAGTAAAAAGCGGTACGAACGGATTATCGGGAACATCCGCAAAACGATAGACGACAAGCTCCCGGATTTGATATTTCTGACCGGGGATTACATGGATCATGAGGACGGCGCGCCACGTCTGCGTGAACTGTTATCTGAATTGAAATCGGCACACGGGATATACGCGGTGCTGGGAAACCATGATTATATGGTGTATAATATATTGCATATTTTCAGGATTTTCTGGAAAATCGACCACCGTGAAATAGACACCTCGAAGGTAATCGCATTAATAGAGGGGGCGGGGGTTTCCGTAATGCGGGACGTATCGGAGAATTTAAAAATCGGCGGAAATGAGTTAACGATAACCGGCGCGGATCCATGGACGATTAAAAAAAAGATGGGGGAACTGCCGGCCAGTTCCCATGAGGGCGGGCTAAAAATCCTCCTATCCCATTACCCCGACGCTATCATGGACTACGCCTCGACGGCGGATATTATACTTTCCGGGCATACGCACGGCGGACAGGTTACTTTTTTCGGAATCCCGTTTGTAACCAGCAGTAAGATCAAGGGAAAACGCGCCGTGGGGTTGTCAAATATAAACGGATCGTGGCTGTTTGTTTCACGCGGATGCGGCTCGAGCCGTTATCTCCCGTTCCGGTTTTTCGCGCGCCCGGAGATCAACCGGGTTCTGATAAAGGAGGGATAGAATGAAAAAACTTTTCATGGTCATAGTTCTTATTATTGCTTATAGTGCCATCTACGCCGATGCCGCGACGGATAAAATGAAAATCAGTGTCGACAGCTATAGAAAAGCGTTCTACGGTACCGCGATCAAGAACGGCGTGGAGGCAATCGATATAATGTATCAGGGTATGCTCGATACAATTGTGAAGTGGCTCCCCGAGTTGAAGGATTTTAAAACTAAGGAAACGAACTATTTTTACCAGTTTTCCAGCGACCTCGGCAGTGTTACCCACTCGTTCCAGCTATGGAAAACAATGGAAAATAATGAGGCGTCGGTAAAAATCACATTCGATAATTCGCTATTCGAATTGAACCGCATCAACAGCTTATTTATCAGTATGGAATACCTGAAATCGACGACCGGGTATGAAAAACTGGCTCTCACCAATGGAGACACCATTTTTAATATTATCAGGGAAAACGACAAGGCCTATGCGTATTATCCATTTGAGTTAGTCGACAGCCAGATAAAAAACGGCCTGATGATAAAAATCGATGTCGCATTTAAAAAATCCTACGACGCTAAGAAAAAAGCCGAAAGGTGGATGGATATTGTCAAGCAGGTACTCACTAAACTCAAGATGAAGACGCTGCAGTTCTATATGCAGTAAGGGAGGGACGCAGTTGCTGGAAGTGAAAAATCTCCATGTCCGCATAAAAAGCATGCGCGGCGAAGTTCACGCTGTACGGGGGATCGACCTCTCTATCGCCAAGGGCGAAATCGTAGGGCTTGTCGGCGAATCCGGGTGCGGGAAGACCACCGCGATGCTCGCTATATGCCGTCTCCTCTCCGATAACGCGATGATCTCCGCGGATAAAATGACTGCCGGCGATACCGATATCACTTCTCCCGACGAGAATACCCTTCTCAGGATTCGTGGAAGCCGGATCGCGTACATTTTCCAGGATCCCCAGGCCAGCCTGAACCCTGTGCTGACCATCGGCGACCAGATTACCGAGGGAATGCTGGTTAAGGATAAATCGTTGACCCGCGATGGCGCGGACAAGCGGGCGGTCGCATTGATGAACGATGTGAAAATAAACAATCCTGAAATATGGCTCAGTTCGTATCCCCACCAGCTCAGCGGGGGAATGAAACAGCGGGTGATGATCGCGATAGCGTTATCGAACTCCCCGGATATTCTGATCGCCGACGAGCCTACGACATCCCTCGACGTAACAGTGCAGTCGGAGATACTGAAACTCCTGAAAGATTTGAACCAGTCTATCGGGATGTCCATCGTATTTATCACGCACGACCTGTCAGTGGCTAAAAATATCTGCGGCCGCATTATCGTCATGTACGCCGGGCGTATCGCGGAAATAGGGAGTACGCAAAACATCGTCAATAGCCCCCATCATCCATACACGTTTAAATTATGGAATTCCATACCGCGTATCGACCGCGATATTACGCGTCTGGAGATCATCCCCGGTAATGTCCCGAATCCGCTCGATCTGCCCGAGGGATGTAAATTCCATCCGCGCTGCGACTACCGTCAGGAAAAATGTACCAAAATCGAACCGGAGCCGCAGGTCTTTCAGGACGGTTCCTCGGCCGCATGTTATTACCCTGTCAATGTCTAAATCCTTATACTAAAAAGAAAAACTCCGATAATATAGCAAGCCTCTCAAAATACCGACCTGTCCCGCCGGTAATTAAGAGACTATTGGGCATGTTTCATTTTGGAAACGTCCCTTAGTAAATCGAAGGTGGAAAAGATGAGCCATATTAAGCAATTTATAGCGTTTTTATTTATCACGGTATTTTCAATACTCTCGTTCGCCCAGGGCGGGGAAAGTTTCGATATGCTGATGGCCAAGGCGGATGTGGCGTATTATAACGAGGATTATGAAAATGCCATCGATCTATATACAAGGGCGATCAGCGTATGGGATCAGGAAAAAGACGGGACGGATGCATTGGTACTCGCGTATAACTCCCGCGGTAACACTTATGTCGATAATAACGATTACAATAACGCATCGGCGGATTATAAGAAGGCGATCACCCTTGCGCCCGATCAGCCGGACGCCTACTATTTTCTCGGATTTATCTATCTCGATATGGGGAAATATACCGAGGCGATCTCCAATTATAGTATTGTTATCCGGCTTAAACCGGATTATACCAACGCCTATGTCAATCTGGCTTATACCTACAGTCTCCTGAATATGTATGACGAAGCGGCAGACGCCAGTGAAAAAGCGCTCGCGCTCGATAACACCTCGTCACGGGTATATAAAAATTATGCGTCCGTACTGATCGGTAAAAAAGAGTACGATCAGGCAATCCAGATGCTGAAAAACGCCCTGAAGTACGACCCCGAATACCAGCAGGCATATTACATATTGGGAAAAGTATACCTTAAGAAAAAAGATTACGCGCTGGCAATCGATAACCTGAATCAGGCGATTTCATTCGACGACACCAGCGAGGAAGCGTTTTATTTACGCGGGGTTGCATATTTACAGAAAGAAGATTACGATAAGGCAATCGACGACCTCACCAAAGCCATTGAATTGGGGCCTGAAAACGCGCAGGCATATTATCACCGTTCACAGGCATTCCTCGCGATAGGGAAGGAAACGGAAGCGAATGAGGATATGCAGACCGCGAAAACGTTAAGCTCGGATATCGGCAGTTTCCAGATGGATTATTTAGATAATACAGTCGCGACCAATGAGATTACGGTTAATGTAACCAACACGCCCTCCACCGCGCGGACGAATAATTTCATCGTGACGGACGATGTCGTATTATCCACAAACGAGACCGAGAGTAACGATGTGGTAATAAATACTGATATTGAGGAAACCAACGAAATCACCAATGTATTCGATCAGGAAAAGGTCATCGAGCCGGTATCGATACAGCCCGAAGTCCAGACAGTCCTGAAGCCAGAGCTTTTATACGACGCACCCCTCGAGCAGGCGGAAAAGTTTTACAAACAGGGAATAAAATTTCTTTCGGAGCGCGAATTTTATCTTGCAATTACGAATTTTCTTTCTTCTCTCGCGCTCAGCCCGGATAGCGTAAAAAATCTTAACGCGCTCGGGCTGGCATACTGCCTCACGGGGAAAAACTACGATGCCGCAATGACAATACTTCAACGCGCGATAGAACTCGACCCCAAGTACGATTATGCTTATTGCAATCTCAGTCTCGTTTATTATAAGATAGGGGACAATAAAAACGCCGTCAATAATATAAAAAAGACTATCGACCTGAACAGCGAGTACTCCAAGGCTTATTATATCTACGGTTTGATATTGGAACAAATGGGAAAGGGTGAAATAGCGCTGGTGAAGTACGATAAAGCGCTGGCGATTAATTATAACTGGGGGGTGGTATACTCCAAGAAGGAATTACTAATTTCGCGTGCGAATCTCTATTATTCGATGAAGAAATACGATAAAGCGCTCGCGGATTATAATCACGCGTTGAAAATAAAACCCGATATGATAGAAGCGTTAACCGGACGGGCTATAGTACTTCTGGAAATAAAAAAGTATAACGAAGCGTTGAAAGATTTGAATACTATCATAAAAAAAGACCCGAAGAATTATCTGGCATATTATCACCGCGCGCTGGCATACAGTATGCTGAAGAAGTATAAAGATGGGATCAGCGACTTCAATAAGGCGATCAAACTTAACCCAGGTTTCATCAATGCCTATATCGGTAGGGCGTTCGCGTATAAAAATATGGGTATCAAGAAATTTGCTATCAGGGATTTGATGATAGCCGCCGATTTGGGCAGCCCCGATGCTAAAACATACCTGAAGAATATCTTTCAGGTCGATTATTGATCCGCATTCGGAAGCATTTTAGTTCCCCTGTTCGCTGGTATAAGGATGGTAAACACGGTATTGAACGGTTTCGGGAGACGGAACTTCTCATTAATGCCCCTGCTGTCTACCGCGATCTCCCCGCCGTGCTCCTTAACAATTTTATAGACTATCGTCAGTCCAAGCCCCGTCCCGTTATCATGGGTAGTAAAGTATGGGTCGAATATTTTGTGAAGGTCTTTTTTATTGATGCCCGCGCCTGAATCGATAACTTCAATAATAATCGCGTCTTTCCCCAAGTCATATTTCGTTTTTATTTTAATCAATTTCTGAGGAGAATCCTTAACAGTCTCGATCGCGTTTTTCAGAAGATTGACGATTGCCTGTTTCAGGTAATCCCTATCGAAAAAGATTCGGTGAATATTTCCGAAGTCCGCCTCGACTTGTATCCGGTACAGGTCGAATTCCGGCTGAAAAAGATTGATTATCTCCTTTAAAAATGGATTGAGGTCGGCAAAAGACAGCTTCAATTCGCGTTTACGCGTCGATATCAGGAAATCGTTCAGGATATTATTGAGACGCTTGGTCTCCTCCTGTATGATTTGAATATAACGCAGAACCTCGTCGGGAGCCTGAATCATTCCTTTATCGATGCCCTTACGGATTAACTGGGTATGGAGATCGATTGCCGATAACGGATTCTTGATCTCGTGAGCGATCCCGGCGGCGAGAGTATTTAAAGCCCCGATGCTCTCGAGATTTTTCAATTGGAATTCCAGCTGCTTCTGGGAGGTTGAGTCGCATATTTTCAGGATGCGGGTAGGGAATTCTTTCCCGCTGAATTCGAGCTCGTAGTACTCGGAAATATCTCCGGAATTCGGCCCCGAGTAGGATAGTGTACCTACAATATCGGTCGATTTTTTTATCAGACTATACAACTCACGGTTAAAAACATTTTTCTCAAGCTCATTGAACGTAACAGGGAAATCTAACTGGGGGATACGTAGAATATTGAGAGCCTCCTGATTAATAAAAAGCACATTATCGTTCTCAAAAACGATGATACCTTCACTTAACCAGTCGAGAACCTCGTGGAATGTCCTCCGCTCGGATTCCAACAATTCGATGATATTTTTAAGATTATATTCATCGATTTTAGAAATATTCTGTAAAAACTTCTCAAAAAATTTTTTCTGTTTCATCTACTTACTTTTATTTTGGTTTTTATTTGTCGATAATATATAATATAAGTGATTCCGAATAAAATAACAAATAAAAGGAATGTCAATGATACAAAGAATTACTAAACAGAAAAAGGAAGCCTACAATCTGGTCGTGAAGGAATATAAGGAACGTGTCGACCAGACGAATAAAAAAGCGGAGAAATTTGAACGCGAATCGCGTACCGGAAGCGGGCCGAACACCAATTATAAAAAAGTTATCGCCGCGATGACTTACCTGAAAACTGTCGGATTGTATTGCGAGATGAACGATAAAAGCGTCGAAATTATGAATATAAAAAATGACGCTTATCTAGGTAATGCCAGAAAAAATATATACCAGGCGATCAAACTGATAGAATCCATTGTCGGTACCGACATCGATTCTACGCTGACGGAGAACGCTGACGTTCTTTCCTCACTAAGCCTGCTCAATCCGGGTCGTACTCTGCATCTCCTACAGATGCTGGAATACGATATTACTTTAGTCGAGTATGAGGAGGGACCGACGTCTAAATGGAAATGGACTTTTGTCGAACTCTATGGTAAATTCGCCGCTCTGTGCAAGAATATGATAAATTTTAAGGAATGTGTCGCGAAAATGTACGACCCGCGTGCCGAAAACTATTCTGAAATAAACGCCTTGATTCAAATGATAAAACGTGTCGCCGATACCGCCGCGCAGAAATTCAGAATGAAATATGAACTTTCATCCATGCAGGTCGGCGATATGAATCGCGCTATTGATTATATGAATATGAACGTCAGAATTTATATTATTCTGAATGAGCAGCCGTTAGCGCAGGAAACAAAAAAGACAATAGAAAAATGGAAGGAAAAACTCGAAAACGACCTCAAGAAGAAAGAGGAAGAGGCAAAATCACAGAAGAAAAAAGCGATAGGAAAAAGATAGCTATTCCACCAGTTTCAATTCGGAACTGGCATCACCGGTATTTTTTATTTCCGACTGTATCTCGTTAAAAACCGTATACAATTCGAATGTATAACCGTCGTTGGTATTTGAAGATTGGCTGATAAATTCCGAGAATTGGAAGGAATTTTTAATCAGTTCCTTTTCATTTTCCATTGCGCGGCGGATACTTTCTATCATAAATTTCACTTCGATAATACTCTCATTCAATTCATTATTCAGGTCTTTCTGCTGAATACCGTAAGTCGCGATTTCAGAGGTAATTTCAACCAGCGCGGAAAGACTGACGTTCGATTTTTCTATTTCGTCCATCAGTGTCTTCGTATGGTCGACAATATTAATGATATAGTTAAACACATTATCGATCGTATTCTCGAGCTTCGAGAAGAATTCCATCACGCTGAAAGCGGCGTCAATCCCCAGAGTAATATCTCTCTGTAAATAGTTCAATATTTGCTCGATTTCCGACGTCTCCTGCTTCGTTTTGACGGACAGTTCCTTCAGATCTTCGGCAACCACCATAAAACCCGCACCGAACGCGCTGTTATTCGCGCTCTCGATTGCGGCATTCATAGCGAGTACGTTCGCATCATCGGATATTTTGTCTATAGTTTTATTTACATTCTGGATATTTTTAATATGAGTATGGATTTCTTTGATAATCCCGTGATTATCGATCGATTTTTCTTTCGCCTCTTTTATAACCGCGCTCAGGTTGACTACCCCGCCCGAAACAATTCTTCCCTTGGAGGAAATATCCTCGATTATTTCAATAACCTTCTTGAATATTTCCGAAAAATCCTCGACTTTTTTATTCTGGACCATCATCGAATTAAGGATACTTTCGAATGTGCTGATATTGCTGATAACCATAGTAGAAAAATTCTTGATATGCATTTTCTCATTATTGGTATAATTCAATGTAGTATCGATGGAATGTTCGTTTTCTTTCGCGTTATTCTGGATATCGTTTGAAAGTGTTTTAAAATCCGACGAGCCTTTCTGAAGGTCGTATATGGTAGATTGCCCGTCTTGAACAATATTTTTCAGCTTATCGAGGATTGAGGAAAGCAATCCCTCCTGTTTCCGAACATTGACCTGGAAGTGATAGTATTCGATAAAGAAAGTGATGGTGCTGACCAGTTCAAAGAGTACGACACCACTGAAACTGATATTAATGATACGTAAATTAAGAAGTTTCAGATTGATAAATATATCCAGTAAAACGAAAATGAAGCTGACCACAAGTGCGATTCCATAAGAATAGTATTTATTTTTAGAGATTTTCGAACGAAGGAGAAAGAATGTGAGGATACCAATCAGGAGCAGAAATGAACCCTGAATATATGCATAAATACTGTGTAATAAAGGAGTGATAATGACAGGATTTGCGGCATCGGGTAATTCCGGAATAGCGAATAAGAAATCTGAAAACAGAACAAAAACACCGAAAATAGTATAAATTCCCGCTAAGGAATACAAAACTACCCGTAGAATGTTTTTATATGACGGATTAATAATATTTATTAAAAAGATTAAAAGAAAAAGAAAAATCATGGGTGTCAAAGCGTATTGGAGCTTCACCAGCCAATATAAGAATTTCGGATCGGTCGTAAAAACGAGCAATATCTGCAAAAAAGAAAATACTGTCAGAATACCGCTGAAAATAACATTACGCTTGATTTCGTTTTTTTGCTCCACTACGGAGTCGCCAAGAAGACGATTATAAAGGTAGAAAAAAACGGATAAAAGAAAAAACATCATAAAAGCTACAACTAGCTGCGATAAAGAAAAATTGAGGAACGTATTTACTTTAATACCGAGATGCTGCATTAGCTTTCCTCTTTAAATTGCTCCAACTGTATCTTTTTCGAATAGTGTTTATAGATATTTTTTCTTTTATATAAGGAGTAGATAAATTTACCTGCAATGAACAGGAAAAGAAATCCGAAAATGATGAAAACCCTCATTTTACCGATCTTTAAAATCTTTTCCAAAAGGATATAAAGGCCGACAGGTATGGCGACAAGGAATGCGTAGTAAAGATACTTCAGTAGAACTATCTTACTAAATAATTTTTTTTTTATATAACCCAGACTGGTTATTTCCCGCTCATTGACAATTTTCCTTTTACACTTTTTCCCGCAAAAATACTGTGAGAATTGGATTTTTTCATTATCATCGGTTATTTTCAGTACAAATTGCATCTCACTTAACCCTAATGAAACAGTGGGGGGTAGAAGCTCGATAGTCTGGTTTTTATAGCTGATGGACGAGCGCAGAAGCAATTCGATAGTATATACAAACCCAGTATCGAAATTCATCTTCATATAGGAAAGCAGGTAATATGCCAGAATATAGGATATTTTCGACCGGTCGCGCATCTTCATAGTAAACCGGTCGACATTACGGATAGAGAAGGATACCATAAAGTCATTTTTATAATTCATCCCGGCGGAATAATTATCGATAACATAGATGTTTACATTATTAATAGTATCGTCAAAAATAAATCCGATCGATTCATACGGGAACAGGAATATATCCTCGGCGACCTCACGATACAACACACCGTCGTCTTCCCACGCGGAACGCGGCACCAACGTGTTACCGCCCTCGTAGTTCTCGATCACATAGCTTTTTAGATAGGGCGTATCCACCAATTCCTTGAGAAGACTCCAAAGAGACATTACATTTTCGGATTTGACGGTAATCGCATTACTTTCATAATCTAAGGCTAACGGCATATCAATCTCCAAATTCCAATTATTAAAATGATATAATCTTTTTCGGTTTCCCGCAAGTCTTTGAGGGGTAGTTTTT
>MIBD01000037.1:6448-11959 GCA_001829395.1 Spirochaetes bacterium GWF1_49_6 | reverse complement strand
TCTAGCCTGCGCCATTGTTTCGACATATTGGTGCTATCCTGACCACGGGCTGGCGATACATCTTTTGTATACTGTTGATATCGGGTCTAGCCTGCGCCATTGTTTCGACATATTGGTGCTATCCTGACCACGGGCTGGCGATACATCTTTTGTATACTATTGATATCGGGTCTAGTCTGCGCAGCATAGTTCGACAGGCTCACTATGACATCGACGGGTTCACTATGACGGGTACTATCCTGACCACGGGCTATCTGTTGGATAGAATACTTTATCGATATCGGGTTTAGCCCCCATGCAATGGGTTGAGATTTTTGAAGGGAAGGGTTATACTCATATCTATGAAATCCTGCCCGAGGGGTAAGTATTAATTGTGAAAAAATTTTATAGTCTGTTAATCGCGATACTCATGACCGGGATACCGTTCCCCGCGGCGGAGGCAAAACCGTTTAGCTATCCTGTTATCCCCGGGCTTACGGACGAATGCCTGAAATTCTACCGTACCGAGGCGCTGATCGGCGCGATTATCGGGAAAATGACGGTGCGCGAGAAAATCGCCCAACTGATCTTTACCGACTTCGGGGGGTGGAAATGGACGGAGCTGGAGGAGTACCTCGGGACGAACCCGCTCGGCGGGATGATCCTGATGGGCGCTTATATCAAGGGATGCGATTATCAGAAGCTGAAAGCGAACATCGGGAAACTACAGGGGTTGTCGCAGAAAATCCCCGTGCTGATATGCGTCGACCAGGAAGGGGGGTTGGTACAGCGCCTCAAGACGATCATCGGGAATTACCCGTCGCCCGCGAAGACCTACGAGACCAAGGGAGCGGAGGGAATCCGCCTACTCGCGGAGGAGTTCGCCCAGAAACTCTCCGGCCTCGGAATACAGGTCGATTTCGCCCCGGTGGTGGATTCGATTTATAATAACGCGTCGGTGGTCGTAAAACGCACATTCACTAAGAACGGGGCGACCAACGCGATGCTGGGGAATATTTTTATCGAGACGTTCGACAAGTACGGGATGATCGCCGCCGCCAAGCACTATCCTGGGTACGGGACTGTGGGGGTCGACCCGCATTACTTTACCTGTAAGGACGCCTCCGGGAAGATCGAGGAAGTGGGTTTCCCGTTCTTCGCGATGACGAACTGTAAGATGATTATGACCTCCCATGTGATATTCAGCCTGTACGATAACGAGCCCGCGACATTATCCCCGGCGGTACTGGCGCTCCTGCGGGAGACGTTCCAAGGCGTGATTATCACCGACGACCTGCGGATGGGGTCGATTACCGCGCTGCACGGATACCGTAACGCCGCGCTGATGGCGCTCAAGGCGGGGTGCGACGCGATACTGCTAATCACCCCGGGGCTGGAGAGCTGGAAGAAGAACGCCGATACTATGATCGATTTCCTGATGACGAGCTATACCAACGGGAGTCTTTCCGAATGGGAGATCGACGAGAAGGTCGCGAGGATTCTTCGGCTGAAGCTGGCGTCGCTCACGGGCTGGAAATGGGGGGTTTTCGATAAAACGGAACTGGACGAATATAGAAAATTATTTCCATCGGAATAAACGGAGGCGGGTATGACGAATATTTCAGAGGAACGCGTACGATATGCGGAGACCGACGCTATGGGGATTACGCATCACGGCACGTACCTGCTCTGGATGGAGCTCGGCCGCACCAATCTCCTTCGCGAGGCCGGACTGCCGTACCGGAAGCTCGAGGAGGACGGTGTTATGCTCCCGGTCGTGAAGCTCGGGGTCAAGTACCTCGCGTCGACCTACTACGACGACGAAATATCCATCCATTCGACCTGCACGCGGATGACCAATGTGAAGATGCGCATCGATTATAAAATCTACCGGAATAAGACGGAATTGGTCTGCCTCGGATACACCGAGCACGCGGTGATCGACAGCCACACCCGGAAAATCCTGCGCGCCCCGGAGTTCCTGCGGAACGCGGTGGTGATATCCCCTGACGCCGAGGATATGGTCAACGATATCTGAACGGTGTGAGCGCGCGGACATTATTATCCCGGATGGAGTTACGTAAAAGAAGTCCAAAATATCAACCGTAATCCTTGACAAATATCCCTTCGTGTTGTATATTATTTACAACAAGGCTCTGTACGCCTGCCGCTGATCGGCCTTTATCATCGCCTATACTGTCATCACGGGCTGTGTATGGATGGCAATACATAGCATGACATCGGGGTTAGTCTGCGCCTGCCGCTGATCGGCCTTTGTCATCACCTATACTGTCATCACGGGCTGTGTATGGATGGCAATACTCGGCATGACATCGGGGTTAGTCTGCGCCTGCCGCTGATCGGCTTTTGTCATCGCCTATACTGTCATCACGGGCTGTGTATGGATGGCGATACTCGGCATGACATCGGGGTTAGTCTGCGCAGCAGATGGAGGGAAAATGGAAGAGATGATCCGCGAATTGGTAAAATTCCAGTTCACGGCGATGGAAGCATCGGTTTATCTCATGCTTGTCAAGCGCCATGAAATGAACGGGTCGCAGATCGCGAAAATCCTTAATGTTCCCCGCACGTCGGTCTATTCCGCGCTGGACAGCTTGTACCAGAAGGGCGCGGTGCATACCCTCCCCGGCGATACCAAACTCTATATGGCGCAAAATCCCATTAAACTACTGAAACGTCTCAAGGAAGAATATTCCGCGTCGGCGGATACGCTGATCGAGGAAATCTCGAAGTTCGAGGTATTCCAAGGCAGCGAGGAGTACTGGAATTTCAGCGGGTACGACAACTTTGTCCGGCGCGTGAAAGAACTCCTGATGCAGGCGAAAAAAGAAATCTATATGAACACCAATTGCGATATGGAAGAATTTCGCAAGGAGCTCGCGACCCTCGGTAAAAAGGGCGTGCGGATTATCCTGTTCACGTTCCAGAAGTTCGATACCGGGGGGCTGAATATCGAGGCATACTATAACCCCAAGATCGCCGAGAAGCCGGGGGTGAGGGATAAACGATTCAAGCGTATGATGATAGTCGCTGATTTTCAGCATGTCCTGATCGCGAGCGCGAAGAGCAGCGGCGACTTCCTCGGCACATTCACCGATAACCGCCTGCTGGTGGACATCGTGTCCGAGCACATCCATCACGATATCTATCTCCTGAAGCTCGAGAAAATCCTCGGGCGGGACTTTTTTACCGAGGAGATGAAAATACACACGTTGCAGGAAAATGAATTCAGTAACAGAGTAAATAGAACGGATACGGACGGCGGCGATGAGTTACGATAACGGGACACCGTTCGACGAGGGACAATTCGAGGTCCCGCACAGCAGGAAACGCAGGCCGGACGAACGCCTGTTATCCCTGCGCGAACTGACCGCGCTCGTGAAACCGTCGGTCACATCGTCCGCGGGTATACAGGATGTCGAGGTATCGAAGATCATCGGCACCGAGAACCGTTCGGAGTACTTCGGCGAGGATTTCCTTCCGCTCCAGACAAGCTCGGACGAGCGCTGGCGGAAGGTACGGGAGTTGATGCTCGCGCAAAAGATTACCGAGCCGGTCGAACTTTTCGAATACGGCGGGTATTATTTCGTCCGCGACGGCAACCACCGGGTATCGGTGGCGAAGGTCGAGGGGGTGGCTTTCCTCTCCGCGCAGGTGACCCGTATGCTGATCCCCGTGACCCTCCCCGAGGGACTGACCCGGAAGACCCTGCCGATGTTCGCCGAGAAGTACGGTTTTTATACGGATACGCGCCTGTTCGATACTCTCCCGCAGGAGTTGTTCGAGGTGCGGATGCCCGGCACATGGGACAGGCTGAAGTATCATATTTTTATCGGGCACCGCGAATGGATGATGAAGCGCGACGGGAAAGAGCCTGACGACCAGACATTGTTCATCGATTGGAATATCGAAATATACGAGAACACGGTACTGGAGATAAAACGGAACCGGCTGACCGACCTGTTCCCCGGCTATGGGACCACCGACATATTCTGCGAGCTGATGGATTACTGGCATACGCACCCGGGCTGGCTCGCGGAGGTGTACGACTCGATGGTACGGGAACGGAAACAGCGGAAACCGTTCCAGCGGGTCAAGTACTTCTGGGAAAGGCTGATCGGGTGGCTTCGCCGCACCGACAAGGAAGAGGCCGAGCGTTTCTTCGGCCTGTCGAGGCTCATGTTCTTTAAACCGCGGGCGAGGATTCCGTCGGGGAAAAAGCACTGGTACCGTTTCCTGACCCGCCAGATGTTCAAGGAACATTTCGAGTACCTGCGCGGGAAATTCGGGAAGGAACCGCGTATGGACGAGTTAGCCGGGAGCTGGTACGACGACCTGTTCCTGCCCGCTTGCGGATTGTACCGTTATATGGGGATTTCCGAACCGTTCCCGGAATTCTATATGGAATGGATGCGGGAATGGAAGAAGCTGATTCGCAGGCGGAAGCCCGCCGGGCTGAGAGAGTCGCTGGAATCGCTCATGCGTAAGAAGAGAATCAAGGTGTTATAGGATGATTAATAAAAGCGCCCTATTAAGAGTATGTTAACGAAGTGTTTTTTGTCATTGCGATGCCGCGCTACAAGACTTATTGAAGCGCGGTAGAAGCAATCTATTTTAATACCATCTCAGGTATAAACAGACTGCTTCGCCACTTCGCGTCTCGCAGTGACAAAGTATATTTGTCATAACACCAATAGAGAGAGTGAGGTTTGTCCTCGTGAAACGGGGGAGGGGAGAAAAAATGGCTTACGGTTATGAGGAAAAAGTTCCGCATAGCAAGATGCGGAGGAAGTACCAGAGGCTTCTGGCGCTTGATGAGCTCGAACGGGAGATAGAACCGCAGTCAGTCGGCAAGATGAAGTGGAAAAACGTGCCGGTGGATAAAATAATCGGCACCGAGAACCGGAGCGAGGATTTCGGAGAGGATTTTCTGCCGCTCGCGCGGTGGATGGACGAACGGTGGCTGCATGTGAAAGAGGTATGGTCGTCCGGGGAGAAAATGGACCCGATCGTGCTCATCGAGTACGGCGGGTATTACTTTGTGCGCGACGGGCATCACCGGGTGTCGATCGCCAAGGCTGAGCAGATGCAGACCGTTTACGCTGGGGTGATCGAGCATAAAATTTCCATTAAGCTGAACCGCGGCATGAACCGCCAACTGATTCCCGCGTTCGTGAAAAAGTATAAATTCCAGGAGGATACCGAGCTTTTCGACGTCCTGCCGGAAAAGAACTTCGACGTGCGGATACCCGAAAACTGGGATAAAGTGAAATTCAATATATTCCGCATGCATAAGCAGTGGATGATCGAGCGCGACGGCAAGGCGCCGGGTAAGACCCAGCTCATCCTCGACTGGAATATAGAGGTCTACGAGGACGCAGTGGCCGAGATCAGCCGGAATAAGCTGTCGCAGTTATACCCCAAGCTGGGGATAACGGACATGTTCTGCGAACTGATGGACTACTGGGAGGACAATCCCGAATGGGCGAGCGACGCAAACCGTGAGCTGAT
>MIBD01000037.1:5819-6341 GCA_001829395.1 Spirochaetes bacterium GWF1_49_6 | reverse complement strand
GGATTACCCGACTCTTGGACAAACGCCCCCACGCGGTACTGCCGGAGGGCGGCAAGCGATGGTATAACTTCCTCACGCACCACCTGCTCGGGTACTACCGTTATCATCATAGGAAGAAGCACGGGAAAAACCCCAAGATGGACGAGCTCGCCGGGAAATGGTACGACGACTGGTTCGCTCCCGCGCAGAAAATCTATAAAAAACTATCGACCGATATCCCCTTCCCGGATTTTTATATGGAATGGATGGATTTTTGGAAACGGGATATCCAGAAGGGAAATAAGCCCGGCCTGAAGAAATCGTTCGAGAAATACCTCGAATCGAAGAAGATTCGCAAGCCCAAGTCCAACGGGGAGGACTTCAAAGAGTAGGGTAGTTGTTGTAATACTTATACAACATATCTTGACATGAGGAGCTACTCGTTGTATAATATATACAACATAAGGAGCGGTTATGACGCATGAAGCGGTGTTTCACAGGATTCATCCCGATTACTTTTACGCCGTCTCGGATACCGAGATG
>MIBD01000037.1:3509-5809 GCA_001829395.1 Spirochaetes bacterium GWF1_49_6 | reverse complement strand
TCAGGGTCAAGCGCGGGGATTGCTCGCGGGTTGCGATGAACTACCGCGATATCTATAAGAACCATTACCACGGCATCAAGGATATCCGCGAAATCGAACTCGACCGTGTCGCCACCGATATGTACTTCGACTACTATGAGGGGATTGTCCCGGTGGACGGGATGATCAGCATCGCATACTATTTCGTCCTCCAGAACCATACGGAGACCGTGTACTACGGCAACTATCACTTTCATCCGCTTCGCCCCGAGGATACTATCTCGATGTTCGAGACGCCGGTACTGCTGAAGAACGAGGGTATCGATATCCCGGCATGGGCGCGCGAGGCGATCGTGTACGAGATTTTTCCCGAGCGTTTCGCCGACGGGAATCCCGCGCTCCATCCCCCGAAAATCAGCCCGTGGTACGCGAAGGTCAACTATAAACAGTTCATCGGGGGGAATATCCCCGGTATCACCGGGAAGCTCGATTATCTCAAGGACCTTGGCATCAATACCATCTACCTGACGCCCGTCTTTTATTCCGACTCGACCCACAAATACGATACCTTCGACTACTTCCGGGTAGACCCGCATTTCGGAACCAACGACGACCTCGCGGAGATGGTGCGCGAGGCGCATGCCCGGGGAATCCGCGTTATCCTAGACGCCGTGTTCAACCACTGCGGCACGGAGTTTTTCGCGTTCCGGGATGTGGTGAAAAAGGGCGAGGCATCGCTGTATAAGAAATGGTTCGATATAAAAAAGTTCCCGGTCGAGGTGAAGAACTTCCCGGATTATAAGTCCTACGCGTTCATGGGTAAGATGCCGAAGCTCGCGACATGGAACCCCGACGTGCGGGAGTATTTCTACGAGGTGGGGCGTTTCTGGATACGCACGGCGGATATCGACGGGTGGCGGCTGGATGTCGCGCCGGAGATCGACCGGCGGTTTTGGAGGGGGTTCCGCGACGCGGTCAAGAGCGCGAAACCCGATGCGCTGATTGTCGGCGAGGTCTGGCATAACGCGTCCATGTGGCTCGAGGGAGACCAGTTCGACACCAATATGAATTACCCGTTCCTCGGCGCGATGAGCGGCTTCTTCGGGTTGGGAACGACCCCGCCGTCGATGCTGGATATCCAGCTCGGGCAGGTGCGGGGATGGTACCGTCAGGAAGTTTACGACAACCTATGGAACCTGATCGGCAGCCACGATACCGCGAGGTTCATGCATATCTGCGGCGGCGACCCCGCGAAGATGAAGGCGGCGGTTTTCTTCCAGATGACGTACACCGGAGCGCCGATGATCCTTTACGGCGACGAGGCGGGGATGAACGGCGACCATGAGTTCTGCCGGCTCGGCATGGTATGGGACGACGGCAAACGGAACGGCAGTTTGTACGAGCATTACCGGAAGGCGATCGCGCTTCGGAAGAAGCTAGAACCCCTTCGGCTCGGCGACACTAAAACGATTATCGCCGACGACGAACGGAATATCTACGGTTTCTCGCGCGCATATAATGGAAACAAACTGGAAATCTATATCAATAACAGCGGAGTTCCCCGTGAGATAACGCTCCGGGCGGATAAAGTGTACGACCATTGGAATGAGAAGGAGTACCGTTCGGACAACGGGGAGATTGTCGTCCCGATCGCGCCGAAGGAAGGGGTGATTCTTTCGGTATGAGGATGACAAATATGGAAGCGCCGCGCAAGTCATATTTCACGATGATATTCAGAATAGCCCTGCCGATGATTTTACAGGGTATAGTCAGCTACGCGCTGGTCTTTATCGACACGGCGTTCCTCGGGCATTATAAGCTCGAGAGTCTTTCCGCGGTCAACAACGCGGCGACGCCGTTCTTTATGATGCAGTCGTTCTTCGAGGCGCTCGGTATCGGCATCAGCATTATGATCGCGCACCGGATGGGAGCGGGATGCCGCCTGCAGGCCCAGCGCACCACGGAGATCGCGATATTCTTCAACCAGATCATCGCTATCGGGTACTTCATATTTTGGCAGATCGCCGCGCGTCCGTTCCTGACCATGCTCGGCGCGGAAGGGAGCATCCTCGACGGCGCGGTGGACTATGTGTCCGTACTGTCATGGGCGTTCCTCTCCTACGGGGTCGCGATGACCCTCGGGTCGGCGTTCTCCGCGCTCGGGAAAACGTTCCCGATCATGGTAGCATCCATCCTCAAATCGGCGCTCAATATCTTCCTCGACTGGGTGCTGATCTTCGGTAACCTCGGATTCCCCGAAATGGGGGTGAAGGGCGCGGCGCTCGGAACTGTCCTGAGTATCTATATCGGGAACGCCGTTT
>MIBD01000037.1:0-3490 GCA_001829395.1 Spirochaetes bacterium GWF1_49_6 | reverse complement strand
CGGCAAGATATTCAAGATCAAGCTCGCGGGAATATTCCGCCCGGTCGGACGTGTCTACCGGAAAATATTCACGCTGGGACTGCCCGCCGGGATCGATTTTATCCTGTGGACTGTCGGGCAGACGGTCATTATCGCGATGCTGAACCGTTGGGACAGGCTCGCGGCGGGGTACTTCGGGATATTCAACGTCATCATCAATTTTTCTCTCCACTTGTATATGGGTATCGGGGATGCGTCGATTTCGCTGATTGGCCGGGCGGCGGGCGCGCGCGACCCGAAGGAAGCCTACCGGATCGGGAACTACGCCCTCCTGTATACGTTTATCATCTGCGGCGCGGTGGGACTGCTATTCCTCCTGATCCCCCATGAGGTCATCAGCATGTTCTCGAAGGACGGGAATGTCGTCCAGCTTCTCGCGCCGTACCTGTTCTGGTGTATCCTCATCCTCCTGCCGAAAAGCATGAATGTGGTGGGCGGAGCGGCTATCCAGGGGACAGGCGACACGCGCTGGAAGATGTACAACCAGATCGCAGGGACGATCATTATTATACCGATGGTCTATGTAACTATTTTCGTACTGGGGTGGGGGCTGGCCGGGCTGCTATTCAGCGTGTTTTTCGACGAACTTTGGAGAGGCGTGCTGAACTATTTCCGTTTCCGAAGGATCAAGACGACGCTGGTTAAGGTGGTGAAATAGATTCAATACGGCGGATTGCTTCGGCTATGATTCGGCATCCCGCTGAACGCGGGACAAGCGCTCACCATGACGACCCGCAATGACAGGATAATTTTAGGGCACTTCTAATAACCCTCTTTTCTACCAGATTCTAAAGGAAAAGAGGACAAGCCTCCGCACTTTGCGCGAAGATAAAGAAGTGACCATTGGGCGTATTTTAAAGATATATCATTACTAATGTAAAAAATGTTAATAGTTTTTGCGTCAGTCCCCGTCAGGGGGGAACCGCCCTTATTACTTTATCAAATCTCACTCCCGGCGTTTCGGCTTTCTGTCTGCCTTCGGCAGAAGACACGGCGCTCAACGTCCGGGGTAAAAGCGTGAAATAATACCCCCGAATCCTTGATTAATCGTTACATCCTGTTAGAATGAGAACCGGAAAAAAGCTATCGGAGGTGTGTATGAAAAAACTTTTGCCTGTTCTGGTGATGGTTTTAATGGTTCTATCGAATTCCGTCTATGCGAAGTACAATAAGAAGGAATCCGAGGTGAAGAAGAACCCGAAGGATATCGTCGATTTTTATGCGATCATCCCCGGGGAGTATATCGATTCGTCCATTGGGTCGCTCAGCTTTCAGGAGCGGCTGGATTACCTCGAAAAAGGCCCGAATAAGAAAGTGGTCGTCGATGTCAAGAACGCCTATATCTATATTTCGGCCATCCCGGGAGATTTCTCGGTGAACCAGACCATCGTGTATTTCGTGAAGTCCGATAAGACGAAGATTATCGCGGTCAGTACGACAGGCGAATCCGGGGAATGCGGAGAGTACTCGATTTTCAATTTCTACGAGTACAAGAACGGTAAATTCAACTTTGTTACCGATCAGGTGATTCCCAAACTGTCCATCGACCTGTTCGCGGCGGATACAGATAAGAAGTCGATCACAGCCAAAATAAACAAGGCGATGGTCTATAAGATCGAGCTCCCGCAGAAAGGGACGACCTGCAAGGTTTACCCTGTCGGGATTTGTGAGGTAGATAATAGTCTCGGCCTGGACGAGTATAATAAATACTTAGAGATTGAAAGCAATTTCGCATATTCCTACCTCGAACTGAAATGGAATAAAACGAAGGGCAAGTTCGAATTCGGTAAAAAGTTTAAATAGTTATCGCCGGACGGGAGTATATCCTGTTCCATCACGCCGATTATTGACATTTTCCGCCCGCTCCCTTAGATTCATCAGCAGAATATTCATAGGAGATAACTATGCTTCGAACGAGAGTTGCTCTGATAGTCTTATTATTTGCGGCGGCAGGCGGCGTTTATGGTAAATATGATAAGGATGAGGAAGGGGTACGCAAAAATCCCAAGGATATCGTCGACTATTTCCTGATTCTTCCCGGCGAATACCTCGATCCTTACTTCGCGGATATGGGCTTTCAGGCGCGTCTGGACTTCCTCGAGAATAACGATTCGCTGGAACTGACGGTCGATATGAAGAACGCCTACATTTCCATAAAGGGCGCCTATGATGAAAGTTATATCGAGCAGACCATCACCTATTTCGTCCGGGCGGATAAAACCAAAGTGATCGCGGTCAGCAAGACGGAACCCAACGCATACTGGGAATTTATCAGGGTATGCAGGTTTTACGAACTGAAGAACGGCAATTTTACCGATATTACCCCGCAGATTGTCCCGAAGATCACGCTGGATTTATTCGCCGCCGACGCGTATAAAAAACTGGCCGCATCGGGGATATATACCCAATTCCAATATGAGATCGAACTTCCCCAGTTCGGGACTATTGTCAAGGTATATCCCAAGGGTATCCCGGCGTATTTATTCGAGAGCGAGGATGAACAATATACCTATGAGGACATCATGGCGACCATACCTTATTCATACATAGAACTCGCGTGGAACAAACAGAAGGGAAAGTTCGAATTCGGTAAAAAGTTTAAAAAATAACTGTTCACTCAATCGGAAAGAATTTTCAATATAAGGGCGCCGTGAAAACGGCGCCTTTTTTATATCCTGATTAGTTGTAAATTTCCCCTACCGTATGTAAAAAATAATTCTATCATTTATTTCCTATTCCGCTAATTTTTCCGGTATTATATTAAAATGAGTATATATTCACGATTAATTTTCGAAAACATTATATATAATTACTAAAACTTCGTTAGTTATTTATAAAATCATATCCTTGTGGATATAATATAGTTATTTAAAGAGGCAGGAGGGAAAATGGATGGGGCGGGTGTAAAGAGAGGGATATTTGTTTCATTTCCTATCGATATAGAAAAACAGGATTCGGTTAAGCATCTTTCGCTGACGTTCGATGTCAAGAATATCGAAAAGAAGCACGTTCTTTTATACTACCTGACATTTTCTCTCAACGCGAAACACACGTCGGACGGTATCTTTGTGATTAAGGCTAGAAGGAATCCCGTATCTTTATCGAAAATAACAGGGGACCTCCGGCGGATACTCGACCCCGATGAGGATACGCTGGTCATTCATATCGAACCTCCGGAAGCCGCGCGCGGGGAATAATTATTCTATTTAGGGCGGTTCTAATAACCCGAAAATAATGGAGTATTATTAAAGATGAGAGAGATTGCCTTGTCATAGCGGGTGTAGCGAGCAATCTATTATAATATTTTATAATAAATTACACAGTCTGCTTCTACCGCGCTTTAAAAAATTATTGTAGCGCGGTATCGCAGTGACATAAATATGCTTTCTCTGTTCTGAAAACCGCTTTTTTATTCATGGTCACTTCTAAATACTCAGTTAAGGAAGTGACC
>MIBD01000036.1:3533-12049 GCA_001829395.1 Spirochaetes bacterium GWF1_49_6 | reverse complement strand
GTTGGACACCGGAACGCCGAATATGCGCATGATTCCCGTCGACAGCGACGCGAGCGAACCCATCGCGATCAGTACGTCCATTCCCGGCGACAGGCTGAGCGTCGAAAGGAGCGCGTTTTTCATCACATGACGGCCGGAGAAAAAGAGTACGGGCAGGGTGAGGATAATTTCGATATAATCCCAGTACGGCAGGTGCAGCCATCCCATCATGTGGAACAGCATGAGAAGCGCGCCGGGGCCCGCGAAAATGAGCGCGGTAATAAAATTCACGCGGACATTGCGGAAGCGCTCTTCCTCGGTCAGCGCTTTTTTCGCGTCGAGGACGAGACGGTATCCCGCGCGTTCGACGGTTTTTACCATTGCATCGGTGGTTATCTTTTTGGGGTCGTAGACGATATATGCTTTCTCCGCCGCGAGGTTCACCGCCGCGTCGATGACTCCGTCCTGCTTATTCAGCGATTTCGCCACCCGTGCGGAACACGCCGCGCAGGTCATTCCTTCTATAGCGACCTCTATTTTTTTTACCATAACGCCCTCCGTAATCTATATTAGAATTTAATGATATGTCAGGATTTAGGCAAATTAAATTCGCGCCGAGATTATTGACATGAAGCAAATCGCAGGTTAGAATCTATGGTCTTCCCGGGAGGGGCAATGCCGGAGCGCTTTTTACCGCATAAAAAATATCAATCCCAGATACTGACGGGCTTCATCCTTTCAGTGTCCGTATTTTCGTTCACTGTCGGGGGTACGTTTATCCTGATGGGGCTTCCCGTCATGCTGTACACGTTCTGGTCGGTCAACCTGATGGTGCTTATCTCGCAGGTGATCGCGCTCGTGTTATGCGTCATGGGCTTACTCCGGCTCGATCCTGAGAACGAACGCGGCAAAGTGATGGCGATCGCGGGAATACTGATGTCGCTCTTTATGATTGTGATGATGATCGTGATGTTCTCGATGATCGTCGCGGGGCCGTCGCTGTAAAGTTAGGACACTACCTCGTACCCGGCATCTTCGATAGCGGTACGCACCGAGTTCATGTCGAATCCGCCGCCGGTAGTAAATTCCGCCTCGCCGATTTTAACCGCGATATCGGAAATACCCTTCACCGTAGATAATGCCTCCTGCACCGCTTTCACGCAATGCATACAGCTCATCCCGTCTATTTTTACCTTCTGTTTCATATAATTCCTCCTGTAAGTCTATTTTTTATCCTCGAGGTTGAAAATCACCGACCAGTTCGGTTCCTCCCCGAGAATTACCACATCGTAGTTTTTATCATAGTCTAAAAAATGCTTCTTGATAAACTCGCCGACCGTGCCGGGAATCGTGTCCTTCAATTCGCTTGTATAATCCCGTTCGATCTTCTTATACATCGCCTTCACGACCTTCTTCGCGTCGGCCATCAGGAGAAAGTCCCTTAGCGGGAAAGTACCCTGGTTAAAATTCACGCAAATCGTATTCAGGGGCTTGCTTTTCCAAAACTCAAGCGTGATAGCCATATATCCCCCGCATTAATAGTTTTCGCTGAACTGATTATCTTCAACATTGAACAAAACAGTTCGCCTGTTTTCATCTCCGAGTACCACCACATCGAACTTCTTATCCAGTCTCAGAAAATGATTATGGATAAACTCCCCGACTGTCCGAAGCTCAGTATCCTTGAGCTCCGATGTATATTCCGAGGCGATCTTGTTATACATCAACTTTACGATTGCCTTTGCTTCGGGATACTGTAAAAACGCGCTCAGGCTCATTACCTGCCTGTCAAAATTGACATAGATTTTCCTCATCGCGCCGTTTTTCCAGAATTCCAACATCATCGCCATAGCTCATTCCTTATATAATATAATAATATTCTGATAATAAAGCAAATCCGACCGTTCAGATATAGTTAAACGGCCCGGCGGGCTGTTTGATAATATTCCACACGGAGACCTCAGTGTTAAAGAAGCGCATATCCTCACCTATCGAATCGGGTACGCCGGTCTTCAGGTTCGGCCCGATCTCATGGTCGAATATCGTCCATAAATCGGGGGTATCCCAGAACGCGTCGATCTTCCTGAACCATTCGACGGTACTATCGACCGCTTCCTTCTCCAGCTCGCGTATCGACGATACCTGCCGTTCCCCGGTGAGGGGATGCCTGAACGCGACCGGATAACGGAACAATTCGGACGGCTTGGGGTGTTTTAACGGGTAGAACAGCGCCATAAAATGCCGGAGGGAACGGCCGGTCGCCAGATCGAGCGAACGGAGCATGACATGCGGCCATTTCTTCTGGAACATCGCCTGCGTCCGAGAATGTTTATTCATATAATTCATGATAATTCTATTATCGAGCGATTGCCCGCGGGCATAAAGGATTTTTAATAATTCCGCGAATTCCCCGAACGGCAATTCCACCTGCGATACGTAATCCCTGAAAAACCTGCCCCCCGGAAGCGGTTCCTCGTCCCAGTAGTACATATCCATCATCGTCTCGATAGTCGAATGACGGTAGATTGTATCGATATACACGCGCCCTTTCTTGTCCGCGCTGTCTCCGCTGAAATGGATGACGAACGGGTGAAATACCGCGTCGCACATAAAATGGGACAATACCCCCGCTAGAAATACCCATACGGCCGGATAGTTCCGATCACGGTAAGCCCCGAGAAGGTTTCGTAATACCTGATAGGAATCCTTACTGTTATGTATCCTCGAACCCGCCAGACGATAGGCCTTCCACCGGTAACCGCTGGTATAATAGTACGGGGAATCCGGCGCGAGCGCGGCGGTATAGTATAGGAATTTGTGTTCATCGATGAGACGGCGTAACGGGGATTCGCTTTTTAAACAGTCGAGCGCCTTTTTAGCGAACGTCCAATGAGCCACCTCTTTCGGCATGATCAGCCTCCGATATTCGCGATGAGGTGTACCAGGTATTTCTCCGATTCCGGCGACCCTTCGTTCGGCGACCATATCGCGAATTCTTTATCCGTGTCCTCTTGATACGGGCCTTCCTTTACCTCGAAAATCACCGCGTCCTCGAGACATATCAGGGTATGCCATACCCCGGGACTGATGTCGATTCCCTTCACCTCGCACCTCTCGCCCATATAATTAGACCCGGTAATTCGGCCCTCATTATCGAAAAACGCCACCGCGACCCGCCCCCGCAATACGAGGAAAGTCTCGAAACGGGGCGGATTGATGTGCCGGTGCGGCCGTACATACGTGTTGGGTATCAACGCGTTTAAAAAGCGCTGTACCGCATCCGCGTGCTCGTGGAAATTATAATTCCGCCGGAGCCGCGTCGACCGCCTCGCCGATACGAGCAAATCGTTCATCATACTGAAACTAATGAGTTGAAAATCTCCCACCGCTTTCTCCTTAGTTTCTTATGGTCACTTCTAATTTACCCTCTTTTCTACCAGATTCTAAAGGAAAAGAGGACAAGCCTCCGCACTTCGCGCGAAGATAAAGAAGCGACCATTGGGCGTATTTTATAAAGCTATAAAGCCATTTGTTATAAATATTAATAGTTTTTAGAACCGCCCTATTATTAATGTTAAAAATGTTAATAGTTTTTGAAAACGCCCTTATTGTAAATCGTCTCCCGTTTTTCCGCAAGTGAAAAACTGAATTTCCCGATTTTTTATTCAATCCTAATCAATACTTAACATTTAGGGGATATGATAGCCGGTATTGAAAATGCCCCAGAACCAGTTCCAAAATAGATGAGGCCGGGTGAAAACCCGGTTTCTTTTTTTTGGCAAAAACCCCCAATCCTGTTATAATACTAAAAATAACACACCGGAGCGGAAATATGGTTCTTACAGCGTATATCCACACTACCTGCCCGCATAGCCGCGAGCTTCTCGCATTGCTCGACGAGACCGGACTGCGCGGAAGCACGGTTATTATCGACGCGGGTAACGCCCCGTTCGATACGTTCCGTCACGGGATACTGTCCGTACCCTCGCTGTTCGCGGATAACAATATGGTAATATCCGGCGCGTTCGATATCGAACGTCTGCGGAAGTATCTCAACTTATACAGTCCCGTTATCCCGGACGACGAGACCCTGTTCAGGGGGATCATCAACTCCGCGACCGATAATGTGGGGATTGCCGCGTATCTGTACCTTTACGAGGAGCCGGGCATCCTCTTCCAGAATCCCGATTATCTCCTCGCGACCTCCGGGCTGATTTGGATTGTGGTTCCCGATAAGGGCGTGTTTATGGAAAAACTGCGCACGCTGACGGAATTCCGCTTACCGGGATTTTTACTGGAAAAGACCCACCTGTTCCATAAGGTCATCGCTCTTAATTTCCTGCGGGAAGTGTACTGGATGAGCGGAAAAATGGTCGATGAAACGATACTGAAACAGCTATATACCCCGGAGGCGTTCGTGCACTGGCTGATGATTCGTCCCGCAGTGGGTCGAATCGGTATCAGGACGAAATCCGCCCCCCGCATACTCCCGTCGAAGGCGCGCGCGGTGTGGGACTACATGCTCGGAAATCTGCCCGAACTCTGGCCTATTGTCCAAAAAACGATCTGATGATGAAAAACCTCCTGCACCGGGTACTGTCGTTCTTCTTCCCCCATTCCTGCGTCTCGTGCGGAGTCCGAACCGATGAAGCCCGCTATACCCACCTTTGTCCGGGATGCGCCGAATATCTGGCGGCGTCCGGGGCGGTAATCCAATCTCCGTGCGTGAAATGTTCCGCGCCGGCCTATACGGACACCCCCGGATTATGCTATGACTGCTCCATCGGCGCGTTCAGCTTCACAAGGAATACGTCGATGCTCTCCTATAAAAACCCCGTTATCCGCGATATGGTACTGTCGTTTAAGTTCGAATCGGACAAGCTGACAGGCCGCGATTTGGCGGGTTTATTGGAAGCCCCGATAAGGGATTTTTTCAGCACCCGGCAATTCGATCTGATAACATCTATCCCGTTATCCCGGCAAAGCCTGAAAGCGCGGGGGTATAATCAGGTCGATTACATCCTCGATAGATTGAATATCCCTCATACCGGTCTGCTGGAACGGAAGGAGCATCCTACCCACCAGAGCCGCCTGAGCCAGAAGGAACGTCGCGAATCGGTACGGGGGCAATTCCCGCTGATACCGGGTGCGCGCCCGTTAATCCGTGATAAAAAAATCCTGCTGATAGACGATATTTTCACCACCGGAAGCACGGTTGAAGAGGGTACGGTGACGCTATTAGCCGGAGGAGCGCGTGAAATAGAAATTCTCACGTTTTTCCGGGCTTAAATAGCTTTAGCGATGGACATTTATCAGCTTTTCAGTTAAACTGATTAATAATTAATAACTTATACCGATATACAAATGGATACCGATTCTTCTCTACGAGGCGGGATAGGGAAAACTCATGGGTAATTACGACTTTCTTTTAAAATTCTTAGGGCATGAAAATAAATTCGAGCCGAATAATCTCAATCTGGAACTCGACGGGATTGAGAATGCGTCCACGGGGATGACGGTCACCGAAGAAGAAATCAGCCCCCAAAACTGGGATAATCTCGACAGCCTGATAAACGCCGCCACATCCGGTAAGGATGAGGCAAAAGCGCCTCCAGCGCCTCAGCCGACTCCCGCCGCGTCCCTGGACGAACTTTCCGATATGCCCTTCGGCAGAGAAGACACTCCCGAACCGGCTCCCATGGACGATTTATCCGAATACAGCGCGCTTTCAATGACGGATGACGGGCAGACTATCGACGAGGACTTCGCGGCGTTCGGCGAGGATCCGTTCCCAGCCCCGCCCGCCGAAAAGAAAGAATCCGCCGACGTGTTCTCCGAGGAGGCTTGGGGCGCGCCGGAAACAAAAGCCCCGGCTGCACCGGCGCCGGCACCTACCCCCGCACCTACTCCATCGACTCCATCCCCCGCCGCTCAGGGAGCCAAACCCGGACAGGCGGCTGCGGGCGTAACAGAGGAAGTCCCGATAGATAAAGATGTACTGGAAGAAATGAATAACCTCGACGTGGTTCCGCCGTCGCTCGATGAACTGCATCGTCGTTTCCAGGAGGGCGGAGGGCCGCAGGATCTGATACAGGATATTATGGACGAGAATGCCGCCGACCAGGGCGGGGAATCGTCCTACGATATGGATAATGTCGAAATAGAAGGGGAAGGCGCTCAAGGCGGATACGATTTCAGCGATATCGGCGGATTAGAATCGACCGGCGCCCCGAATGAAATAGAAAGCGAGTTTTCAGATCTGCTCGCCCAGGCACAAATGGGCGATGAAGAGAAGGGATCCGGCAGACCTGCCGTCGATTTTGGCGAACCGCCGCTCGCGCCGGAAGCCCCCGCAAAATCGGCCGAACCCGGGAAGGACCTTTCCGGGGATGAAGCCGGCCTCGGCGACCTCGAAGCCCTTTTCGACGATTCGCATCCCTCGTTCCCCGAGGACGCCTCCGGGGCGTCCGGTGCGCCGGATGAATCGTTTATGGCGGATACCGGCGGTACGGAATTCCCCGAAGAATCGTTCGAGATGCCTGATTTCGGCGCGGAAGACTCCTCCGAACTAAAAACATCCGAACCCGATCTCAGCGCGTTTATGGAAACGGACAACGCCCCGCACGAAGACCTTTCCGCTTTGATGGAACCGGGTGCGCCGCAGGACGATCTTTCCGCGCTGATGGAACCTGAAACCGGCGCTGAAATGCCTGAGTTTCCCGTGTTCGATGAGCCCGAGGGGGGCGCGGAAACGCCCGGATTTGCTTCCTTCGACGAACCCGCCGGTATGGATTTTCCCGAACCTTCGTTCGAGGCGGACGGTATCGAAGAGGTACAGGAACTCCCCGACGACGAGGAACCTTCCATGTCCGAACCCGCATTCGGAGCGCCTTCATCATCCAAAGCCCCGGCTGGATACGACAGGGAAGCGGATATCGATCTGGACGAATCCAAACTGCTTAAAATCCGAAACCGTATCAATATGTTCGCCGACCCGGAACTCAGAAAGAAACTCAGAAAAATATTTATAGACCGCCTGCTTCCAAAAAATATCATGGAACAATTAGTCGCCATGCTGATTTTGGAACAACCCGAAGACGCCGTTAACAGGTTTATCAAGGAAAATATTACTGAAGACCAGATTCAGATAGAAGAAGAAATCGAGGAACGCCCCGAAGTCCCGAAGCCGAAAACCCGCCGGGTAATCTTCACCGAAGAAGCGCGTAAGGCCGAGGAGTTCCAGAAAGAACTCCAGAATATCACCAAATACGCCGCTATATTCTTCGGTTTACTCCTTGTGGTCGCTATATTAATCTGGCGGCTGGTCTGGGTTCCAGGCAACGCCGGCCGTTCCTATGAAGACGGTATCGCGGAATTAAAAAAAGGTAATTATGTAGTCGCCGAAGCGAAATTTACCGAGGGCGAGAATAAGGGCGGCGCGGATATGGACTGGTATAACCGTTACGCTATCGCCTATCTCGAAAAGAACGAGTTCCAGCTCGCGGAGAAAAAATTCCTTCAAGCATTGCAGGAAAAACCGCTCGATAAACTGACCGTGTTCAATTTCGCCGAGTACTATAAATCGGTCTATCCTAAGAAATACGACAAGGCTGTCGCGATCCTCAGCAGTCTGAAGAAAAAGATGCCGGACGAGTTCGACGTAGTCGACCGGCTCGGACAGACCTATATCGAATGGGGCGACAATTCTTCCACCCCCGCCGAGCAGAATAAGTATTATACCGAAGCAAAAAAGACCTATCAGGAATTCCTTTCTAAGAACGCCAAGCATATCGGCACGATGTTCCGCCAAATCGAGATCGCGATCCGCGAGAAGGATGACGAACTGATCACCTACCTATTACAGAGAATCACGATCGCCGACCCTAAGGCGATCAATGTCGAGGTTATGACCAGACTAGCGAGATATTACAACGACAACCGGAATATAAAGGAAGCGAAGACGGTGCTGTTACCCTTGATCGATTTTATCGATCAGAATATGCCGAAGAAGGGACAACCCGCAGATAAAGAGGAAAAGAATAAAAAGAGCTTCAAGAGCAACGAGATACCGAAAAGGATGCTGTTCAGCGAGGCTTATTACGAATACGCGCGTTACCTGACACTCAACATGAACTACATCGACGCGCTGATCGCCGCATCGAACTCCATCATCCTGAACGCTAAAAACGGAAAGGCATACAACCTTCGCGGGGAGATTTACTATATCAGCGAGGGTCTTCCGGGAAATATCGAATTAGCGAAAAACGAGTTCGAGAGCGCTACCAATTTCGCGCCGTATTACTACAAGCCCTACGCGAACCTCGGTCATATCTATTACTATAACCGACTGCAAATGCCCAACCCTGAGAAATCGTTGAGCAAGGCGTTGATGGCGTATAAGACCGCGCGCTATTATCTCCCCGAAGGTCAGAAGGACTTCCTTCTCCAGTACAATCTCGCATGGCTGTACTACCGTGAAAAGAGCTATGAGAAGGCATCGGAGGAATGGCAGGACTTGTATATCGACGAACCGTATA
>MIBD01000036.1:0-3512 GCA_001829395.1 Spirochaetes bacterium GWF1_49_6 | reverse complement strand
TGGGGAATACGTATTACCACACCGGAAAATTCAGTCTCGCAAAAACCCAGTACGAAAAAGCGATCGAATACTACGATAGTATCGCGCAGAAGATGGGATATATCAATCCCGAACTCCAGCGGCATATCGAGATATACTCGCAGCTCGCCCATGCCTATAATAATAAAGGGGTGGTCAATCTGATATATGCCTATCAATACGCGGCCTATAAAGATAAGTATGAACAGGACGCGCTCCTCGACTTCTACCAGGCGAAGAACTCGGCGAATAAGATAAAGGTGATCTATGCTCAATCGGAAGCGAATATCAAGTACATCCTGAACCCCGCGATGAAGAACCAGCAGCCCGCGTTCGACGACGAGATTCCGATGCGCACTACGCTTCAGGACATCATAGACGAATTCAAGGCTAATCTGCTGAAAGGAATTTAATCGCTTTCCAACTCGTAAAAAATATTAGCGATCGCCGCGATTGCGGCGGTTTCGACCTTGAGGATACGCTTTCCCAGACTGACGCTCTCGAACCCCATTCCGGTCAGCGCGGTAATCTCGCCCGCGCTCAATCCGCCTTCCGGCCCGATTACGATCTCGACATCCTTTATCTCCAACTTATCCCGGAGGAATGATTTAAGTCCGCGCGTCTCTTCCATCTCCCACGCGGCGATTCTGAGCGACCCGGGGCTCAGGCACCCCTCGATCTCCGTCAATCCGCACACAGGCAGGACGTCGATCGTATCGGCTCTCCCGACCTTTTTGACGGTCTCGTTCGCGATACGCCGCCACCGTTCCAGCTTTTTCGCCGAACGCTCCTCCGCGAGCCGGACGACCGTCCGTTCGGTAACAACCGGAACCACCCTTCTCACGCCGAGTTCGGCGCATTTTTCTATGATAAAGTCGAAAAGCCCCTGACGAGGAATAGCCTGATAGAGCGTCAGAGTAACCGCTCGTTCCGGCGCGGGGATTTGTTCGATAATCTCGCCCGCCGCAAACTCGCTCCCGGTATCGGTGATCCTGATCCGCAGGATATTGCCCCACCCGTCGGTCGCCTCGATTATATCGCCGGACTGCTTACGTAACACATGGATGAGATGATGAAAGTCGCTTCCGTCAACCGTGACCCGGCTGCCGTCGATCCGGGCGGCGGGGATGAAAAAACGCCTCATCGGTTTATTGACGGGGGAATGATTTCCAGTATCTGGACAACCAAACGGGTATCGATAATCGAGTCGATACGGAGACGCAATGCGTTTCCGCGTTCATCCTCGCCTGTGATTAACTCCCCTACTCCCCTCTGCTGAATATATACGATCTCGTTAAAATCCTCCCCCTCGATCACGGCAAAATCGAGGGAAATCTGATCCTCGTCGATAATGAGTTTTTTCATAACCGCACCTGCTGAAAATTTTTTAAACAGGAAGGAACTACTTCCTCCGCTCGATTAACTTATCGTAAACAATGTCGGGGGTCAGATCGTAAAAACCCAGCACAAGCCACAAATGGAATATCAGGTCGGCCATTTCCCATCCGATCTCCTCCGGGTCGCCGTTCTTGGCGGCGATAATCACCTCGCCGGCTTCCTCGCCGATCTTCTTCAGGATACGGTCGATGCCCTCGGAAAGTTTTTTCGCCACATAGGAATTCTCCGGAGCGTGCGTCTTTCGTTCGAGGATCACCTCGTAAACCTCGTTCAATATGGAGGACTTATCCATCGTTTTATCGCCGAATTGGGTATGCAGGACATCACGATGCCCGGCGCCCACCGTAATCAGCAGGGCGTCCTTCGCATCGTTACCCGCGATATTTTTCAGCGTCAACTGTAAACCGTCCATGCTGAAAATCGCCGTCCCGGCGTCCGTGGTATGGTTTAACCCGCCGGTTTCGAGGGATTTATTATATGCCTCGTGATTCATCCTGATAACGCCTAATACGGCGTTAGACGCGGAATCCTGGATTACCGCGGGAACTGCATCGGAATGATTTTTTATCAGTTCATCCCAATGGGTATTTGAGTTGACGGACAACGTGCCCTCCGAAATCATTTTTAAAGATTGTATCCGATTTGAAAAGAAAAAGCAATACAAAGAGATAAAAAGTAGAATTGTATAATTCTAAAGTCTACATAAGCATGCCGGACAATAACAAGACCCTGTATTATGTAAATGAACCAGCCCGTGAATTTTATTATCTTCCGAATCGAATTTAACAAGTATCGGTTCAAGATAAGATAAATCTTTCGCTTCATAATATCTAAAAACCGAATAAGCAATACTATCTGCCAATTGTACTAATCGAGAAGCTTGAGAATCAACAAAATATGGAACTTCACTGATATTTCTAAGAATCCCCCATCTTGTGCCAAGTTCTCGAAAATTAATTGAGAGAAGATTAAGTCCTGATTCATATGAATTCTTATCCATTACAATCAATCCTCTTTGTGACTCTCCTGTAATTGCATATATCCTCTTTAACTTTAAATCAAATCTACTACATAAATTCTCGAAGGCAAGATTCATCGGATCAAGATTTAAAAATGATTTCTTATGTACCACACATGCAAAAGCGGAATTTTGAGTATAAGACTTAGATACAATAGATAAAACTGCTTGAATGACTTCTATGGCAGATTGCTTTGACATCCCATTCCATGGAGGAATACGCCGTGAAAATATTTCCGAAGCATGAAATTCAATCGAATGAGGATTTTGAGGAAGGATTTGTTTAGCCAAATCATCCATTTCTTTGATAAACCAATGCATATGGTTTTCAAATATGGATATTCCCCCGATTACAAAGTTGTTTTCATTTATATTCCTTACAGAGCCTGAATCATCAAGATATAAAAAATACATTCGGACTCCGAATAAAAAAAATGCAGCTGAGTGGAATTTATCCAGCGAACCGCTAATGCAGCTCTCTCAACCGCATATCTATTATACATTAATATACAAAAAACGTCAAATTAATGAATTCTATGAGGGGAATTTCTCAAGGTCGAGAATATCCGCCAGCATGTAATAATAGTTCGTATCCGTCCCGTAGGAGTAGACCCCGCCGACTTTCTGGACGCCGGAGATAGTGCTCATCACCCTCTGCGCGAACATGGTATCCAGCGTATGCCCGCCCTTGTACGAGATGATAAACGCTTTGATATCGAAGTTCAGCATCGCGATACCGCCGATCAGGTCGAGCACCTTATGCCGTACAGGCTCGTCGTCATAACGCGGGCTATTCAGGGAACGGTTCTCTTTTTTGCTGAACACGTGGACATTATTAAAATCACCGCCGAGCACAAGCCCGTTCTTCCGGTAATAATCCAGGTCTTCTATAAAACCGAAGGTTCTCGCTCCGGCGATTTTTTTCTGAAAGTTCTCCGAGGAAAAATCCAAATTAAATGTCTGCGTACCGATGGGGGAATTAGGGAAGGAGATCGTATAACTCAGCTTGAGACCGTTATACGGGAGAGCCACGATGAACTTGTCCTCCGACGTCACCCATACCGGGTTAATAATACGG
>MIBD01000035.1:7673-12560 GCA_001829395.1 Spirochaetes bacterium GWF1_49_6 | reverse complement strand
GAGCTGAAGGCTGTAGCATTCGTCGGAAAAATCGGTAAGTATCCCTTTATGCACTATTCCCGCGAACGGAACGAACGCGTCCATATTAATAAGCGCCTCGACCGTGCCCTGAATGCCGAGCGCGTTGCTAGGGGATGCGGGAACCGTCATATAATTGGTAAACCCCGAGAAGTCGTACCCGTTCCCGGTAAGACTATTGGTAGCGGGAACCGCGCCGTAATTATTGGTCTCGTTAAAAAGCGACGTACCGGGGAATGTATAACTCGCGGATACTGTGTCGGAGCTATTCCACGATGCGCGGATCGCTATCGCTTGGACAGTCTTGGACGATAAAAGCGATACCGGCCCGGTATAGAGTATCGATGACGCGCTGGGGAGGCTCCCGTCGAGCGTATAGTACACGGATACGCCGGGGGTGGTGCAGGTTATCACCAGATTTGTCGCCAGAGGGTATTCCCCGGACGGCAGACTGAGTACCGGTACGGATGCTTTCAGGGTATAGGTATTGGTGACCGCGTCCGAGTTAAAGTACCCCGGTTTATAGGATGCGGATAATAACATGACGTTGCCGTCGATGATGACGTCGGTGTTCGTCAGCCATGTCGTCCCGCCGTCGGTCGAATAGACGATGCCCGTGCCGGCAGTATCGCCGGGAGTGATGTACGCGGTGAACGACGCGGAGTACTGCCCGCTCACGGGGGATACCGACGGTTTCGACGCCTTCATAGTATAGGTGACATTCCCCGTACCGGAATCGACCCAGCCGGCCTTGACGGCGCGCGCGAAGACGGTCATCGTCCGGTTGACGGTGAGCGAGGAGTTGGTAATCCAGTCCGCGCCGCCGTTGGTGGAATAGACGATAGACGCGCCGATTGTGGGCGTGGAAAAGGTTAATATGAAATCGTTGCTGTATGTGCCCGCGGGTGTGCCGAAACTGACGTTCGAGACCTTATGGGTGATCGTGTAGGTATTGGAAGCGGCGTCGGAGTTGGTCATCCCGTACAGGAATCCGACCGCTGTGACTACGGCGTCGGCGAATATATCGACAGGCGACCCGTAGAGCGCGGACGACCCGTTCGGTACATTTCCGTCGAGTGTATAACGGATAGCCGAGTTGGATGTGCCGCAATCCATCTCTACCTGCACGGTGTCGAGGTACGCGCCCGAAACAGGCGAAATCACAGGACTCTCGGCCTTTCCGCCGAGCACCAGTATCTCGAATATGGAAGTATTGGTCTTACTGTGGTTTCCCGATGTATCGACCGCGAATACCTTCACGGTATGACTCCCGTTCGTCAAACCGGACAGGGCGCGGCTGAACGTATATAACCCGTTGGTGCTTTCGAGTAACTCGAGCGCTATTTCCGCCGAACCGTCCAGCGAATAATAAGCGTTGCTGACAGAGATATTATCCCTGACCTGCCCGGTAAAAAGTACCGAGCTTGAATCGTTGGTAGAACCGTTGGCGGGCGAGACATTCGATATGGCCGGCGATATGGTATCCAGCGTAACTTGAGGAGTCGTGCTTCCGGGTTTGCTTGGAGCAACCACCGGGCCGACACTACATGCGGTAATCGACAGAAAGAATATCACCCCCGTGATAAAAAACAATCCGTTGTATTTTTTCATCCCTTTCTCCTTGGGCAATCCCCAATATATGTTGCAAAAATCATACCAATCGCAATTTCATTATAATTATCGGTTGTTCGGATAGATGAATATTAATTATTTACATAGTATATACTTAAATCAGGGATAGATTATTTTTCAGGAGGATTGACGGGATGGAAATAATAAAAAATAAAGTGTATAAATACTACACAAAATTCATGTATAGTATTTATACACTAAAATGAATGCTACGGCGATAGGTTACCAGATTTTCTCGATAACGGTGCCTTTATAAAAGAACTTGAGGATATCGGGGTACTTGAACCCGGAAACCGCCATCCCGTATGCGTCCCATTGTCCCATGCCGACTCCGTGCCCGTAACCGACGCCGGTGATATTCAGGATACCGTTCTCGAGCTTGATATTCGCGCGGGTGCTTTTCATCAGGCTTGCCCCGATCAGTAGTCGAAAGTCGTTTCCCTTCATTACTATCGAGTTGCCCTGATCGTCGACAATCTCGATCGTATCGATCCGTTTCGACGGAGTACGGGTGAGGACATTCACCGAAACGATACTGCCGAGCTTCGAGCCGAGTTTGGAATTGAGGTCCTTTACGGGGATATTGCATTCCCATGTGAAGTTCTGGTAGACCTTCTGCGCGTAGGGTGAGGCTACCGATGTGAGATAGGATTTCTGGTTGCCGAATACGAACGCGCAGTCCTCGGTCATACCCCCGGAACACGCGTGGAAGAAGGCCTGAATGATTTTACCGTCGTACTCGATGACTTCCCCGTGGGTCAATTCCACGGCGGCGATAGCGAATTTATTCTCGGCGGAGATGCCGTTATAGACCTGCGAACGGGTATCGGCGTATACGTCGAACGCCTGCCCCGATTGTCGGGCCTGCATGATGTCGTAGAGGGCGTATGTCCGCGCCGCGACCGCCTGCGCCTTGAGCGCCTCGATATTCCACTCGGCGGGCACTTCGGACGCGACCACCCCGTAGAGGTAGGACTCGATATCGATAATATTCATCACCCACAGGCTCGCGCCCGTATTGGTAATCCTGACCGTGCCCCGGTACGCGTTACCGTCGAGGAGGAAATACTGCGATGGCATCAGTTCGAGCGTCATCACCGGATAGAGCGTGCCGTTCAGCTCGATTCCCTTGGACGAGAAGCCGACATGGATATCCCCCGCCGCCACTTCCTTCCGGGTATCGACTGTCAGCAGGTAATTCTTATAGGGCAGAATGGTGAATTCCTTCCCTTCGCTTAAAAATATCCTGACGATAGGCGAGGCCTTATAGACCGGCTTGCCGAAATAGGAGCAGTTTGTCACGAGTATCACGGTAAAAAATAGAAACAGGTTTCTCAGAAAAGACATGCGATTCCCCCGAAAATATTTCTATAGGTCACTTCTAATAACCACCGATTCTCGGTGGCAAGGAAGCGACCATTGGGCGTATTTTATAAAACTATAAAGCCATTTGTTGAAAATGTTAATAGTTTTTAGAACCGCCCTATTATATCATCGGTAGAAAAAGCGGGTTGTGTTAATGAAATAAATTACGATATTTCAAGAATAAAGAACTCGATTTGTTTCATCAGTTTATTCATGTCGCCGTTATTGAAGATGCTGAAGTGGGATTTATCCTTGAAGAAGTCGAGATAACGCTGGGCATGGAGTACCCCGTCTATCTTGCAGTCGTCCCATTTGCGGTAAAGTTTCACCCGCGCGCGGATAATATCCTCCGGAGCTTCCACCGATACGACATAATCGCAAAGTTCGTCCAACCCCATCTCGAAGAGTAACGCCGCGTCGATAATATAACGCTTTTTCGGATGCTTAGTGATAATGTCGGCGATCTCCTTTTTCATCCGCGGATGTACGATGGAGTTCAGGACGGATAGTTTCTCGGCGTTGCGGAATACCAGATTCCCGAGGACTTGCCGGTCGATTTTCCCGGTGCTGTCGAGGATACCGGTGCCGAAATTCCCGACTATATTATCCTTCTCCCATTCGAGCGCAGAATGCCCGAATTTATCCACATCCAGCGCGATAAACTTGTATTCCTTAGCGAGGACGCCGGATACGGTCGATTTTCCGCACCCGACTTTTCCGACAAGCCCCACGACAGGATATTCCACACTCATGATTTGTCCCCAATCATTTCATTTCGAACGATTTTAAAAATCTCACTCTTATTCAAGCCCTCGTAAAAAAGTTCCATAATTCTTTTCACAGCCGTGGCGGAATGGACGAACACGCAATCGGTGCAGTCCCAAACCTGACCGTCTCGCCCCTCTATCATACGTCCCCCGGTGCCGGTGTCGCCGCACGGGTAGAACGGGCAGTAGCAGAAAAGGCACACCAACGGCTCGGCGGCGGTATCGTGGCAGGGATAGTACGGGCAGCGATTCTCGCGCACGCAGTCCTTCAATAACTCGTCAATCTGCTTATTAAAATATTTATCCGCGGAATTCATCATTTCTTATTCTTTAGTTCCTCGTCCAGGTTAATTTTATCCTTCGAGAGGAACGCGGTCTCCGGGACAAAATATCCCGTATCGTCCACACCGATCATACTGTCGAATTTTAGCTTGATCACAATATGGACGTTGACCCAGAAATTCTTCAGCCCCTTCAGGTTCAATCCCTCGTAGCTCAGGATATATTCGAGGGGCTTCGAGTTCTGTATCTCGTCGTGCAGGTTCAGGATATCCTTCATATTTTTCAGAGTGTAGTATTTCCCGAATGTCTGCGAGGCCAGTTCCTCGAACACTTCCTTATTCTTATCGGTCATCGCGATAATATAAATAGGGATAGCGTTCTCGCGGGCGTAGGCCAGTATGACTTCCTCGTCATAGACGCTGAAGCTCTGCTCGCCGATTTCCCCCGACACGATGAGGAGTATCGCCTTATTGCGGTTAACGTTCAATAACCCGGTAACCGAGTCGTACATGGCCGTGCCCAACTGGGTGGGATAGGTTCCCTCGAACGGTTTCTTGAGCGTGTAGTCCATCGACCATAGTTCGTTCGCGTCGATACGCCCCGAGTTCTCGGTGACGCTGTTCATCAGGGAGATATCCATCCAGTCGCTGCCGGACATCTTCTGGAGGAACGTCCCGAAGATTTCCTTGAATTCCGGCACGTAAGGTTCCATCGCGATGCTCTTATCGATAATGAACTTAATATACATATTTTTACGGTATTCGTCGGTCGTTCCGAGGCGCACGAACGGGATCAGCTCGTCCTCTTCGTAGACAAGGATATT
>MIBD01000035.1:5603-7661 GCA_001829395.1 Spirochaetes bacterium GWF1_49_6 | reverse complement strand
ATCGTAGATCGGGTTGCCTTCCTTGTCCCATATCCGCAGGTGAATAAAGTTATGCGGGTAGGATTGGAGCCATATCTGGTTGACCTTCACCCCGATATTCGCGTAACGGAGCTGGAGGGGCGAGAAGATGCCGATATATTGCGAATTAAAGTCCGATTCGTAGATGAAGTTTTTCGCGTCGATACAGGTATCGAACGGCAGGAGAAGCTGGTCCTGATCGACGCCGAGTTTCTCCATGTTTTTAGTTTCCGTATTATAGATAAATATACCCTGACGCGCGTCGACTATATAGAGGAATTTCCCCTTGAGGCAAAGCCCGCGCGGTTCCTGTAAGATCTGGTCGCCGAACGTCTCGATCGTGTTGCCGAAAAGGTCGAATTTCACGATACGCTTATTGTAGCTGTCGGACACGTAGAGATAATCCCCTTCTCCCGCTATGTCGGTCGGGCGGTCGAGGGTGCCTTTCCCGAAATTCTGTATCCATTTCCCATCGAGGTCGAATTTCTGAATCCGGTCGTTCCCGTTATCGACTATGAACAGGTACTCGTCGGGAGAAACATAGAGTCCCATCGGCCCGGCGAGATTAGTATCCCCATACCCGGATATGCCGAATGTATTGAGGAGGCCGCCGTTCCGGTCAAAGACGTAGATTTTATCCGCTTGATAGTCGGCGGCGTAGAGCTTGTCCTGATAGAGCGCGATACCCGTGGGGGCTTCGAATACGGAGAAGTCGCCGATCTTGCGGCCGTACTCCTGGAATACGTTACCGTCCGCGTCCATCTCCACCACATACTTGGTCTTGATCGACGATATGAGGATGGTATTTTTCTTCTCGTCGTATATCACAAAGCTCGGACGGATGATCTGATGCCGCCCGTCGATAATCCCGTCATACACCTTCCATAATATATACGGTTCGGAGTAATCGAAACTTTTATCGATCGCGTTCTGGAAATAGAGGTTGTTCAGCTTCTGCTTGACCTGCGGGGTTCCGCCGCCGAGTTTGATGAGGTTCTCCCATTCTTCCATCGCGTTCTTGGTGTAGCCCGCGTTGAGGTAGGAGTATCCGAGATAATAACGCGCCTCGAGGTTCATCGGGTCGAGTCCCAGCGATTTGTTGAATAGCTGGATCGCGGCCTGATATTCCCGGTTATTGAAGCGCAGCATACCGGACTTGAAGACATCCTGCGCCATGATGGTACTGATGGATTGAGGATGGGTTGAAAGGGGGATGATAAGCAGAATAATTGATAAAAGAAACAGCCCTTTTTTCAAATTCTCCCTCCCGTGAAATCTCTCTGGATACCGTTTATTATAACGCATATTCGGGAACTTGTCATATTTTATCGGTGGATTCCCGGTTGAAACGGACTTGTTATTTATGGAATTGTGATGTATTATTATACTATCGCGCTAATAGGAGGCATTATGCGTTTCCTGGTTCTATTTGCAGGGATATTCATGGTTTTCACCGGGGGGTTCGCTAAGAATACGGAATGGGACTTGCTGGGGCTTTACGGGAATGTCAAATCGATGAAGATACAGGATTACCAGTTAGACCCCGAGAATAGTAAGCAGGTGCTGATTTCCGAGGAGACTTATAAGTTTACCAAGGACGGACTGCTGACTGCCGCAGATTTCTCCGCCGAGGGCGGGGAAGTCACGTTCCAGTCGTCATTCAAGTACAAGTCCGATTCCTCGGGCAATATTATCGAGAAAAAGGAATTCGACGAGGGTAAAAATCTCCTGATGACCTATGTTTTCCAGTACGATAAGGCCGGAAAGCTCATCGCGAAGAATAGCAAATCCGCCTACCCGGAGGAGCCGAACGTGCAGGAGCGTTATACCTACGACGCCGCGGGGAAGCTGCTGAAAATCGACAAAGTCTATGTCGGGATGGGTAACGAAGCGCTCCAGTACGTGTACGACCAGTCCGGCAAGGTGCAGACCGAGAAGTGGAAGAACGATGTCGGCGATCCGCTGGAATGGACGATCCTTTACGCGTACGATAAGAACGGGCAGGTCGCCGAGAAGCAGGGGCTGCAGGGCGCGGGTGAG
>MIBD01000035.1:3351-5592 GCA_001829395.1 Spirochaetes bacterium GWF1_49_6 | reverse complement strand
GAAGAAGTTTCAGTACGACGCGAAGGGGAATGTCACCGTGGTGGAAGAATGGCAGCTCGCCGAGGCGGACGGCGCGGGCGAGATGGTGATGGTCGGTTCCCTGAAATACGAATATATGTACTGGTAGGTTATTCGACCCGTTTGGAGATGCACGCGTAGGCGTTGTGGTTATGGATCGATTCGGCGTTCTTGACCTCGACCGAGTACCATTCGATACGCGGGTCGCTGTTCAGGCGCATCGCGGCCTCGCGCGCGGTATCCTCCACAAATCGCGGGTGGTCGTAGGCGTGCTCGGTGAGAAATTTCTCGTCCTCGCGTTTCAGTAACGTAAACACCGGGGCGGACGCGGATTCCTCCGCGATCGCGATCAATTCCTCGAACCATACCAGTTTGCTCGAACGGATACGTATCTTGATATTCCCGCGCTGGTTATGCGCGCCGTAATCGCTGATCTCCTTCGAACAGGGGCAAAGGTTCTGCGCGGGCACATTCACCTCGACGATCAGTTCCAGCTTATCGCGTTTTTTCGCCTCGATCCGGCAGATATACTCCATCGGGCTTTCTATACCGGATACGGGAGCCTTCTTTTTAATAAAGTAAGGGAATTCTATCTCGATATGCGAGGTTTCGCTCTCGAATGTCTCGCGGATATCCTCCAGCAGTTCGCCGAGGCTCCGAAGGCTCAGCCCCATATGATAACGGCTCATCACTTCGAGGAAACGGCTCATGTGTGTGCCGCGGTAATGGTGCGGGAGGTCGACATACATATTGATCTTAGCGACAGTCGGCTGCGTGTTGTTATCGCGGTCGAGCACGGAGATCGGGTAGCTCAGGTCGCTGATGCCGACCTTATCGATCGGTATGTTCCGGTCGTCCGGTTCGCTCTGGACGTCTCTCATAGGGTTACCCATTGTCTGCCGCCTCCTTGCCGTCCTTAGCACCGGCGGAACTTGCGCGTCCATGCGCATCGCCCGCCTCCAAGCCGTCCTTGGCACCGGCGGAACTTGCGCGTCCATGCGCATCGCCCGCCTCCAAGCCATCCTGAGCACCGGCGGCATCGTCTGTCCTCCATGTCGCGAAACTGGTCTCGGTCTCCCAGAGAAGGATTTCGTATAGCAAGTAATTATCCGTTTCCAGTTTTCCGATCAATCGGTCGCGTATCCAGAGCACGATATTTTCCGCGGTGGATTGCGATACAATCTCGTTAATAAAATGATGGTCGAGCTTATTGACCACCTCGTCCTTCACGATGCGGGATAAGTCGACGAAATCGAGGATCATCCCGTTCTCGGGGAGGGAGCGCGCCTGTATGGTGACACGGAGTTTATAAGTATGGCCGTGCAGGTTCTCGCATTGGCCGTGGTAGTTCACGAGGCTGTGCGCGGCGTCGAATTTGAAATCCTTCGATAGAAATAGGGGCATTGTTCCTCCGGTTCTTTTATGGGCTTGTCCCGATCACTGCCTCGATACGTCGGCATCCGGACATCGAGTAGCTCCGAGCATGTCGAGGAGCATATCGAGATGTCGTTTCATCGCATTAGGGATACCTCCAGACTGTGGCTGAAGGTAAGTTAGGGATAGAAAATACCCCGTTATTAGCGTTTAGCCACAGAGGCACAGAGTTCTCAGAGAAAATCCGACCCTGCGCACTTTCCCTTTTTCTATGTTTTCACCGAACCATTCGTCTGATACAGGGTGGAATTTACCGACCCCATTCCACACAGATTTCGCGGATAGCGCAGATTCTCACGGATTAAATCCCTTTTCCATTTGTTACTTTCTACTTTACACTGTTACTTGCGACCCCCATCTCCCGCAGGAAGCGGAAGGCAAGTGGACAGGGGAAGCGCCGAGCGGAGGCATGGATGCCGAAGCCGGTGTCACTGAATTAGGGATCCCCCCGACCCCTCACCAATTTGTAAGCCATTTCAAGCCTGCCCGCCAAATTGGTGAGGGGCCGAGGGCGGGTTAAGGATAGAAAACCGGGGCTTTTTTCGCAGTTTTCGTGGTTCCACCGGCTGTTTCTACCTTTTATTACCGACTGTTTCCTCCCGACTTTTTACTTGTCACTTTTAACTTTACACTAATTCATTTCGCCCCCGCTTTTTTCAGCAGATTGATAATCTCGGTGTTTTCTTTTTCATAGGCGATGCTTAATGCGGTTTTACCTGAAATACTTTTTTTATTTACATTTGCCATCCCTGCGATGAGAGCCTTCACGGCGTCGGTATGCCCGTTATA
>MIBD01000035.1:1011-3270 GCA_001829395.1 Spirochaetes bacterium GWF1_49_6 | reverse complement strand
GTCCGTATGTCCGTAATACGCCGCGAACATCAACGCCGTCCAGCCGTATATATCGACTGCGTTGATGTCAGCCTTCCCCGCGATGAGCGCATTAACGGCGTCAGTATGCCCGTTTTTCGCCGCGAACATTAACGCCGTCCCGCCGTATTCATCGACTGCGTTGTTGACATCAGCCTTCGCTGCAGCAAGCGCCTTTACAGAGTCGGTATGCCCGTTTTTTGCCGCGATCATTAACGCCGTCCAGCCGTATTTATCGACTGCGTTGACGTCAGCCTTCGCTGCAGCAAGCGCCTTTACTGCGTCGGTATGTCCGTTATACGCCGCCCACATCAACGCCGTCCAGCCGTCTTTAGTTACCGCGTTGACATCAGCCTTCCCCGCGATCAGCGCCTTTACAGCGTCGGTATGTCCGTTAAATGCCGCAGATATTAATGCCGTCCAGCCGTTTTCATTGAGCGCGTTGACATCAGCCATTGCGGTGATAAGCACCTTTATTACGTTAACATGACCTTTGTTTGCTGCCCACATCAAAGTCGTCTTGCCGTCTTCATCAACCGCGTTGACATCAGCCTTCCCCGCGATCAGCGCCTTCACGGCTTCAAGATGCCCGTTCATCGCCGCGACCATCAACGCCGTCCAGCCGTCTTTATCGACCGCGTTGACATCCGCCTTCGCCGCGATGAGAGCCTTTACAGCGTCGGCATGCCCTTTACCCGCCGCAGCCATCAACGCCGTCCAGCCGTTTTCGGTAAGAGGTTCGTTTATATCGCCGTCATAGTTTTGGATAAACGCAACATCCCCCTCTTTCGCGGCGTCGAGGAGATTATCCGCCGGGAATAATAGCGCAGGGAATAATAAAAGCATCATGAATAATATAGATATTTTTTTCATTAGAAACCTCCTGATAAAGCAATTACCGATATATTAATTCCGCAGCCCCGCCGTGTCAAATAACAATAGGGCGGTTCTAAAAACTATTAACATTTATAACAAATGGCTTTATAGTTTTAAAAAATACGCCCAATGGTCACTTCCTTGCCACTGAGAATCGGTGGTTATTAGAAGTGACCAATATAAAATACCGTTTGTATTTTCGCTTACCGTTGAATTAGGGATACCCCCGACCCCTCACCAATTTGTAAGCCATTTCAAGCCTGCCCGCCAAATTGGTGAGGGGCCGGGGGCAGGTTAGGGATAGAAAAACATCCTTTTCAACGATTTTACGTTTTTTCCTTCCCTCTTTCCAATTCGCGCATATTCGCGTTTATTCGTGGTTACTTGTGGTGAGCCTGCCGAACCATCCTGTTTTCTTTCAACTTATAACTTTCTACTAATAAAAAAGCCGCCCTTCCGGACGGCGATTTACTTGTAGTGAGCCTGTCGAACTATTAACGTTTCGAGTACTGTTCTCTTTTGCGGGCTTTGCGTAAGCCGATTTTCTTGCGCTCCACCATGCGGTCGTCCCGTGTGAGGAACCCCGCGACCTTGACGGTCTTGCGGTACTTCTCCGCGTCGAGCGTCGATAACGCCCGTGCGATACCCTGACGGATGGCGCCGGCTTGTCCGGTAAACCCGCCGCCCTTCACGGTGATATAAAGATCGAATTTACCGATAGTTTCCGTCCATTTGAACGGTTCCAGCACCGTGGGGTGATAGAACGCGGGAAAATACGCGGCTAATTCTTTTTTATTGATAACGATCTTTCCTGTGCCTTTAGGGGAAAGGAATACTCTTGCCACACTGGTCTTGCGACGTCCGGTCGCGTAAACTTTTTCAGCCATCTATTGCCTCCGTTATATCTCTAAGTTCTTGAGCGGAACATTCTTATAAGTATGCTCTCCGCCCTCGATCAGGATGAGTTTCTTGATCATCTGGTGCGCGATTTTGTTCTTAGGGAGCATACCGCGGACAGCGGCCAGCATCGGGAACAAGGGCTTGCGCTCGATCATTTCCTTCGCGACTACGGACTTCAAACCGCCCGGGAAACCGGTGTGATGATAGTATATCTTGGTGTTGAGCTTGCGCCCGGTCAGCAGGAATTCACCCGCTCAGCACGATCACGAAATCTCCGTTATCGATATGCGGGGTGTATTCGGCTTTATGCTTGCCCTGGAGCACCATCGCCGCCTTAGAGGCGATCCGTCCGAGGGGTTTCCCTTTCGCGTCTATGACATACCAAGTACGCGTTACTTCTTTAGAACTTACCGAAGGTGTAATCATTTCCTTACCTCTGCTTATGTATTCTCAATCTGAAAGTAT
>MIBD01000035.1:488-940 GCA_001829395.1 Spirochaetes bacterium GWF1_49_6 | reverse complement strand
ATATGCGGTTGTATCGGCTATAATTAAAGAAAAACTGGAACACTATGAAAGCACTGATACTCGCAGGCGGTTTCGGTACCCGTCTCGCCCATGTCGTCAAGGACGTACCGAAACCTATGGCGCCGGTCTCCGGCAGGCCGTTCCTCGAGTACCCCATCCTCTCGCTGAAAAAGCAGGGGATTACGGATATCATCCTGCTGACCGGCTACCGGAGCGCCCAGATCGAGGAGCATTTCGGCGGCGGCGCCGGTCTCGGGGTAAACATCCGTTATTCCGTCGAGACATCCCCCCTCGGCACAGCCGGGGCTATCCGGCAGGCCGTCCGCGGCTTCGGGTTCGCGCCCGACGAGCGGTTTGTCGTACTGAACGGGGATACGTGGTTCGACGCCGATTACAGCCTGTTCGACAAATTTCACACCGGCGGTAACTATACCCTGTCTATCGCGCTCAAA
>MIBD01000035.1:0-331 GCA_001829395.1 Spirochaetes bacterium GWF1_49_6 | reverse complement strand
CGGTATCGTTCGAGACCGAGGTGATACCCCGTCTGCTCGCGGATAAAACCCCTATAGGCGGGATACCGTTCGGGGGAAAGTTCATCGATATCGGGGTGCCGGAGGATTACGCGCTCGCCGGGCGGGAACTCCCGCTCTGGATCGATAACGCCGCACGCAAGATAAGAGTTGCGTTTTTAGACAGGGATGGTATAATTATCGAGGATAATCGTTATCCGCACCGGGACGAGGACTTGCAGTTACTTCCCGGGGCGGTCAGGTTTATGACCGGGTTGAGCGGCGCGGGATACAGCCTGATTATTGTGACGAACCAGGCGGGCATCGCGAAGGG
>MIBD01000034.1:11109-12548 GCA_001829395.1 Spirochaetes bacterium GWF1_49_6 | reverse complement strand
GGCGCGCGCCGACGGCCTCGCGACCGCCGTCTACGTGCTGGGTGTCGAACGGGGACTTGCGCTGATCGAGGGGATACCCGACGCGGAGGCGGTGATTGTGGGCAATAGCGGGGTACTGCGTACGGCTAGCCCCGATTTCAAATTTTATACAAATAAGGGCGGTACTAAAAGCTATTAACATCTATAACATTAATAATGATATATCTTTAAATACGCCCAATGGTCACTTCCTTGTCCTCTTTTCCTTCATATTACTGATTGAAAAGAGGGTTATTAGAAGTGCCCATAAGCAAATATAGCCCGTGATGAGGGTGGGGGGATGCTTCGGCTACGCTCAGCATCCGTGTAGCAAGTCGAAAGTGAAAAAACGTCATTGCGAGACCTGAAAGGTCGCGGCAATCTGGGGAGAAATAAGAAAAGGTTCGCCACAGAGACACGAAGGGAATATCAGAAAGATAAACCTAATTCATTAAAACAGGCAGGTAAATACTGTCTAGCATATTTATTTTACGGGGTGGGATTTTGTTTTTTTACCGTACGCCTTTTCTATTCTGTTGACACATTCCTCGTTTTGCTTTACCTGCACTTTTAGGTTGTATCCGCTTGCTTCGGCGATTTCTTTCTGTACTTTCTCTTTCCATGTGATAATATCATTGTTAATCATGTTATTCCTCCTCTGATAGCAATTCTAACGGAGTCAATATTTCCGGGGTAAATAGTCCCAGACGTGTATTGATGATCCTTATATGCTGCCGTTTATTACCGTTGGCGAGATGTTTATAATTCCAGGTGAGTAAAAAATCCACTTTATAAAAAGATGCTGTAGCAAGGTGCAGGGCATCTCCCGATAATGATTGCGGCATAATATGATTTTCTATATATGTTTCGGCGATTTCAATAATTCTATTATTAATTTCCAGTTGATTTATGGTCAACGACAACTCTATAACTTTATCCTTTAACGGGTAATCGCCTTGAGATATTTCGCGAATCGTTTCGCTGGACAGAAATAGCTGATAAAATTTTCTTTGGGTTCTCCACCATTCCTGCGTAATTTGGATAAGATATGCAATAGATTCACGATTATCATATAAAAAGCTCAGTATGGTCGCGTCGAGATATACTGTTTTTTTCATCGTTCATTATAGAATAAATAATATATAATATCAAAACAAATAACAAAGCCGTCCCGGAGGACGGCTTTTTATATTTAATATCTATCTATCCTATCTATCTATTTCACGCCGAATACCTGCTTCAGCAGGTCGGTCACGCGCGCGGCGGGGTCTTTCCGTATCTTCGCCTCTTCCTGCGCGAGCATATAAAATAGCCCGTCGAGCGCCATATTGTTCACATAGTCCGGCAGGTCAAAACTGACCTTCTGCACGAGCGGGATGGAGTTGTACTTGTCGATCAGCGACTTATAGAGCTTGGTGATA
>MIBD01000034.1:3193-11090 GCA_001829395.1 Spirochaetes bacterium GWF1_49_6 | reverse complement strand
GTTTGATGACCGGGGCGAACACGCCGTAGAGCGCCTTACGGGTGACCTTCTCGAAGAACTTGGTCGCGGCGTTATCCGCGCCCTTGAGGATATTGTTCGCGTCCTCGACCGTCATCTTGGAGATCGCGTCGAGGAATATATCGACCGCCTTAGCGGAGGCTTTCTCGGCGGCGCGGTTCATCGATGTGATAAACTCGTCGACCTGCGAGCCTAGGCCTATCGAACGGAGCTTATCCGCCCAATCCTTGAGCTGCGCGGGCAGGGGTATGGTGATCTTCGCGTTCTTCAGGTAGCCGTCGGATTTGGACGCGAACGCGACCGCGTTCTTGATACCGACCTGCAATGCTTCCTTGAGACCGGCGATGATCGTTTTTTCGTCGAGCTGCGCGGGTTTGTCCGCGGGCTTCACGAGCGACGTCAGATTGCCCGCCTGCTGGCACGATGCCAGGATAAATAATACCATGATCATGCTGAACTTCTTCATCGGAACCTCCTGTAAATCTACTATATCATATCATTTTACTGAGAGATGCGCAATTTTAAGCGGCTTAGACCTTTCCGCCCGGCGACACGAGTCCTCCCATCAGCTTGCTCATCATCGCGAACGGGTCACGCCGGATTTTGCGTTCCTCCTCGGCGATCATGAAATATACCCCATCGAGCGCGCGCTCGTTGGCGTATGCCTGTAGGTCGAACTTGATATTGGGCATAAGCGGGATAGCGTTGTAGGCCGCGACCAGCTTATCGAAGAGCTTCATCATGCCGATCGCGTTCATCGTCTTTTTGATAATGGGGGCGAACTGCTTGGAGAGCTTCTTCCGCGTCTTGCTTTCGATATACTTCGCGCCGGCGTCCTCCGGCCCGAACAGGAGCTTGCCCATATCCTCGATAGATATTTCGCTCATCGCGTCGATAATCGTATCCATCGCCTCGTCCACCGCCTCGGTTGCGGCGCGGTTTACCGATTCTATCATCTCGTCGATCTGCTTCCCGAACCCGATCGCGCGTAACGCATCGGCCCAGCCCTTCAGTTCCGGGGGAAGCCCGATAGTGACCGACTTATTTTTTAGGTAGCCCCCGCTCTCCGCGAGGAGCATGAGCGCGCTTTTTATGATACCCTTGATAGGATTGTCGGGCTTCTTTTTAGCAGGTTCCTTCGCGGCTGTTTGGGAAGACTTCTTCGATTGAGCGGACGTTTTTTTAACAGGCGCCTCTTTAGGTTTTTCCATGGATTACCTCGCTCGGTACGATAATCTTAACATTATTCGATAACATTCGCAATCAAATGCTGAAAACTCGCTGAATTTGCTGAAAATATTGAAATTCCGGGGGTAAAACTCCGAAAAGAGTAGGTACGATAAAACCTTTCCTATTATTTTGAAATATTCCCGTTTAGATGGTAATATTAATAGGTATTGGGGGAAACTATTAAACGGATAAAGAGTCTTACCGAGCTGACAGGTGTCATTACCTCGCTTCCACGCGGGGGATACCTCGTGAACACATCCGCGGGATACATTCAATTCGGCGCGCCGCCGGAGACCCTGAAGGATACGAAACTCCTTCCTCTGGGGATACCGGTTATTTATATCCTGCCTCATAATCATTTTCACCCCGAACAGGGTATCAGTATGGCCGAGGTGGAATTCCCCCTGTATTTTAATTTCTATATCCGCCAGAAAAAAACCACCGTCTATGTCAATCCGAACCATATAGAGAACATGAAAACCGTGTTGACCGAGGCCAACTTCGGCCCGGAAAAGCTCGATATAGCCAACGAATACGAAAAGGGTTCCGAGGCGATTATCCCCGATCTAAAGAGCGAGATGAGTTTCTTCCGGGGCAAGAACCAGCTTTCCAATATGGTAGAATTTCTGCCGATCGACCCCGCCGGTATCGTTATCGGCGACGTTAAAATCGTGCAGCGTCCCGACCTCGGGTTTAATGTGCTCGATAAGGGCGAGTTGATCGCGGAAGTACCCGCCGAGATGAAGTTCCAGATACAGTACGACTTGGGAACGACTCTCGCCGAACCGTTCGAACCGCCGGAGTTCGGTATCACATGCCTGGGGCCGTCGCACGGGTTCGACCATGAGCAGAACACGTCGGGATTCATCCTCTGGATCAACCGTATCGGGGTGATGATCGACCCGCCGGTGAACTCCACCGCATGGCTCCGCGATTCCAACGTCAACCCCAAACTGATCGATTGCCTGATACTGACTCATTGTCATGCCGATCACGACTCGGGGACGTTCCAGAAAATCCTCGAAGAAGGACGGATAAAGGTCTATACCACCCCGACTGTCCTGCAGGGCTTCATCCGAAAATACTCCGCGTTGACGCGCATGCCCGCGTCCACGCTGGTTAAAATGTTCGACTTTATCCCCATCAAGCTGGATAGCGAAATTAATATTCACGGGGCGTTCTTCCGGTTCAATTATTCGCTGCACTCCATCCCGACTATCGGGTTTCAGGTGTCGTACCGGAATAAGACCTTCCTTTATAGTTCCGACCATCTCAATTCCCCCGAGAAGATACAGGAGCTTTATCAATTGAATGTCCTATCAAAGGGGCGCCGCGACCATCTCCTCAATTTCCCGTGGGACGCGGATATTATCTACCATGAAGCGGGAGTTCCGCCGCTGCATACACAGGTCTCATACCTGGATTCCCTGCCCGACGATATCAAACAGAAGATAACGGTGTACCATATAGCTGAAAAGGATTTCCCCAAAGATACCCATCTGACTCTGGCGAAGTTCGGTATCGGCGAAACCGTGTATCCCGATATCAAGAAACATCAGTACGAGAGCGCGTACAGGATCATGGACATATTCTGCCGTATCGATATATTTTCCGACCTCCCCCGCGATAAAATAAAAGACCTCCTGCTGGTTGTCAACGAGGAGGAATTCGAGAAGGGCGATAAGATTATCGAGAAGGATACTCCCGGCGATAAGTTTTATGTGATAGTCGCGGGGAATGTTTCCATCGGCGGTATCGAGGATGTCGAGGATAAGGTCTACGGGACGTTCGAATATTTCGGCGAGGCGTCGCTTGTGCTGGGCGGGCTTCGTACCGCGGACGTGATCGCCGCCACCCATGTACAGGCGTACTCGATCGCGAAGGACGATTTTCTCCGTCTGATACGCGGGACTCCGGTCGCCGAGGATATTATGAAGGTCGCCGTTATACGCAACGGGAAGACATGGAATGTTATCCGCGCGAATAAATTCTTCAAGCACCTTTCGTCATCGCAGGTAACCCGTCTCGAAGGGATTCTGATGCCGGTCAATCTGCCGAAGGACGAGTTCCTGTTCAAAAGTGACGCGGAGAAGAATTTTGTTTACCTGATCGCGAAGGGTTCGCTTGTAGCGTATGAGTACGGACAGCAGACGAAAAAGATCGGGGTCGGCGACCTGATGTGGTATCACCTGCCGTTCGAGAACGGCGGCGCGCCGGAACGCGACTACCGTGCCGCAATCAAATGCGAACTATACATGATGAAGATGGAAGATTTTCTGTCCTTCCTCGACGAGAACCCCGGCATCCAGATGAACATCCTCTACGAGAACAGGGCTTAGAAAAATTCCTCTTCGAATTTGACAATAATTCTTAACTTTTTCAATTTTTATTTTATGGCTAACAAATTTTTATTTTTCCAATTTTCTTTATTTCCATTATATTTTCTCTTAATGAATTTTCAATAAGTAGATTTGTATCTTCGTCAAATCCATATAAACCAAAAAAATGTGAATAGGAGTTTTTTATTATTTCAACATATAATTGACCGGAAGAGCAGTGTGAATTTTTTATAATATCATTTATTGATTTGCCAACATTTAGTTTGGCTAAATATCCATTTGGATTTGTTTCCATTTTTCTTTCAATTAAGGCAGAATTAATATTTGAGTAATGATTTTTTGTAAAAAATTCAAACCAATCAACAGATAATGTCTTTTCATCTTCTGTTCTGCCACGATTTGGGTTTTTTAAGCGAAGTCGAAATGCGGCTGAAAGGATTTTGCCATCTTGTGATTGAGAGGGTTTACAATATCTGATGAAATGATGTTCAATCGATATTCTACACATAGTAACCCCAGATTAAATTTGATTTTCTAATTCTGTACAAATTGAATTTAAATTTGAAGTGATGTTAATTTTAGTGTCATCATTATGAATGGCTTGAAAAAGTATATTATTGTCAGAAAAACAGATTACTCTAGCAAACTTGCTTTTTCTATAGTTATGCCATTCAGCAATTACTTGCCCAGAATTATCTACTCCAATAAAAGGGGGTTTATCAATCAATAAACAACTTAAAACCCTCAATAACAAATCTTTGGTTTTATTGTAAATTACTTTATCTTGATCGTCATCTAAGGCAATATCTAGATAGGAAAATCTTTTATTAATTTGTTTTTGGATACTTTGATGAGTTTTTATATTTTTTTCCTCTAAAACATTCGATGTAATAAACTCTCTCCTTGTAGCTGAAGACAGGGAAAGTTTAGAAACAATTTCTTTTTTGTAATACCAAATAGAATTTCTAAAACCATATTTTAAATATCGAGAATTATGTAATTGCATATTATTGCTTCTCTTCCTCTTTTATAGCATTTGTCATTAATTTATTCAATGATTTAAAGGAATCCATATCCATTGCAAATGAACCAACAACAAATTGTGAATCATCATTTTTATTATCAATAAATTCTAATACTAATATTTTCGAATTTTCACTAAATTTTATTCCAAATCCTGAAGGAAAAATTGTAGGAATATTTTTTTCAATTTTTTCCTTCACTTTTTTTCTTGGCATAGCGATATCTCCTTGTATGAATATTATAAGTATAAAAATAAATTTAAGCAAAAAAGATACTATTTTAATTAGCTTTATAAATAATATTTCAGGGAATCGATAACAGTTGCTTTTACCATCCCCCGCCTCCGCCTCCACCGCCTCCGCCGCCGGAGAAGCCGCCGCCTCCTCCGCTGCCCGAACTGGGCGACGCGGACGCGGAAGTGAACGCGCTCGACAGCCCCGAACTCAGCGATCCGGCGAACTGCCCGATATTCGATACGCTGAACGAGGAGCCGCTGTACCATGACGGGGAGTAACCGCCCTTCCGCGATGATATGAGAATATCGTTAAAATATCCCGCCCAGTTTTCCTCGATACCGAACGCGAGCGCGTAAGGAAGGAATTTCTCGAATGTCGTGATATCCTTCACCGGCGGATTCAGCACCTCCATCCGGTGCTTTTCGGCGACATCGAGAAACATCCGAAATCCTTCGATCTTATCCATCACCACGCGCCCGGCGAGAGTAGGGGCGCGCAGGAGTCTGTAGAACATATAGTTTAACAGGATCGCAAAAGCCGCGAGGGGGGCGACCCAGATCGAAGCGGTAAGAAACATAAAGAATAGGTAAAATCCACCGATTTCAGCGAAAACGAAAACCGACCCGAATAACGTGAATAATATCGCGGCGGCGAACTTGGTACCTTTATTCTTCACTGCGGTGAACGCCGTCTTCCATGCGCCCCCGATGGCCTTGAGAATCATCACCACCCCCACCGTCCATAGACTGAGCCATAATGTCATAAAGCCGGTGATAAAGTTCAGCGAATCGGCGAATATCCCGGCGAATAAAGCAAGGACGCAGAATATCAACCCGGGGATAAATATCTTCAGGTTCAGGATAAAATAAGTGATCTCATACCTCGATTTCAGGGTCTTTTTACATTTAATGATAGCGTCGGAAAATTCGTCATGATAGCTGGTCGATAGTTCGATACTCGTTCTGCCGGAAAAAAGCGCGTTGGATATCGCCTTCTCCTCATCGGAAAGCCCCGCCAGCGTATTGGTGACGCGGGTGAGGGTATAGGAGTCGTCCGACTCCTTGATAGAAATATGCCCCTTGATAGCCATATTGACTAACGCGGCGGAGAGAATTTTTTCATCATATTTCATGTTTCGGATATACCGCATAGCGGCGGGGGAAAGATTTTCCGGCGGATCGAAATAGGTCATAATCGAACCTTTCTTCGGATCGCGTCCTACCAACACCCATGTAACCAGATAATAGAGGAAAACGATGAGGATACCCCCCAGCATGATAAAAAAGCCTTTATTATCCATCGCGAATGCCTGAAACGCCTCGGTGGGTGAGGGGGTAGGTATGATGCCGTTCTTCCAACAGATCATTACAGTGATGCCCGCCCCGGGATAAAGAATCTGGGTCAGGGTATACTTCAGCGTGCCGTCCTTTTCGCTGAACACCACATCCGTATTGGTCTGCCCGTATATCCCGGTATAAGCCTCCTGAAAGAATATATCCTTATCCACGCCCGTGGGGAATTTGATTATGACAGCAGCCTTCTCTATCGGGAAATCCCAATCCTGTCCGATCGCGTTCCAGTACAGTTCGGTATAGTTCGTGCCGAAATTCAGGGCGCGGTCGATGCGGTATAAAATCTTGTACTGATAGCCGCCCGGGGTAAGTATCAAATCCGAATCGCCGATATAGATGCGGGTTTTCCCCATATTATCCGCGATAGAGAACGGTTCGTTCACCCCGTCCCTCCAGATTTCGAGTACGTTGAGGGGGTATGATTTCACAAAACCCAAGGATGTCTGCTTTTGGAGGGGGATGTCCCTATAGATACCGTGATTGATATAGAGATTATTCGCGAACACATCGATATTTTCCTCGATCAGGATGGATGCATCGGTCTGTACGGTGATAATCACCTGATAATCGAGGATTTTCTCGGGTTGGGAGTTATCGGCAACGGTGGTTTCCTGCGCGGTTACGAGCATGGGAAATATCAGGAACAGGGCTATCAGGATATTTTTCATAAGTACCCCCTCGGATATGAACGAGTATAGCATAAATTAAAAATCCGCGCAATCGGAAAAATCATTTGCCCACTTGCGTTTTTTACAGCAGGTGTCATAATAAAGGAAAAAATAGGGGAGTACTATGAGCAATAAAACAGATCTGAAGACCACTGCGGGGGAGTTCTTCCCGTTAGGCGCGGTCTATGGGGAGAAAGGGGTAAATTTCGCGCTTTTTTCACGGAACGCCGCCGGGGTGGAACTTCTGCTTTTCGATAAATCCGGGGATGATGTCCCATCCGCGGTAATCCCCGTCAAGAACCGGACGCGGTTCGTCTGGCACGTATTTGTCGAGGGATTAAAGCCCGGCCAGCTCTACGGATACCGCGTTTTCGGGCGATATGCCCCGGAGGAGGGGTATCGTTTCAATCCGAACCGTCTGCTGGTCGATCCTTATGCGAAGGCGATCGACGGGCATTTCGCTCGGGAGTTTTGCCATCTGGGCTACGATCCCAATTCGCATGAGGCGGATCTTTCGTTTAATAATAATTCGAACTTCAAGGGCGCGCCTAAATCTGTCGTAATCGACGATTCGTTCGAATGGGACGGCGACCGTCACCCCTTTATACCGATGAACCAAACAATTATCTACGAGGCGCATGTCAAAGGTCTCACTATGCATAAAAGTTCTAAAAGCAAGTTTCCCGGAACCTACACCGGAGTGATTGACAGTATCCCTTATCTGAAAGATCTCGGCGTGACTGCGGTAGAGCTTCTGCCGGTGCATCATTGCCAGGAGGAGGACTTTCTGCTCGCGAAGGGGATGACGAACTACTGGGGGTATAATACCCTCGGGTATTTCGCCCCGGATAGCCGTTACAGTACCGGAACCGCGCCCGGAAGTCAGGTGCGCGAGTTCAAGGAGATGGTCAAAGCGATGCATGCCGCGGGGCTCGAGGTGATTCTCGACGTGGTCTATAACCACACCTGCGAGGGTAACGAGAAAGGAAATACCTTCTCATTCAAGGGGATCGATAACCTGAGTTATTACA
>MIBD01000034.1:0-3182 GCA_001829395.1 Spirochaetes bacterium GWF1_49_6 | reverse complement strand
AATAAGCGTTACTATACCGATTTCACCGGATGCGGGAATAGCCTGAACTTCGGCGAGCCGCAGGTCATCAAGCTGGTGATGGATTCGCTGCGGTACTGGGTGCAGGAGATGCATGTCGACGGGTTCCGTTTCGACCTCGCTTCGGTGCTCGGACGCGAGCAGGGGAGTTTTGATCAGGTGTCGGTGTTCTTCACCGCGATACACCAGGACCCGGTACTCTCGCCGATTAAGCTGATCGCTGAACCGTGGGATATCGCGTGGGATTCCTATCAGGTGGGTAATTTTCCGGTGGACTGGGCCGAGTGGAACGGGCGTTACCGCGACACGGTACGGCGTTTTATGAAGGGGGACAGCGGCCTGATGGGCGAAATTGGCGCCCGATTGACCGGAAGCCCCGACCTTTACAGCGACGACGGACGTACTCCTTACCATAGCATCAACTTTATCACCTGTCATGACGGGTTTTCACTCTATGACCTCGCGGCGTACAACGGCAAGCATAACGAGGCGAACGGCGAGGATAACCGCGATGGTACCAACGATAACAACTCATGGAACTGCGGGTATGAGGGCGAAACCGGCGACCCGGAGATTAACCGCCTGCGCCGTCAGATGATGAAGAACTATATCGCGTTCCTGCTGATCTCGCAGGGGACTCCGATGCTGCTCGGCGGGGACGAGTTTATGCGGACACAGCGCGGGAATAATAATTCCTACTGTCAGGATAACGATATCAATTACCTCGACTGGGATTTGATGGCGAAGAACCGGAAACTGGTCGATTTCACGAAGAACCTGATCGCGTACCGCCGCAAGCGTCCCCATTTCCGTTATAAGGCTTTCTTTACCGGGCTGGATACCGACGGTTCCCATCTGAGAGACATCAACTGGTACGACGTCAACCTGAACGCGCCGAACTGGAATGACGGGGGAGCGCGGACTATCGCGTTTCTGATCGAGGGCGAGGAGATCACGGAGGGCAGGGAGAGTATCGACGTATTCGTGATGATCAATATGTTTTGGGGCGATATCCCGTTCGCGCTGCCGCCATGCGGGAAAGGCGACGATTGGACGACTGTGATGGATACGTCTTTGCCGGATGGAAGCGAGTTTAACGGCGCGGCGGTGATGGGTTCTTATAACGTCCGCGCGAGAAGTATCGTGATACTGGAAAGGAAAAAATAAGACTTGGTCCGATAAGGTCAGTTTTAGAATAGTACAAAAGCACGCGGGGGATGCCCGTCAAGAATCGTCGCGATGCACGTTATCGGGCGAGAACGCGGGGATGCAGACCGCGATATATTCCGCGCCGCCGGGTTGGGGCGTACTATAACGCACCCATTCGTCCGGGCCGACGCTGAACGCCTGACCGGCCGAGATTTCATACTCCCCGTTGCGGCATTTCGCGCGAAGGACTCCCTTCAGCACGACGGAGTACTCGGTGAATTCGGGGGTTTGCCCCGGTTCTTCCCACCCCGCCGGGCTTTTCATTAGCGCGATACTGATGCCGGAATTCCCGGAGTTGGCGTTACCCACATACTCGCTGATCAGTTTCGTGACGTTACCCGCCGCTTTAATGAGCGCCGGTTTTTTGATATGCTTTGGCATAAACACCCCTTTATAATACTATTATTCTACAGGGATAAAGAAGAAATTCCTACTATAAAAATAAACAAATCCACCCGGCCGCAGGAGGATAAAAAATTCCGGCGGTTTAATTTGACTATTCCGTCGGGAAAGTGTATACTATTTGGTACAGAAATACAGCGTCGCGGGATGGAGCAGTACGGTAGCTCGTCGGGCTCATAACCCGAAGGTCAGAGGTTCAAATCCTCTTCCCGCAAATCAATTCCGGCGGGATGGCTCAGTTGGTAGAGCAGGTGAATCATAATCACTTGGTCGGGGGTTCAAGTCCCTCTCCCGCTAACCATCGAAGGCTGTCCTTTTTGGGCGGCCTGTTTTATTTAAAAAACTGTTATCCGACTTGATTTTAGAGAAAAAACGGGATATAATATTCGTAATCTCCATTGAGGTTTCGGCCTCAATCATTAGTTTATAGCGCACCTCCGCGGGAGACCCTAACAGGTCTCCCGTACCTATTTACGGGAATTATTTTTCTTCCGTATCGTCTCTGTCGCGCCCCTTCCTCATAATATCCGCCCATGCCTGCGTCATCGACTCTCCCGACGGGCTTTCGTCCTCGGATGGCTTCTGCTCGGAATACTTCTTCACGATCGCCTTATGCAGGTAAATTCTGAGAGCCGAGGAGATACCGAGATAGAATACGACGCTGAATACGATGGTGACGGTACAGAACAGGAGTATTAAAAAATCGACCAGTACGACCACCAGGATGGTGAACCCTTCCGCCATAATAAAACGGAACGAATAACGGATCGCCTCGCGTATCTTGAATTCGGGGTTATAGAGCATGATCGGGATCAGCACGAACTGGGAGAATATTACAAACAGGTATACCCAGAACAGGAATATTCCCGCGCCGATTTGAACGGCGGGAATGGTGAATATCCGCAGGTAATAGTTCGCCGCGAAACTGATGAGGAACGATGCCGCTCCGAAGATCAGGAAAAGCAGGCTCGAACGGAGGAATGCCGCCTTCAGGTTCTTCCAGTACGACTTGAAATAGTCCTTTAAGTAAATGACGTCCGATTCGAACACGTCCTTCTGCACCCCGATAATCGCGTAGGTCAGCGGAAATACCGCCACTGTGGCGAACTGTATCGGGAGCCAGAACGCGATGGATTCAAAATTCTGGAATACGACCGACTTGTCTTTCTCTATCAGGACCCATGTGAACAATACCACGGTAAAAAGAAAGATAGGATTGAGCGCGCCCACGAACGAACTGAGGGAACTGAACCCCATTTTATCCCACCATCTCTGGAACGCGGTCTTAATAATTTGAATCAGCATCTGTCTCCCCGAAATACGTTTCGAATATTGTAGCCGTATGCCGCGGGTCTGTCAATATTTCCCGCATTTTTGTTGTCATAGTTCGACAGGCTCACAATGACGTTTTTTTTCATCACGGGCTGGATATATAAACTTTGTTATCTGATGATATCGGGTCTATCCTGCGCAAGTGCTGCGCACGCTAACGAGGGGTGATTTACTGTGTCGCATGCTGCGCACGCTAACGAGGGGTGATTTACTGTGTCGCA
>MIBD01000033.1:20662-21896 GCA_001829395.1 Spirochaetes bacterium GWF1_49_6 | reverse complement strand
TCGTGCTCGCGTGCTCGACCGCGATCAAGACAGTTGTCTCCGGTACGATATCCGGGTATAACCGTGACGTGCAGGAGACCAAGGAGCAGGTCATGCGCGCGATGGATATTACATCGGAGTCGCTCGACGCGATGGCGGTGGTGCTCGGGCATATCAGGTTCGACCCGGAGCGGATACGCGAACGGATGACGCCGGGGATATTCGCGACCGACCTGGCGTTCGCTAAAGTACGCGGCGGGATGGCGTTCCGCGACGCGTACCGTGAGGCGGCGAAGGAAATCGGCGCTATCGAGGTGAACGACGACCTTATAAAACGGAGTATCGCCGAACGGAATTCCCCCGGATCGCACGCCGCTATCGACTGGAAGCGTTTCGAACGCGAAGCCCGCGAGGATTCTGCGGAATGGGAGAAACTGCGCGAGGGTATCGACTCCAAGTTCCGGGCGCTGATCGGGTAAATCTATTTAAAAGCCCCCAATCTTTTGAAAAATTGACTAATCTTTGAAATGAAAATATCATATACGGGTAATCGATTTATAGTCAGCATTGCTGTACCGGATTTCTAGTAACATTGGAGGCCGATATGGAATTAAAGCATTTCAATAAGGGCGGGGTTCATCCGCATGATTCAAAATACACGTCGGACAAGCCGATCACCAACGCGCATCTGCCCAAGCAGGTACGAATTCCGATGAATATGCATATCGGCGCGCCCGCGAAGGTACTGGTCAAGACGGGCGACAAGGTCGAGGAAGGGCAATTGATCGGCGAGGCGGTCGGGTTTATATCGGCGAATATCCACGCGAGCGTATCCGGCACGGTGATCGCGGTGGAGAAGGCCGATACGTTGGTCGCGAAGGGCGTCGATTATGTGGTGATCGAGACCGGCGGGAGTATCAGGAATTGGTACGAAAAGAAGTTCGACTACTCCAAGACGCCCCCGGAGAAACTTCTCGAGATGGTCAAGACCGCCGGCGTTGTCGGAATGGGCGGCGCGACATTTCCCACCCATGTCAAACTCTCCCCCCCGAAAGAAAAACAAATGGATATATTCATAGTGAACGGCGCCGAGTGCGAACCGTACCTCACCATAGACCATAGGACGATGCTGGAAAAACCCGACGCGATTATCGAGGGCGTCAATATCATCAAGAAAATCCTCGGCGTGAAGCGCGTGATGATCGGTATCGAGGAGAACAAGCCCGACGCTATCGAGGCGCTCTCCAAGGCGTCG
>MIBD01000033.1:15734-20640 GCA_001829395.1 Spirochaetes bacterium GWF1_49_6 | reverse complement strand
TCTACGCCCTCAGGACGCGTTACCCGCAGGGCGGGGAAAAACAGCTGATACAGGCGCTCACCGGGCGCGAGGTGCCGTCGGGCGGACTCCCGTCGGATGTCGGCATAGTGGTGCAGAATGTGGCGACTATCTTCGCGGTCTACGAGGCGGTGGTTTTCCAGAAACCCCTCATCGAACGCGGGCTGACCTATACGGGCGAACAGATCGAAAATCGCGGGAACTATAAAGTACGCATCGGCTCGCCGGTGCAGGAACTTATCAACGAGTTCGGGATGCCCGCCGAGCATGGAACCGTGATCGCGGGCGGGCCTATGATGGGGCTGGAACTCACCGATATGAAATTCCCTGTCACCAAGGGTACGAGCGGTATCGTGGCGCTCCCGAAGAAAAAGGACTATATTGTGAACGATTACCCGTGCATCCGATGCGGGCGATGTCAGTTCGTCTGTCCGACAGGGTTGGAACCGTGGTACCTGAAAACACTGGTCGATAAAAGTCTGATCGAGGAAGCGGTCGAACGCGGCCTGCCGGACTGTATCGAGTGCGGCGCATGCGCGTTCGTGTGCCCGTCGACTATCCCGCTCGTAGCGATGTTCCGTTTCGGCAAGGGATTCTGGAGACGCAAGCAGGCCGCCGCCGCGAAGCAGGCGGGATAGGGGTAAAATGGATATCGGGTTAAAGGGTAACGACTTTCTCAGCCTGAAGGAGTTCGATTTAAAGTCGGGGGACGAATCGAACGTGGTACTGCTGCTTGGGGAAAATAAGAGCGGGAAGACGCAGGCGCTGAAGTTGGTGTATTCGTTTCTTTCGGCGTTGAACAAATTAAAGGTTGAAACGGTTAATAATCACGGGAATCTTGATAATAATATGATAAATGTACTTTCTGCGAATTTCCCTGACCATTTCTATGAAGAGCTAAGGGAGAACTTATTTATAAAAAGTCTTTTCGATTATCTGGATGCGAATCCGAATTGTGAAATAGGTTTTATATTAAATAAAATTAAATATCAATGGGGGACAGAAATAAATCCAGAACCTCAGCTTAATTTTTCAGCAATAAAGCAAAATGAAACGTTAAAAGTTTTAAAGCCTTTGGTAATTAGTCCTAACGGATTCGGGGATTATTATAAAGGGATTTTTGCTATACAAAGGTATTATCCAGATACTGTGATTTTTCCTAATTATATCTCCGATTTAATTTTCGATTTATTTATTGTAAGCGATGCAAGAAGAAAAAAAGATAGTGATAGATTTACAAAGGAAATAAATGAAATAGTTACGTTACTGAATGTAGATTTTAATATTAGCGATAATAGGATAATTGTTTTAGAAAAAGGGAAAGAATATCCCTTAGAAGCCGTTGCTTCGGGTCTGAAAACGTTTGCTCCGATTGTACTCGCAATGAAGCACGGTCTTATCGAAGATTCGCTGATAGTCGACGAACCGGAAGTCAGCCTGCATCCCGCATGGGTGGAGGTGATGGCGGAACTACTGTACAAGATTTCCAAGAAAGGGGTGAAAGTTTTTATCGCGACGCATTCCGACGTGTTTATCGAGAAGATGAACTGGTTCCTCAAGCATGACGAGGAGTTTAACCTCGACGTATGGAAATTCGAGAGGAAAGAGGATGGGAATCACGCGAGGACGCTGGAACTGGAAGACAGGGAAATCCCGACGGCGGAATACCTCGACGTATATTATAATATCGTAAAGGGGTTCTAATGCCGGAAGGGATAGAAGAAGTCGATTTTGAGAAAATCGCTGATGAGATGAGCGGACTTTATAATCGCGGGATTTCAATGTCCCGTTGCGACAGGATGAAAATTGATTATAAAAATAAGAAACTGGAATTGATAGAAGATACAAAATGGCTCAAGTTTGATAAGGATGGAAATATTGTAGAAGAAGATATGGATGAAGATAAAGTAATAAAAGAAAACGTAAAAAAGATGATGGGGAGTATTCTTGTCTTGGGTATGCTTGCGCGTTATAACGATTCCCGTTATCAGGATTTAGTCGCTTTCAATAAGATTTTTATACTTGATGTAAAAGTTTCCCGTACGAAGAGAGAACCGAAATTGTATAATGCGATACGTCAGCATTTAAAAGAGTACAAAGATGGTGTATTTAATAGTATTGAGTTAGTAACAAATCCATACGACTCAGGAGGGCATAATGGCTAAGGCTATAGGAGGGAAGGCGGCAACCGCGCCTTTTTCGCCGCATATCCACGCGCCGCTGACACTGCACCGCATTATGTGGGACGTGGTCATCGCGCTGATACCGGCGACCGCCGCCGCGATATATTTCTTCGGTTATAACGCCGCGGTCGTGATCGGCATGAGTGTCGGAACAGCGGTCGTTACCGAACTGATTATGAATATTATACTGAAACGGCCGATATCTATCGCCGACGGGAGCGCGGTCATCACGGGACTCCTCTTCGCGTTCAACCTGCCCCCGTCCGCGCCGTGGTATGTTACCGTGTTCGGGAGCATGTTCGCCATCGCCATCGTGAAATGGGCGTTCGGCGGCCTCGGGCATAATATTATGAACCCCGCCCTCGGCGGACGCGTGTTCGTTCTCGCCGCATGGTCGGGCGCGATGGTCAACGTCTGGTCGCCCACGGTTCCCACGATGATGAGCAAGGGCCTGAGCTTCCTGCAGGCGAGCGACGTCATAGTCGAAAAGGTGCCCTATGTGACCAATCAGGTCTATTCGCAGATATCGCAGATTTCCAATACAGTGCAGACGAATATCCTCACCAATCAGGTGACGGTGGATATGATAACCGGGGCGTCCCCGTTAGGAAGCCTCAAATCGATGTACGAGACCATGTCGCAGGCGACGAACGCGGTACAGGCGGTCAGCCACGCGTCCCACGCCGCCCCCGCGATGGCTTACAGCTACTGGGACTTATTTATCGGCAACATACCCGGATGTATCGGGGAAACATCCGCGCTGGCTATTTTGCTCGGCGCGATCTACCTGATATGGCGTAAGGTGCTGATCCCGGTACTGCCGGTAGTTTATATCGGCACCGCGGCGCTATTGACATGGATATTCGGGGGACTCCCGATGGGGCTGGGATGGTTCGCGGGCGACCCGTTATACCATATCCTCTCCGGCGGATTGTTCCTCGGCGCGTTCTTTATGGCGACCGACTATGTAACCTCTCCGATGTCGGTGAAGGGTACTCTGATCTACGGGTTCCTGCTCGGCACATTGACAGTCATTATCCGGCTCTGGGGCGGGTATCCCGAGGGGGTCAGTTACTCCATCGTGTTTATGAACTTCTTCGTGCCGATATTCGACCGTTACCTCAAGCCGAAAATCTACGGCAAGGGTAAGGCGGCCATACTGGTGAAGGGAGGCGCGAAATGAAGGACATACTGAAAACAATTTACCCCCTCGTCATTCTCGCCGTATTTTTCGGGGCGGTACTGGGGCTGACCTTTCAGCTTCTCGAGGGTAAAATAAACGAAACGATACAAAAGGAAGAGAACGACGCGCTGAAAGCGGTACTCCCGCAGGCGGCGGAGTTCGAGAAAGTAACGAATACCGCGAGCCCGTACTATATCGGGTATGATTCGCAGAAAAATATCGCGGGATATGTGTTCAAGAAGGATAAAATCGGCTACGGCGGGCCTGTGGTCACCCTCATCGGCGTCAAGCCCGACCGTTCTATCAATAATGTGTTTATCCTGAGCGCCGCGTCGGAAACCCCCGGACTGGGGTACAAATGCACCGAGAAGGCATGGCAGGCGCAGTTCACGAACCTGACCGCGGACAAGATTCCCGGTTCGAAGGCGGATTTCGGCAAGTTCGGACTGGATGTTATCACCGGCGCGACGATTACGTCGATGGCGGTTGCGAATAATCTCACGCTCGCGTTCGAGCAGCTCAAGGAAATGGCGCCTGTCGAAATACCGGGCGCGGAGACGAATACGAACGCGTTAAAGGGAGGTGTAAAATGAGCGCTGAAAATACCCCGAACATCCCCACGACAACCGGATGGTTCGAGTTTGTCAAGGGTATCCTCCGGGAGAACCCCATATTCGTAGTGGTACTCGGGTTATGCCCGACCCTCGCGGTAACCACGCAGACTATCAACGGTATCGCGATGGGGGTATCGGTCATATTCGTGCTGGTCTGCTCCAATGTCATCATCTCGCTCCTGCGGAATTTTATCCCGGACGCGGTACGTATTCCTAGCTATGTCGTGGTCATCGCGTCGTTCGTGAGCCTGATCGCGCTCCTGATGCAGGCGTTCACGCCGGATATCAACAGGTCTCTGGGTATCTATATTCCCCTGATCGTAGTGAACTGTATCATCCTCGGCCGCGCGGAAGCGTTCGCGAATAAGAATACCGTGTGGAAATCGGCGATGGACGGGCTGGGAATGGGAGTCGGGTTTACCCTCGCGCTCCTCGTAATCGGCCTGATCCGCGAGATTCTCGGCAGCGCGACTATCACGCTCAAGTTCGCCGGGATGGGATATATTTATAATTTCGGCGCGCCCGTGCTGGGCGACCCGTCGGTAGTCAATGTCGCGCAGGTGCTGACCTCTCCCGCGATGGTGATGATTATGCCTCCGGGGGGATTTCTCCTGATGGGGCTGATGCTCGCTGTTATCAAACACCGGAAGAATAAAAAGGAAGAGCGCGAAAAAGCGTTGAAGAAAGCCGCGGCGGCGGTAAAAACCGCGAATAAAGCGGCGTAGGAGGCGTACTATGAACGAACTTTTTGTTATTGTCATCAGCGCTATTTTCGTCAATAACTTCATCCTCTCGCAGTTTCTCGGATTATGCCCGTTCTTCGGCGTATCGAAGAAGATGGACTCCGCGATCGGGATGGGTTTCGCCGTAACATTCGTGCTGGTGATGTCGATTATGATTATCTACCC
>MIBD01000033.1:15494-15712 GCA_001829395.1 Spirochaetes bacterium GWF1_49_6 | reverse complement strand
CCCCTCGGGCTGGACAAGTTCCTGCAGATCAGCGTGTTTATCCTCGTGATCGCGGCCTTCGTCCAACTGGTGGAGATCGTGCTGAAAAAGCTGAGCAAGGGCCTCTATAAGGCGCTCGGTATCTATCTCCCGTTGATTACCACGAACTGCGCGATCCTCGGCTCGGCGTTCCTCGTGCTCCAGAAGAACTTCGATTACCTGCAGAGTCTCGTGTTCGC
>MIBD01000033.1:13437-15464 GCA_001829395.1 Spirochaetes bacterium GWF1_49_6 | reverse complement strand
GCCCTGCCGATAGCGTTTATTACCGCCGGGCTGATGTCGCTTGCGATGTTCGGCTTCCTCGGCATAGTGAAATTGGGCTAAGGGGGCGGAAATGACAATCCTATATTCGACGTTAATCATGCTGATCATCAGCGTTTTCCTGGGCATCATGATCGCGATATTCGCGAAGGTGTTCCATGTCCAGCTCGACCCCCGGATAGAGAAGATCCAGCACGCGTTACCCGGCTATAACTGCGGGGCATGCGGATATCCCGGATGCGCGGGGTATGCCGACGCGATAGTCGAGGACAAGGTCCCCCATTCGAAGTGTACCCCCGGCGGAACGGAAGTCGCGGCAAAGATACTCGCGATATTGAAGGAAAGCGCGGAAGAGGCGGAGACAGCTTAGGCTCGCCGAGGATCAGCTTCGCAGCCCCCCGGCGGGACTGAAGTCGCGGCAAAGATACTCGCGATATTGAAGGAAAGCGCGGAAGATGCGAAGACAGCTTAGGCTCGCCGAGGATCAGCTTCGCAGCCCCCCGGCGGAACGGAAGTCGCGGCGAAGATACTCGCGATATTGAAGGAAAGCGCGGAAGAGGCGAAGACAGCTTAGGCTCGCCGAGGATCAGCTTCGCAGCCCTCCGGCGGCACCGAAGTCGCGAATAAGATACTCGCGATATTGAAGGAAAGCGCGGAAAAGGCGGAGACGGCTTAGGCTCGCCGAGGATCAGCTTCGCAGCCCCCCGCAGTTTATGCGAAGGGGCTGTCCCAAAAGGATATTTTAAAGAGTTTTTGTCATTGCCTGTCTACCTTCTACCGAAGGTTGAAGGCAGGCGATGCCGCGCTACAAAATTTATTGAAGCGCGGTAGAAGCAATCGATATTGTAAGTTGATAAACAATTACATAGACTGTTTCGTCTCTTCGTTCCTCGCAGTGACAGACTTTTTTACTATTTTTATACTTATGGGACAGCTCCGAGAGAAGTTTCGATAGTTCGTTATCATCTTCAGCAGAGTTTTTTTGCGGGAGGGTAAATGAAGTCCATTATTTACGGACTGATTTTTTCGGTTGGTTTTTCCTTCCCCCTTTTCGCGGACACGGTTAAGGCCTATCAAATCAAGTATGCAACTTACTTCGGCGGCTATGTCAAATACATCGGCGCGAATACGTGGCATAACAATATCTATATTACGTCAGGCGACCGGATGAAGGAAATTAATTATATGGGCGACAAAGAACCGAAAGCCGCGGAGCCGTATAAACTGTATCAAGGGAAGAAGTGCTTTCATGTCATTACCACCGTCAATCCCCCTGAATCGACCTACTACGATATTACGGAATTCATACCCATCAATAAAGCAGGCGGCGGCACGCAATACCTGAACAAGATTTTCACTTCGAAAAAAGATTTTATCAATTCGATGAATCCGAAACCGGACGGTAAGAAACTCACTGTCGCGGGTTATTTATGCGACGGGTATATCGGGAAAGGGCCGGACGGAAAGGTTATGGCGCTCTATTTCTCGAAGGACCCGGCGCTATTAAAAATGCTTGACGATATTGATAAAAACACGAAAAACTTTGCGAATACGATGGCGAAGTCAATTTTTGTCGAACACCCCCAATTCGGAATACTCATGAAGTACGATAATATCGAGGAACCGACGCGGGAAAACCCGTTGTATAAGCCGAGTTTTGAAGGATCGAAGTTTGTTATTACCGAGGTAAAAGAGACTGTCGTCGATCCGGAAATATTCTCGCTCGACGGGCTAACGGCCGCACCCTTGAATAAATAGAAAGATTCCTGATGATACGATGACGAATGAAACATCCGGGAAAATAGCGATTGACGCCGAAATATTCATGCTTGAGGGAATGTCGGAAGTGCCCGGCGATAAATAGGGCTCCTTTATTGAAAAGAGTTAGAGTTCGTGGTAAGATATAGTACACCGTAATAACGGACAAACCTGCAACCAGGGGGAATCTATGAAAAATTTTATGCTGCCGGTACTTTTATTTGCGACCGTGTTTACGATACTCTCATGCG
>MIBD01000033.1:12793-13321 GCA_001829395.1 Spirochaetes bacterium GWF1_49_6 | reverse complement strand
AAAATGGTCTATTCCGACCGCCCGGGTAAATATACGCTCGTTATCGGCGACAGGATGGTCGATATCGACGAAAAGAACAAGTCATATACCGATGTGACCGCGTTCCTGATCGACCGTGACAACCCCGCGAAGGGGCTGCAGGGCTACCTCGATTCGCTCGCGAAGCTGAAGGCCGCGCAGACGGCTAAACTGACGGGCATGGTCATGTACTATGTGGTGAGCCAGTCGACTATCGGCGGGTTCCTCAGCAAGGAATACAGCTCCCACGACGATTCGAAGACGGGCGAGGCGAAGTACCTTCACCTTTATTTCTGCGGCCTCCCCGAGCTGAAGCTGCTGATGGACGGTCTCGATAAGAATACATCCGGGCTCGCGAAAGCGGTCGTACAGATGCGTTTCCTCAGCCATCCCGAATACGGCTGGCTGACCGGGTGCTCGTTTGTCGACGGACTGACCGGGGCATGGGGTATCGACGAGTTCGGCGAATACCCGTTATCGGACGCATCGTTCTCTCTCGACGGGCTGACG
>MIBD01000033.1:10549-12734 GCA_001829395.1 Spirochaetes bacterium GWF1_49_6 | reverse complement strand
AAGACGACCTCAAGACTCTCGAAATTATTATCGATATCGCGAACTTCGAGAAGTGCGGCTTTCTCCTGATCGCGGGGGATTTTTTCGACGAACCCCGCGCGCCGCTGACGCTCGAAGGAAAAGTCTCCGATATCTTCGGGAAATTCGCGGGCTTTATCTACCTTATCCCCGGCAACCACGACCTCGAGTTCCTCAAGGGGCGCGAGCGACTGTCGAACAACTCCGAGATACTCAACCCGGATACCGATTATTGTGAGCGCGATATGGACGGAGTCGGGCTATGGGCGGTGCCGTACCGTGACAATAAGGAGTTCGCGGAGATCGGACGTATCCCCGCCGACCCTAAAAATTCGGTGCTGATGCTCCATGGGAGTTTCTACGATAACCGCCGTTTCTACGGCATGACCGATAAGAAATACATGCCGGTGTTCATGGAGGATATCGACGGGCGTTTCCGTTATGCCGCGCTCGGGCATTACCATACCGCGCGGGAATGGAACACCGGGAAGACGGCTGTAGCGTATTCCGGCTCGGCGTGGGCGACCGCGAACACGGTCACCGGACGGCGCGCGGTGTTTGTCACCGACAGCGCGGACTGGAAGACCCGCCGGATCGATCTCCCCGTACCGTATCTCCATCCGGTCGACCTTCCCGTGAATATCCGCGATACAGCCGAGACCCTGCCGGAGAAGCTCGAACGGATGCTTTCCGAGGTGGCGGACAAGGATAACGCGAGGCTCACAGTGAGCGCGCGCGGGACGATGCCCCCCGGGTTCACGTCGATAGATACCCTGCGGAGGGTGATCGAGGACGTGCTGAACCGTTCCGGCATCAAGTGGGACGGCCTTTCGATGGAGGGTGTGGTGCAGATCGCGCCGGGACTGGCGGAGCATAGCTTCGTGCAGGGGTTATTGGACGAGGCCGCGGATATCGCCGGACGCGAGGGCGAAGACCCCGAACTGGTACGGATGTACGCGATGGAACGCATCAACTCGATATTCGTAAAGTAAGCGGGTGGATAAAAAAGTCGAAGGGGAATGATGAAAAATTATAAAATATCTGATATAATTAGAATAATTTAAAAGGACAGATGGTATTTAGACAGGCAAAAGGGAAGCCATCGACAGTATAAACATCCTGTAAAAAAAGGTTTGGTGACAATTGCCTGCCATAAGTTATCGAAAGACGTACCGATACTTACTTTAAAGAGTATATTCAAACAGGCTCAAATTGAAGAGGAGAAAATATGAAAAAGTATGTTGTTTTGTTTGAGAAATCGAAAGACGGATACAGCGCATATGTACCCGATCTTCCCGGTTGTGTTGCCTTCGGCGATACAAAAGAAGAAACCGAAGAATTAATCTATGAAGGTATAAAATTTCATATCGAGGGAATGGAGGCGGAAGGGTTATTAGTTCCCGATAATAAAGTTGAAAGCGAATTGATGATATTTTCTTAAAGATTAAGCGAATCTGATATGAGTATTTAACACGATAAAATTTTACAAGTCGAAGTCAAAGCAAATCCCGCAATAATCCTATTTCCCCCCAGCTTTCTCCCCCAGTATGTACAATTCCGATATGCACGCGTTGTCGTACTTCTTGCCGGGCGACACATCCAGTATGGTAATCCGTATTTTATCGACACGCTCCGGCGCGTCCAGTTCCGCGAGCTTACGGACGTGGCTGTAGAGTTCCATATTATTATACGGGAGCTTCGGGAGTTCCGCGGCTACGCTTTTGACCTTTCCCCCGGGATAGATGAAATCCACCCGGAACTTCACCGGGACGGAGTTCTTCTTATAAAGGTTCTCGGTCTTGAGGTAGCCCGTCGCGATCGCGATCGCCGATACTTTATACCCCTTCGCGACCGTGACCTCGATCCATTCGCCGGTCCCCGGCCCCTTTTTCCCCTCGCTCCAGCAGGTATCCAGACGGTTATCGTACAGGCAGGTGAGCGAGAATTCCTTGAACGGGTCCTCCTTATAGTTGAGGATGGTCGACGCGACCGTCTTTTTGACCGCGTCCGCCGGGAGACGGTGCGCGATGATGTAGCCCGCGTTGAGGTAGCCCGACATATCCCACGCCAGATACAGCGGGAGCGCGTCGATAATATGGATATTGCTGACCGTGTAGGAGAATCCACCCTGCCATGAGGAATAGAGCGCGTCCTCGGGGAACACGGT
>MIBD01000033.1:8782-10428 GCA_001829395.1 Spirochaetes bacterium GWF1_49_6 | reverse complement strand
CCATAGGTATCGGTTAACAGGTACTGGCTGCTTGCGTAGACCTCGTGGAACATGGTTACACGGTAGGTTACGTTTACGGTTGCCGACTGCTTGGGAGGAATTTTCAGCCCGAATGTGTAATAAACTACGCCGATCAGGGGCGGTTTATCGGAACTGACCATCATGTACTCGCGTATATACTCCGGGGAATATTGCAGCTGGGCTATTCCGCCGGCGCAGGGAATTTTTATATTATCGGCCGAGACAACCGGGACGGAGAACTCCTCCGTGTCCCAGTTTTTATCCGGCGCGCCGTCCGAAAGATAGTAGACCGGGATACCCACCGTGAACGCCGCCGTCCCGCCGTAGTTATGGAGGACGTACTCCGCGGACACCTCGCAGGAAGTTTCCCCGAACACGAGGCGGAACACGGCTTTATCGACCGTGACCGCGTTCGCCCCGGCTATCAGTAACGCACCCGTCCCGATAACGGAAGAACGTTCCACAGTATTATAATCCGCGCTCAGGGCGCAGGGGAGGAGCGATAATAATACGATGTGAAGGATAGGCTGGAACCGGGAAGGGACTTTTTTCATAGCGCCCCCGTTTTTCCACAACGGGATATTGTAGACCCGTTATGGAAACATTACAATAAACGAGGCAGTCGCTATTGGGAGTCGTGCCGGACTTGAGACGGGAAATGCTATTCAGCCGCCACAGGCGCTTGTGCCGAAGTGGTACCGGGTTAAATATATTCCAATTCGGGGAGATGGTTATCGTATTCGGTCTGGGACGGACACGGAGACGTGGTTATGTCCCGCGCAGATATTCCTATAACGGTGAGGAGAAACGAAAATGATAGAAGAACTAAATATAGGCGGACGGTATATATAAAATTCATACAATCCTTCTATGAAAATCTAGAATAATTTCATCGCGGAATAGCCGTTCACCGGTGTTCCAGTGCAGTATAGCCCAATTGGGTTTTTGCGCGGTATGGACAAATAGCCGCCTACTTTACTTCGACTGGCGCTCCCATGACATATACCTCCGAGATGCACGCGTCCTCATCCTTCGCGGTGGGATATACATCCAGTATTTTAAGTTTGATTTTCTCGATATCCTGTCCCGGGTTGCCGGGGTTTCCGAGATCGCGGATGATATCGACGACATCCCAAATGTTGTTATTGTTAAATTTTGTCAGGGGCTTCTTCGGTAGTTGGATAATCTTACTGTCAATTTTTCCGCCATCGTAGGTGAGTTCCACCTGTAAAAACTTGATGAGGTGGTTGTTTTTAAAGGTGTCGGTGTTTTTCAGGTACCCGTTGGCAATACCGATCCAATAAACTTCATATCCCGGTTTCATCACTAGTTCGACCCATTCCCCTTTACCGGATCCGGCTACCCCCTCGCTCCAGCATGTATCCAGCCGGTTATCGAGCAGATTCATTAACCCATAATTGAAATCGTTTTGCGGGATAAGAGTGGAGGATGCGGTGATTGATTGGAAAGCCGACGCTTTCAGACGGGAGGCTAAAAAGTTTTTTGGAAGCGAAGTTAAAGCGGATATCCATGATATCTTAATAGGCGCGGCGGATTTGGAATCTACGTTCTTCAGGGAGAAGGAGGTAATCCCTTTGGTTTCCTTCAGACCTGGGGTGGATAGG
>MIBD01000033.1:6692-8700 GCA_001829395.1 Spirochaetes bacterium GWF1_49_6 | reverse complement strand
GTTTAAAAGTAAAATAAAATTGTCGTTCGCCCGGGGAATCGAAAAACACGTCATTTCTATCCCAGTCTTCGTAAAAAATCGCGGAATGGAAAAGTATTTTTACTGTAGAAGTTTTTTTCGCGGGAAGCGGCAAGGTAGTACCATACCAATGCGCTGAAGCGGTATCGCTGGAATTAAGCGTTAAATCCTTCGATAGATATTCCGTCTTTTCCGCCTCTGTTAAAGCATGGGTGCTTTCAATGAATGGAAGATTAGTTCCATTTAGGGAGACCTCGAAACCGAAAAACTGTTCGTGCCCCCATGGGGAATTATCATCATACCCAGAGAGCATGGTCAGGGATTCCTTGAGATAGAAAACTGGAAAATTTGCAAGAACATCAGAGGCTTTTCCTTTATTATTTATCTTATATTCAATAACGGTTTCATAAACAGAACCGTCGAATTTGATATCCATCGATATCTTTTCAATCGAAATAAGTGGGCTGATCGGGTCTGGTGTCAGTCCCCCGATACCGATAATCCCGCTCTGCGAGATCAGTTTGTCTTCGGAAAACAAGATCCCCATTTGTAAAATGGAAAAGACAACGGTGAAAAGAATCACCCGAAGGATTTTTTGATCTTTCATATCTACCTCTTACCTAGTAATTTTTTATACTTCTTCCTGCTTCTCGAATTTTATCTCCACACTGTGGGGATTGATTTTACGGATGGTGAAACGGTCGGTGAATTGCGAGTTTACTCCCCGAAGAATAGCGACAATATCGACCAGCGCCTTCTCGGACGGGTATACTGCCGCGATGGTCTTACGGTCGATTTCCTGATAATCTACCATTGAAAGATGTTTATTCGGAAATAGTTTGCACAGCAGGTTATTCATCTGGAATATACCTAGCACGAATTCCTTCGCGGTGGCGGATTTTTTCAGATAGTACGAGTAAATTCTCGGCGCGAAATCGGTCATCCAGTAATGGACGAATTGTTCGATGATTTCCGCTTCTTCCAAGTTGAGGAGCTTTACCATCTTCGCTAAAAGGAGCGCGAAACGGTCGTCGGAGAATACTTTATCGCCATCCCTGAACTGTTCTACGCCAAGCCCCGAGCTTTCGGCGAGTTCTTTCCATGTATCTTCGCTGAATGCCTTGAGAATCCATTCTTTTAACGCATTAAGTATTAAAATTTTCATATCCCGCTCCTTCCCCTATAAGACCTAATTTGTAAAACTAATTTATTATACGGGCGGTTCCCCCCTGACGGGGACTGACGCAAAAACTATTAATATTTTTAACATTAATAATGATATATTTTTAAAATACGCCCAATGGTCACTTCCTTGCCTGCCTTCTACCTTCGGCAGAAGGTAGACAGGCCACCGAGAATCGGAGGTTATTAGAAATGACCATACATTATAAGACGAAAAAATATTTAATCAATAATAATAACGAAATTTATCTTTAAATTTGGGATATTTACTTTTTTACCGAATCCGTTTATGATATTGAACATCACTTTTAAGGAACGGTTATGATTGATAAAAAATTCGCCCGGTTAAAGGAAACATTGTCGCACATGGAAAAAATTGCGGTGGCTTTTTCCGGCGGGGTGGACAGCACGCTTCTCCTGAAGGCCGCGTGGGAAGCACGTCCCGGTAATGTTACCGCATATACTATCGACTCTCCCCTCAATAAACCCGGCGAACTCGCGAGCGCCCGTGAAACCGCCGAACTGATAGGCGCTCCGTTCGAAGTGATCGCGATGCCGGACGAACTGAATAATCCCGCGTTCGCTGAAAATACACCTGAGCGTTGTTATCACTGCAAGCACTCGCGTTTCTCGAAGCTCCGGGAGCTGCTTCCCGGCGATATGACGATTGTCGAGGGGACGAACGCCGACGACCTGAACGATTACCGTCCGGGGATGCGCGCGGTACGTGAAATCGGGATACGCAGTCCCCTTCTTGAAACGGGGCTTACCAAGAAAGAGATACGCGAGCTCTCCCGCCGTTACGGCC
>MIBD01000033.1:6146-6672 GCA_001829395.1 Spirochaetes bacterium GWF1_49_6 | reverse complement strand
GCGTCGCCGTGCCTCGCTACACGCATCCCTTTCGGGGAACAGATTACCCCGGAGCGGCTGATGCGCATCGGGGCGGCGGAGGAGTTTCTCAATAGGCGCGGGTTCTCCGTCGTTCGTGTACGGGATACATTCCCCACCGCGAGAATTGAGATAGTGCCCGAGGAGATGCCGCGTATGACGGATAACCGGTTACGCGCCGACCTGATCGAACGTCTCCGCACCCTCGGCTACGAGACCTTCTGCCTCGATCTCGACGGGTATCGTCAGGGAAAGATGAATCCCAAGGAATTATTGAATGGATAAGGATAAAATAAGAGCTTTGCTGGAGGATGTCCGCGCGGGGAAGGTTCCGGTGGACGAGGCGATGAACGCGCTTCGGCATCTTCCCTACACCGACCTCGGTTTCGCGCGTCTGGACACCCACCGGAATATCCGGCAGGGTTTCCCGGAAGTGGTGTTCTGCCAGGGGAAAACCATCCCGCAGATCACCGCTATATTCGAACGTCTTTCCGAGTCGCAGGAACTG
>MIBD01000033.1:4652-6130 GCA_001829395.1 Spirochaetes bacterium GWF1_49_6 | reverse complement strand
CCGGGAAGGAAGTATTCGAGGCGCTCAAGTCGCTCTACGGGCGCGTGGAGTATTTCGAGACCGCGCGGATTGCCGCTTTAGGGGCGATTCCTGAGTCCCTGACGGACGGGCCGTATATCACGGTGATATCCGCCGGTACGTCCGATCTCCCTGTCGCCGAGGAGGCCGCGGTGACCGCCGAGCTGTTGGGCTGCCGGGTGGTACGCTTGTACGACGTCGGCGTCGCGGGGGTGCATCGCCTGCTCGAGCATCTGGACGTGCTTCTGGACGCGCGCGCGGCGGTGGTGGTCGCGGGGATGGAGGGCGCGCTCGCGAGCGTGGTCGGCGGGTTAGTGCCGTGCCCGGTGATTGCTGCGCCTACCAGCGTCGGGTACGGCGCGAGCTTTCAGGGTATCGCCGCGCTCCTGTCGATGCTCAACTCCTGCGCGCCGGGGGTGTCGGTCGTCAATATCGATAACGGGTTCGGAGCGGGTTTTTCCGCCGGGCTGATATTTCGCGGCGGGAGTATGTCCGCGCCGGTGAAAAAAGTATCCCCGCCAAACGAGGAAATATCCTCGTTTAACGGAGACCTGGAATGAAAATCGCGTATCTGGACTGTTTCTCCGGCGCGAGCGGGAATATGCTGGTCGGCGCGCTTCTGGACGCGGGGCTGCCGTTCGATGAGTGGAATGCCGCGATGGGGTCGCTCGGTCTGCCGGAGTGCGAGCCGATGATAAAAAAAGTACAGAAGCACGGGATAACCGGAACGTACTTCGAGATCATAGAGCATGAGCTTAGCCATGAGCATCGCGGGCTGCGCGAGATAGACGGGATTATCGGGAAATCCGGGCTTCCCCCGGCGGTGAAGGAACGCACGATGAAGGTGTTCCGCGAACTCGCGCGGGTGGAGGGTGCGCTTCACGGTATCGCGCCGGAAAAGGTGCATTTCCATGAGATCGGCGCGCTTGATACCATCTACGATATTGCCGGAACGGTGCTGGGGTTCTCGATGCTCGGGATCGGCCGGGTCTACGCGTCCCCGGTAGCCACCGGACACGGCACGGTCAAGTGCGCGCACGGGGTATTGCCGGTTCCCGCGCCCGCGACCCTTCGCCTGCTCGAGGGGATTCCGGTGGTCGACGGCGGGATCGCGTCGGAGCTGACTACTCCCACCGGGGCGGCGCTTCTGCGGGAGTTCGCCGACGGGTTCGGGGTTATGCCCCCGATGACGGTGACCGGGTCGGGGTACGGCGCGGGGAGCAGGGATTTCGACGAACGCCCGAACCTCCTGCGGCTGACGCTTGGCGAGAGCGCGGAGGTTTCCGGTACGCGGAACGAGACGGTTATAGAAATAGTGACGAATAGCGATAATATTTCCCCGGAGGCGGTCGGGTATGCGATGGAACGGCTTTTCGGGGCGGGCGCGTTCGATGTGACGGTGACGCCCGTACTGATGAAGAAGGGGCGGCCGGGGCATACGATAACAGTGATCGCCGCGC
>MIBD01000033.1:0-4599 GCA_001829395.1 Spirochaetes bacterium GWF1_49_6 | reverse complement strand
GGCGCGCGGGTGCGGATGACCGAACGGGCCGTTCTGCGGCGCGAGATTGTCGGGGTAATGACGCAATGGGGGAAGGTGCGGGTCAAGCTGGGGTACTTCGACGGCGAACGGGTCAGCGCCGCGCCGGAGTACGAGGATTGCGCGGAATTGGCGCGCGCGAACGGGGTACCGTTCCGCCGGGTGTACGACGAGGTGCTGCGCACGGCTAACGCCGATCTCAAGCTGAATTCTAATATCGAAAAATAACCCGTGTTGACAGCATGTCTTTCGCGAAGGCGGGAAGGGATGTCAAGGAGCGGGGGGACTTAGAATAGTTCGTTTTCTTTCAGCGGGCGCGCGCATTCGGGGGAGTCGTTCCCTGCCTTATTGACGAACGTCGATACGCGGTAAGCCTCCATGAGGCCGGACGGGAAGGAATTCAGCAGATTTTGCAGGCCGGGCGAGAATCCTGGCGTCGTCCATTGGTCGTGCGCGCCCGGGTCGAGGATGACCGGCATCCGGTCATGGATCTTCTCGATCAGCGAATTCGGCGATGTTGTGATAATCGCGCAGGTCATCAGGAGCTCGCCCTTATCGGGGCACTCCCATTGCGAATAAAGCCCGGCGAACGCGAACGGTTTGCCGTGCTTCAGGTGAATATAGTAGGGGAGTTTCTTCCCGGACGCGGGGTCGGTGATCCATTCGTAAAATCCGTCGGCGATGAACAGACAGCGGGTCTTCTTGAACGCGTCGCGGAAGCTCGGCTTTTCGAGCAGGGTCTCCCCACGCGCGTTGGCGAGCTTCCGGCCTATCGCGGGGTCGGCCGCCCAATGGGGCACGAGTCCCCATTTGAACGCGCCGAGGGTATTTTTACCGGTATCGGGATTTTTATAGATAACGAGGGTTTTAACACCGGGAGAGATATTATAAGACGGCATCATATCCATTTCGGAAACAGTCGCGTCCTTCTCCTCGACATGGAAATCGATCAGCCATTCTTCGTTCGGCATCTTACGAGAAACACGGAAACACACGGGGAAACCCCCTTAATCCATGCACTCCCATTCGTCAACGTAAAGATAGAGTTCGGAATGCGTACCCCCGCCGCCTTTAGCTGCGCCGGATACTTTACCGACAGTCCCGGTAATCTTTAGCTTTCCCTTGCACGGAAGCGGTTTCAGCGAATAGACCGCGATCTGCGCGCCGCCGTCTAAATCGATATAGGTAACTTCGGGCAGACTGGGCGTGTATGCCATCATGTGCTGCATGACGAATTCGCTCTTTTTCGCTGAGACTGTGACTTTTTTATTCAAGTTCGCCGAAAGTTCGGAGTACTTGGTCAGGACGATCGATGAGTCTTTCTTCACGGCTTCCTTCTCGGACACGGCGGAATCGACCGGTTTTTGAAGCGCGGCCTCTTCGGCCTGCTGGGGCTTGGACGTACCGCATGAAAGGATTAGTAACGGGAGTATTATCATGAATAGCTTACGCATCACGGAAGCCTCCTGATTATGGGCGTGTTGACAAACAAGGAATTTCAGTATTTTCTGTCACTGCGAGGAGCATTTCGACGAAGCAGTCTGTTTTTTTATCCATATATAGTATAAAAACAGATTGCTTCGTAAATCTTATCAGATTTCCTCGCAATGACAATCATACTTCGTCCCCCCCCCTTTTTATTAGGCAATCTGTTTTATTCCTTAGATGATATTAAAATAGATTGCTTCGGCTTAAGCCTCGCAATGACAAAACTAGTTCGTCAACAAACCCTTATTGTGGGCGCTTTTATAAACCGCCCTTATTTTAATAATATTCCGGGGGATATGCAAGAAATATTCTGTTTATTGCGCTTTTATCGTGAGCTTGAGCACCTCGATAAAATCCTTCCACTGCGAATCGGGGACTGCGCCCTGAGCGCCCTCGGCGAGAGACAGGGTGTCGGCGAACGATCCCTGGGGTACGTCGCCGGGATTGTTCAGCAGTAAGGCCCATTCCGATACCGACGAAATAAAACGGAAGAGCGAGGTTGTTTTCGAGGCGTCTGCGGGATAGAACAAAAGTTGTTTGATTGCCTGAGTCTTACCGGCGCTCTGGTCGAAGTAGCGGATTTTCACTTGTAGGTTCTGCGCGGTCATGGCAGTCTTGTAGACTGAAACCGGTATCAGCCCGAATACGGCCTGGGGACGCGACCCCGCGAGAGCCTGGGTGAGTTTCAGCCATTTCGTGGCGACTGTTTCGCCCGCGACCGTCTGGACTTCCGGGGGATAGTTGCAGGTCTTCGCGATTTCGCCGGGCAGCAGTATGACGAGCAGGGCGTAACGGCTATCCCACGAGCAGGGCGCGATTTCCGTATAGAGAGGCTGGGTCTTATCGGATCCGGCGGGCAGAATATAGTCGAACGATTCTATCATAATGTCCGCTTTGACGTAATATGAGGGCGCGGGCAATTTCCCGGCGCTGAGGCCGTCCTTGACGTCGTTATAGGAATATATCTGCGGAGCCGGCATTATCGATGGTTTCTCGAGCTCTAATCCCGCGTTCATGGAATCCTTGGATTTCTTGTCGTATTTAGCGAGAAGACTGTTCTTATCAGCGGGTTCCTGTAGCTGCTTGGATTCGGCTTCGACCTTAACGGCAGACTCGGACTTCACGATATCCGACATCTTATCCTGAGAGATTTCCTCATCGGCTAAAACAACTTTATAATCCGTCTTGGCGGCCTCTTCAGAAACAGGCCCTAATTCTTTAGTTTCTATCGAGATATCGTCGGCGGGAGGGTGCTGCAGGTCGGTTTTCGCTTTCATCGGGGAAACAGTCCCGGCGGCGACCGTGTTCCCATTGGCCTGGGTCTGGGTGATAATCTGTTGGATTTGCGGAGCCGCCTGCTGGGGCGCGTTCTTCATCGTCATCTGCGCGATGGGATTAGTGATAATGGTGACCGCGATCAGGCAGATCACAGCGCCGCTGCCGATCAGGATACGGATGCGCTTCTGCATCAACCAGAACACCAGCCCCTTTTTACGGGAGACGTCGGAAGATAGTTTGCGGAGCAGTTCGTCCTTCAGGCGCGCGCGGAATTCCGGGTCGGGCTCGGCTGACGGGCGGATTTCAGCCATTTTGGAGAGAATTGTCTCCAATTCGGCTTCTTTCCCCTTGAGCGAGGAGTCGTTACGGATCAGTTCGTTTATCAGTTCTTTTATAGTGTTTTTCATCTTTTTCTCCTATCCCGTCATTCCTGTGACGAGAAACAGGATCACAACCGCTAAAAAGTCCGCTTCATCCCGAAGCTTGGCGATCGCGCGGGAGAACATCATCTTACATCCCGCTTCGGTCTTCCCTAAAATCCCGGCGATCTCGTTGTATGGGAGCTCCTGCCAGAGCCGCATGACCACGATTTCGCGCTGTTCCCCGGAAAGGATGCGCATCAGCACCTTGAGCCGTTCGGCCATATCCTTCCGGTGTACGTCGTCCTCGATGTCGATATCCGAGGGGATATCCCATGTCTCATCGAGTTCGACGGTTTTCTTCCGCGACCGGTAATAATCGATCACCAGGTTCCGGGCGATACGGTAGAGCCACGATGAGAACTTCCCTTTCTTCCGGTCATAGCTCGCGATATTCTCCACCGCCTTCAGGAATGTCTGCGAGGTCAAATCCTCCGCTAGACCCTTGTTGTACACCCGGTAATAGACGAACCTGTAGATGGGCGGCATATAACGGTCGTAGAGTTTCCCGAACGCGTTCCGGTCGCCGTCACGGCTCTTTTCCGCCCATAGGTCGATTTCATCGGCCTGAATATCGATCTCAATTTCACCGTTCATATAATATTACGTCCGAGTATGGAAAAAGTAACGGACTTTCCCGTCATTCCGAACCCCTTGTTTCTAAGTTTGCGCTCATATTTTACCTTAACGGCGCGGAAAAGTCCAATCGCGCGAATTGCCAACCGGGGGTTCTATTGGACGTTGAGGAATAAAATGATTATAATTGACTATCACCATGAACGGAGGAAACCTATGGCGGTAAAAATCGATCAGGACGCCTGCATCGGATGCGGCGTATGCGAGGGGCTATACCCCGACCTGTTCAGGATGGAGGACGACGGGAAGGCGCATGTCACCGACCTGACGGCGTTTGACATAGATTTAGCGCGTGAGGCAATCGATGAATGCCCGACCGAGGCGATCAGCGAGGATTAAAAGAAATATACGCCCTCTTTCCGGCGCTTCACTTCGTAAATATACATTAGGGCAGTTCTCCCCTGCGGGGACTAACGTAAAATATCTGATTTATCTAACAAATCAAGGTATAATTGATTATAAAACGCCCAATGGTCACTTCCTAAACTGAGTATTTAGAAGTGACCATTACTGAATTTCGATCGTCAACGATAGCTTTATTACTCCGGCGCTTTATTTGTTTGCTAACATAACAAGATCAAAAAAACATGCCGTAGAGTACATGGAGAGCATGGAGAAAAAAAGGTATTTCCTCTGTGTACTTTACCTGCCCTCACATAGTGGGGGGGTGTCTCTGCGGTTATTCTTTTCTTATTCCCCGCTTTTCACTTTCAGCTTTATACTTTATACTGAATCAAAACCGCCCCCTTTCGGGAGTGTT
>MIBD01000032.1:21752-22191 GCA_001829395.1 Spirochaetes bacterium GWF1_49_6 | reverse complement strand
TGTTTGTCGTGTTGATATCGAGACTGTAATTGGATACGTTCATCAGACTCATCTCGACCGCGCGGAACCCGTTGAGATAGCCGGGTGTCCCGTGGAAACAGGAGGATGCTTGGTAATTCGCGGCGGACTGTCCTCCCCACGGGTTAATCATCTCTACCGTATTGCTCGCGGACGTGATGCTGTTGGTATAGTCGATGATTGCTATAATCGTGGTGTACTCGCGCAGGATGAACGGGGTATCCGCGGCGGCGAGTCCGTTCAGCGCGATCTTCGTCCCGGATGCGGGCGCCATAATCGGCGGGGACGGGTTCTCGGCGTAGAAGTTCGTGAATGCCTGCGCGGTCGTGACACCGCCGGATATGAGAAGCATATTTCCAGCCGCGAGGGAGGAGCCCCGGAAGAACGCCAGGTTGTCATTACCCTGCGCGGTCGATATATT
>MIBD01000032.1:20312-21657 GCA_001829395.1 Spirochaetes bacterium GWF1_49_6 | reverse complement strand
CGGGCCGATAGCCTCGTCCGGTACGGACAGCATCCTGATACTGTTCGGCAGGATATACGGTTTGACCGTCTGCCCGGCGGTGATATTGGTCGCGAGCATGAGCGAGAAATAGACCGTCATCTTCCCGCCCGACGGGGAATCGGCGATCAGGTTATTCGCGAGATTTTTAAAGACATACCCGTTGACCGCGTTGGAGTAGGTTCCCGCGCCCATCAGGAGGTTATTGGCCGCCGAGTTGTTGGGGTAGCCGTAGTTGAGCTGACCCGCGCCGTTATCGTTCCATAGCTTCGCCTCGACGATACCGTTGGTAGTGATATTCCCGCCGAGGCAGACGATGATATTCGAGAGGCGGTCTCCCGATGCGGCGGCGTCGTTCTCGGGGTCGGGGAGATTGATTTCGAACGCGAGCATGATCGACCCGGCGTATGCGCCGTTGGTCTGCGCGATATTCGATATATTCTGCGCGAGGATATATTTATTCCCCCATTTCGGGGTGCAGGTATGATCGATCGTCCAGTCCGAAACGAGGTTGTTATCGTCGCCGTCGGGGAGAAGCACGAGGGACGCCCCCTCGGAATAGTTTGTGATAGAGACGAACCCGCCCGAGGTCCAGATACCGGCGAGCACCGCGCGGTCGTCGTCAATCCCCGCGTCCGCTCCGTATGCGACGAAGTCCATCAGCGTGTACTGGTTCTCCATCGTGGGGGAGCAGTACAGGCCGACTTCATCCTGCGCGGCTGAAAGCTGGGCCGCCCCCCATTGCCCGTAGAGCAGGCCGCGCCCGTCGGAGAAGTCGAGATCGTTCGCGCCCACCCCGTCCCATAGCACGAAAAAGTTCGACGAAGGGAGGATGACCGTATTCGTGATTTTGAACATCGGGTACGCAGTGTCGTAATCGTGGAGTGTCCACCCGGTCAGGTAGACGGGCTGGCTCTCGCGGTTGAACAATTCGATCCATTGCCCGTCGGTATCCGCGCCCGGCGGGTCGAACATGAGTTCGTTGATAACCACATCGGGGCGGTAGATCACTATCCAGCCGCTCGTTCCGCTGATATTTGTAAACTGTTCGTCGCGGATGGCGATTTTATTAGAGCCGAGGTAATTGATGACGACATAGTTGGTCGAGACGCCCTGCGCCCACGGAGTGTTCGATACGGCATAGGCCGTACCCCCGAAGAGAACTTCGGATATGATGGCGCGGCTGAAGTCGTACACCTTTCCGCCGAGCGGCGCGAGGGCTTTGACCACCACCGGGAACGGCATTCCCGCGAGAGCGTTCGTCGGGCATGTGACCTGGAACGCGGTCTCGATAATACGTCCGTTCGTATTGAAGCAGAGATTCATA
>MIBD01000032.1:18285-20298 GCA_001829395.1 Spirochaetes bacterium GWF1_49_6 | reverse complement strand
CCCGTCGGAAAATTCCGCCGACGCGGGGTCGTTGGTGGATACGCAATCCACGAAGTTGGGCGCGCCGGATATCTGCTGGAGGTGATATATCCCGAGGCCGTCCACCACGCGCCCGGTATCCACGACTATATTCAGCTTCTGCGGTATCGATGTGAATCCCATCTCGTCCCACGGTATAGCGATTTCGCCGAGGCCGGGATTGGTGGAATGGGTGATCCAGTTTTCGCCGCACTCATGGAAGTTTGTCGCGCTCCCGGTAACGGTATAGTAACCGGTCCCATCGACATTCGCGATAATCTCGAGTTCCCATCGCGCGTCTGCGGGAGTGCCCAGTTCGCTCTCGACCGTCTGGTTATTACCGGAGCCGGATATGAGGTTCGTATCGATCGCCACGCTGATATACGGGCGCGGGGAATCGTAGGTCACGTCGTCGGACAGGTCGGGGACGGTGAACATCAGGAACAGACAGTGCTGATCGGCGGTAACCCCGAATTTCAGGAGGTCGAGATGATCGTAGGGCAGCGCGTCGCCCGATACGACCGCGTCGTTCGTTTTATCGTTCCACATCCATTGCCCGTTGGTGATAAAGTCGGTATTCACCCCGCCGACCGACGTGTTCCATTCGGTAAGATCGCCGTCGAGTATGATATAGACCGGGTTGACTTTGAACGAGTTGGTGGTCGACCACGGCCCCCACACGATGCCGTCGGACGCGCGCACCGACCAGTAATAAGTGGTATTATTTTGCAGGTAATTCGTGAATATAGTGATAAAGTTCGATGCGGCCGACACGAAGGTGTGGTTGAAGTACTCGGGGGACAGGGACGAGTTAGCGGATACGATGATCTGGTAATTCGTCACCGCCTGCCCGTCGGGGTCGGCGCCCATATACCACTTGAAACGGGGCTTGAGTAGATAAAAGTTCTGGTCGCCGTTTACCGGGAATGTCAGCACCGGCTTGGGCGGAGGGGAGTTCACTGCGACAGTCACCGTATTGGTCGCGGAGTAGAGCTTATTGCGGGTGTCGTAGGCAATCGTGTAAAAATGGTTCACGCCGGGCTTCAGGACGCCTGCGGGAATGGTTTTCGTATAGTTGCTATTGTAATTTGTCACATACACCGTGTCGTATAACCCGTTATAATTCGTGTAAAACTCGATCTTATAGACGCCGATCTTGTCCTGCGCGGTATTGGTCATCGTCAGGGCGTAGTTGGAATAGACCGTCTGGTTATTGGTGGGGTAACGCAGAATATTCTGGTACGGGAGTATGGGGTCAAAGGTCTTATAGGCGGACTGGAACGGCTGTTTGTTCACGTTCCAGATATTCGTCCCGAACGAGACATAATTCGACGGGTTGCTTTTATACCCGTCGGTCAGGGTGTTATAGGGGATCGCGCCGTATGTCCATTCGAAGCCCATCGTTTTTGTCACGAACTGGATATAGATATCGAGAAACGCCGGATTCTTCAGGTCGGACTTGCTGATGCGGAATTCCAGATATGTCCCGATACGGCTCAGGTCGGTGACTGTGATGACGGTAAACGGGGAGTTCCAGTTCCACGCCGACCCGTTCCATGACGCGCTGTTCCATGTATAGTCGTTGATGAAATTGAAGACGTAATCCGCGCGGAACGGGAGTACGGGCGTCTGGGTATTGTACATCACCCCGTAGGCGGAGCCGGTATTGGTGTTAGTGGACAGGTAGACAACCAGCGCGCATGGCCCGGCCGCGTCATGCGCGATATTCGCGCCTTTATACCCGATATAGAGATAGTTGTTATCCCATGTGATCCAATTGGTGTATCCCCCGGCGGCGGACGTTGTCGGGAAGCACTCGTTAGTGTAGAAATCCTTAATTCCGTCGATGGCTATGGTGTGGAATGTTGTCTTGGGGACGGTAAAGGAATAGTTCGCGCCGCTGTTATTATTCACGCTGATGGACAGCAGGTCGGGACTCGCCGCGAGGTTACCGGAACTTGCCGAAGTGGTCAGCGCGTAGTATCGGACGATAGC
>MIBD01000032.1:16111-18274 GCA_001829395.1 Spirochaetes bacterium GWF1_49_6 | reverse complement strand
TCGCGGGTATGACGGCGGAATAGGACGTACCGCTTCCGGTGGCCAGCACGAACGCGGAGGATGCCCAGTTGTTCGTGGTGTACCGGACGTAGACCGCTTCTTCGGTACATTTCGCGCCGGAGAGGGTGAGGCTGACTGAGACGTTGGACTGCGGATAGACAGTTCCCGCGGATACGGCGGAGATATAAATAGGGCTGGCCGAGAGCGTCATGATACCGAAGTTGCCGTTCGGCGCATCGGGAGAAGTTTTCGAAACGAAGACGAGGTAAGTTTTAATCTGCGAGAAATTCGCGCCGTTAAACTGGGCGTTTGCGCCGTTGGTGGGAATACTCCAAACCGTATCCAGATTTCCTGTATCCCCGGGAATCCAATAACCGCCGCAGTATTTCGGGGCGTAACTGGAATCGACACCGATGAGAAATTGATTTCCTATGGTCACACCGGTGATTACATTCCGGCAATACCCCGGCGCGGAGTAGGTGGTATTAAAATCCACGCTTGTCCATGAATTATAATCCCCTTTCATACAGACCGCGGAAGCTAAAGACACGGTTCCAGCCGCAATAAAGAAAGCTAATAAATACTTTCTTAACCCCAAAAAAACCCCGCTTTCAATAGAAGTTCACATAAAAAATACATTTTTTAATAGATAAGCAGCCCAAGGAAACCGGGCGCTTCGGCATGTTGTTAAATGATATAAAATTACACGGCAAAAAGAATTATACTCCCATTTCATAAAGAATTCAAGCGGTATTCTATATATTTTCGTCATTTGGTTGCTATTCTCTTGAATCTCGAATAAAATATGTTTACTCATAAATCAAGGAGTTCATGGTGAGGGAAAACGCGTTAAAATACCATCAGAATAACGGGATCGGCAACGGAAAAATCGAGACGATTCCCAAGGTATCGGTCAAGACCCGCGAGGAACTGTCGCTCGCATATACTCCCGGCGTCGCGGTTCCATGTCTGGAAATCGCCGACATGGAGGAAAAGGTATTCGATTACACGATCAAGGGTAATACGGTATTGGTGGTCAGCGACGGGTCGGCTGTACTCGGCCTCGGGAATATCGGGTGCAGGGGTTCTATCCCTGTAATGGAGGGGAAAGCTCTGCTGTTCAAGATATTCGGCGGGGTGGACGCGTACCCGATAGTGCTCGATTCGCAGGATACCGAGACTATTATCCGCACGGTGGAACTGATTTCACCTATCGCGGGAGGAATCAATCTCGAGGATATTTCCGCGCCGCGCTGTTTCGAGATCGAGACGCGGCTATCCAAGAATCTCAGCATACCCGTCTTCCACGACGACCAGCACGGGACGGCCGTGGTGTCGCTCGGCGGCCTGATGAACGCGTTGAAGATAGTCGGGAAGAATATCGGCGAAGTGAAAATAGTCGTTAACGGGAGCGGAGCCGCCGGTATCGCGGTCACACGCCTGATGCTTTTCGCGGGCGCGAAGAACGTCATCCTCTGCGATACGAAGGGCGCGATTTATGATGGCAGAACGAATAACATGAATTCCATGAAGGATGAAATCGCGTTGGCGACCAATCCCGATAAAGAAAAGGGTTTGCTGGCCGACGTGGTCAGGGGCGCGGACGTATTCCTCGGGCTTTCCGCCAAAGGCGCGTTGACCTACGATATGGTGAAGACGATGGGGACGAAACCGGTCATATTCGCGATGGCGAACCCCGACCCGGAAATCATGCCCGACGAGGCGAAAGCCGCCGGAGCGGTGATTATCGCCACCGGGCGGAGCGATTTCCCCAACCAGGTGAATAATTGTCTCGGGTTCCCTGCGATATTCCGCGGGCTATTGGACGTTCGCGCGATGTCGGTCACCCAGAATATGAAAAAGGCCGCCGCCGAAGCGATCGCCTCCCGGATCACGCAGAACGACCTCGATAAGGGAAAGATTATCCCGTCGGTATACGATTTCGAGGTGTTCGCGTATGAGGCGGAGGCGGTGGGACAGCAGGCTATCGCGGACGGCGTAGCGAGACTCAAGCCCGAAAAGGACGCGATATTTTATAATATGCTGAATATCCTCAAAGAGAACAGGCGGAGGTTTTTCGGTGAAACAGTTTAACAAAGAGAAACTTCTCGAAGCGAAGGAATCGTTTTTAAAGTCCGCTACCGGATGGGATAAGCCCGTCGA
>MIBD01000032.1:13135-16093 GCA_001829395.1 Spirochaetes bacterium GWF1_49_6 | reverse complement strand
GTCGGGGCTTTCCGACGTATTCGACGATTTTAAGGTCATCGGGAGCTTTCCCTTCTCGGACGTCGCGCGTATGCCGCATTCCGGCGTAGCGGGGCATCGCGGGGAATTTATGATCGCCGAGTATAACGGGAAACGCGTCCTCGCGCAGTTAGGGCGTTCGCATCTCTACGAGGGATGGACTCCGTTCGAGGCAGCGTTCTCGGTGGGACTGTTCGGGGAACTCGGCATTAAGAACCTCCTGCTGACCAACGCGGCGGGCGGGATACTCCGTACTCTCGAGGTCGGGGACGTAATGGTCATATCCGACCAGATCAACCTTCAGTCGGGGAGTCCGTTGAACGGCGCGCCCGGATCGGAAAAATTTCAGGATATGACGGAAGCATACGATACTGCGCTCGCCGGAAAGCTCGCGAAACAGTTCGGGCTCACGCAGGGGGTCTACGCGGCGCTTCGCGGCCCGCATTACGAAACCCCCGCGGAAGTCCGGTATCTCAGGACGATCGGCGCGGACGCGGTGGGAATGTCCACCGTGATGGAAGCGATCGTGGGGCGGTTCTACGGGATGCGTATCGCGGGAATGTCGCTGATAACCAATAAGGCGTCGGGACTCGGCGGAAAGAAACTCGACCATTCCGAGGTCATCGAGGCGGGAAAGACCGGGCGGCGGAAAATCGCCGACGGGATAAAGTACCTGATGGGGGAATAAAGACCTATGATTATCGGACTACTGACGATACAAATCGATATTCCGCACTGGGAGACGGTGAAGGAACGAAGAAACCTGATCCGCAGTATCAAGGATAAAATTCGCAAGAAGTTCAACGTCAGCGTATCGGAAATTGTCGAGGAAGACCATTTCGGGCAAAAAACAATCATCGCCGTATCGGCGGTTTCCAACGAGACCGACCATCTGAATAGCGTCCTGTCGAACGTGTATAATCTGGTGGAGAGGTTCCACCCGGACATTATTCATTCCTATAGTACGAATTTTATCGTGCATGAATAAAACGAAAGCCCCTCGATAAGAGGGGCTTTCGTTTTTGGACATATATTTAAGGGGGCTTTTTTTTAAACACCTCCTCTTTCGAGGAGGTGAAATCCCGGCCTAGGCCGAGAGATATATTGGGGGGTGTAATATTAACATGCAAAAATTATGCCAAAAAAAACGTAAAAATTAACTATATACGCCGTCGATAAATAAAAATCCTATATAAAATATGATGCCTGAAAATGCACACATACCCATGCATAACGCATTAATACGCACAAGTGCAAAACCTTCCCCATTATTATTATTTACTTTACTATTCGGGGTTTCTTCCGATATTGAATCGAGGAGGAACCTCCATGCGCGCTAGAATATTTTTCATTCTTTTATTATTGATTTCATTCGCGGGGGCAGGGTTTTCCATCACGATCTATCTGCCGAAAACAGTCTACACTTTTCATCCGGCTATGAGTCTCGCATCGCTCTGTCATGCCCCGTTCGCAAGTAATTATATCATACCGACCGATAAGAGTAAAGTTTTTTCGAATAAAGAATTGGGTGTTTTGTTTCAAAACGCCGGATATAAGGATTTTACCCTGATCGGGAGCGGGATAGACCTGCGCTATATTCCCGCGCTATCCGCATCGCAGGATATTATCGACGGGCTTCTCGCGCTTTATCCCAACGCCATACCCGCGCTGAAGCCGGAAATGCTCCCCGACAGATTCTATATCGTTAAGTCGGACTACACCCTCAATGGCAACAAAGTCGTCGTATCGGTGAATTATATCGATTTAACCAAGGATATGGGGGCGCCCTCAATGCTCATGGTCACGTTCCCGCTAAAGCCGGTAGTGGAACTCCCTAAAGCGGCGCCCATGGCCGCCGCGGCATGGCCGACTAATTATAATTCTATTCCCGCCGCGCCCGGATATGCAGGGGCGATCCAGACCGCTGAGAATGAGGTTTATATCGATAGTATTCAGGATTATAAAGCCTTCATTGTCTATAAATTAGGCGGGCTGACGATTTCTGTCGAGGCGCGGATTATCCGTAAGCTCGACGATGTGACTTACCTCGTGGAAAATATCAACAGCGGTAAGATGCTGATAGCGAAACTGATTAAAAAATAGGGGAAATGCATGCGCGGTTTATTGATAGCGGGACTGATCGTTTATATCACCGGCGGGCTTTTCGCGGAAAGCGTACCGCTGAAAAATATTATTTCCATCGAGGGGATGCAGATCAACCCCGTGCTCGGCTACGGTATCGTCGTCGGACTGAAGGGGACGGGCGACAGCACCACCGGGTCGCAGACTAAGGAAGTCCTGTCGATTATCGCTAACAACTTCGGATTTTTTGTCGATCCCGCGCTTCTGAAGCCGAAGAACTCCGCGATTGTTCTCGTCAGCGCCCAGCTTCCCCCGTTCTCTCCGGTGGGCAGCCAGATCGACGTCAGTGTCGCGTCCGTGTTCGACGCGAAATCCCTCGAGGGCGGTGAGCTGATTATCACTCCCCTGCTCGGCGGGGATAATCAAATCTACGCGATCGCGCAGGGCAGGCTGATGGTCGAGAACGGATCGAAGAGCGTCACGGGAGTCGTACCGCTCGGCGGTATCGTGCAGGAAGAGATATTCCACCAGATCACCGATACCAACGGGCAGATCACGATCTATGTCAACGAGAAGCTCGGGATGGGCGCGGTCAGTAAGGCCAAGGAATCCATCCAGAAGAAGTTTCCCGACGCGGTCACCAAAGTACAGAATTACAAGATTAAGATGAAGATTCCGTCCGGGATGGAAGTGTATGACTTTATTTTTGAATTGAATAAACTATCGGTGGATATCGACCAGGAGCCGAGGGTGCTGATCGACGCGAAACAGGGTGTGATCGTATCCGGCGGGAATGTCGTGATTACCGAAGCGGCGGTATCGTTCAAGGGGACGAAGGTGCAGATCGGCGGATCCAGT
>MIBD01000032.1:1463-13013 GCA_001829395.1 Spirochaetes bacterium GWF1_49_6 | reverse complement strand
TGAAATTATCACTATTCTTCAGCTTCTCTATAAAAACGGCAACCTGAAGGGCAAGCTCGAAATCCAGTAAGGGTTTGGGTTATTTCACGATAGGGTGACCGCCGGACGGGTTATGCCTTGACCTGATTCAGGAGCATCATCTCGCCGGTATCCAGTTTAATCTTATAGGTTTTCTGCACATAAAACTTGGTCTTGAGACTTTCGATAGTTTCATTGTCTGTCAGGAGTTTCACCTTGAGGTTCTTGGAAATCGCCGCGATCTTATAGGAGTTGTCTATCGACGCGCCGACCGCGCGGATTTCTTTCAGGTTCTTCCCCGGCGTATTCATCGTACCGTAGACAATCGGGCCTGTGAATATCCCCGTACTGACGTCGATACGCAGACTTTCGTCCCCGGCGAAATTATAAATATCCCAAATGATACGGGTCGCGCATTCCACCGCGTTATACTTCTGATGGTCGAAGTAGAACGGGATACCGAATATGACGATAGCGTGATTATGATAGAAGTAGGGGTATCCGTCGTAATCCCCGGACATCTCGCCGATAATCCTGACGATGCGGTTATTGATACGCAGGATTTCCTGCGGGTCGGTGATCTCCTTCGGGACGTCGTAGATAAAGGTCGCGATGGTCGCCGTCTTGGTCTCCCCGTTCATCTCTATCCCGTAACGGACGGCGTGTTCCCTGATCTGCGCGGATGTGTAGTTATTGAACAGCATGATATTCTCTTTCTCGCGGATCAGGCGCGCGAACAGTTCCTTAATCTCGGTCTGGATATACCCGATTTCGCAATCGTCGAATACCTTAGTCGTATCCTTATCGATATAAACGTCTACCGGGTGGAGGGTGCGCGCGGTTAACGTCCCGCGGCGGTTTTTCGAAATCGTCAGCCATAACACGACGATCCAGTTCACGAATAGCGCGCCGGTTATCAGGTAAATATCGATTGCGTCGATTTTCTCCCGGTAATAGAATTCCTTCGCGGCAATATACGCGATCGGCACGGCGAACGCGAAGAACAGGAATATGATATTCGAAATAATCCCGGAACTGTGTACCTTTATTTTGGAGTTCCTGATGAGGAACGAGAGTACTGTTTTATGTACCGCGAAGAAAAGATTGCCGATCAGTGCCGCGACCACGAAAATAAACTCGAGGGGCAGCACCGGGTTTCTCAGCATGAAAAGATAGTAGAGAGAGGCTCCGACCGCAACGAGTTCCATAAAGTAGGTGATCGTCGACGAATTCCGCTTGATGAGAATATCGGCGTTCCCACCCTTGCCGGATATGAGGGCGGCATAGAGGTAAAACGCGAACTGGAAGAGCGACGCGCCCCCGTAGAACGCGGCTACCCAGATATCGTATTTCATCTGGAAAAACAGCATGAAGTAATAAGCGGCGCCTGCCTGGCCCGCCTTCAGAATTAGGAATATGAGTATACTGACAAAATAACGCATTCTTTCCCCATTAACTCGCGTCGATAGGCATTCTGTTTATCGGAAAATCCCCGCTAAATATTGAATATTCAATACTTTATCTTGGGATAGACCAGTTTCCCCTGGGGCTTTTCCTTGTCCGTCAGGTGCTTCTTTTCCTCTTCCTCGATCAGGTTCAGCAGGTTCTCGATATCGGTCGGGGAAATGGGCTTCTGCTGTTGAGCCTGCTGCTGCTTCTGGTTATCCTCGTTCTGCGGCTCTTTATTATCCTGATTATCTTTCTGGTCTTTATTTTTATCCTTATTCTGCTGATCTTTCTGATCTTTATTATCCTTTTTATCTTTCTGGTCGTCTTTCTGCTGCTGGGGCGGGAATTTCTGCTTCAGGAATACGAAGTTTTTCAGCGCGCGCTGGAATACTTCCGATTTCGGGTCGGCGTGGTCGAGGACGTATTTATAGGAAAGGAGCGCGTTCTTATAGTCCTTCTGCGCGGCGAACGCGTTACCGAGGTTATAGAAAGCCTTAGCCTGCGCGTCGGTATTCTTCGAGTTCGTCAGCGAAAGGTATCCCGTCATCGCGGGCGCGTACTGCTTCATCTGGTAATAGGTGTTGGCCTCGTTATAACGCAGGAGGTCGTTCTTCGGGTCGGCGGTAATCGCCTTCTGGAAGAACTGGAGCGCCTTCTCGTACTCGTTCTTTTTATACGCCTTCGCCCCTTCGGACGCGTCCGATGCGTATCCGCCGATCGGCAGGAGCATCGCCAACGCGAGCGCCGCGAGGGGAACGGCGGGTTTGCGGGTGTTCAGTTTCCGGTCGGGCATGAGGATATAGATCAGAAGCAGGAGCACGGCGGCCATCAGAAAGTACTGGTACTGCGGCTCCATGAACTCGTAGATATTACTGCCGAACTTGGACTTTTGCAGTTCGCCGAGACTCTTCGCGATCTGGAGTATCCCGTCCTCAGTGCCGGGGGCATAGAGCGCGCCGGTCTCCTGCGCCACCGATTTCAGCAGCGCCTCGTTCAGGTGGGATATGACAGGCTTACCGCCCTCCATCATATATTCTTCCACCGCGCCGTACTGGTCGAGCATCGGGACTTTAGCCCCCTCAGGGGTGCCGATCCCGACCGTATAGATACGTACCCCCGACTGCTTGGCTTCCTTCGCCTGGTTGAGCGGCGAGAACTCGTAGTCCTCCCCGTCGGTGAACACCACGACCGCGCGGTGGGTCAGCGCCTGTTTATCGAATAACTCCATCGCGGTCTTGATACCGTCCTCGAGGTTGGAGCCCTGTATATCTATCATCGATGTGGAAAGCTCGTTCAGGAATAGGATGGCCGCGTTGATATCGGCGGTCAGGGGGATGACTTTAAACCCGAATCCGGCGTATCCCGCGACCCCGATACGGTTGCCCGCGAGGAGACTCATCAACTGCTGGGACAACTGTTTCGCGTACCCCAGACGGCTCCCTGGGACATCCTCGGTATCCATACTGGCGGAGATATCCATCAGGAACACGACGTCGATACCGGACATTTCGCGCTCGACCGCCTGCGATCCCCAACGGGGGTCGAGTATCGCGAGGCCGAGGAAAAAGAGCGACAGTCCGAGGATAATCGTGCGGAACAGGCGCGCGCCGGGGCTGAAATTCGACAGCAGGGACGCCCGCTGACCCTCGGAGAATACCCGTTTCACGATACTCCGCCGCCGCATGAAACTCCATATAATGAGGCCGGTAAGCGCGAGTACCGCTATGAGAATCCACATCCATATATCCCTGTTCGCTAGATGCATAGTTACCTCCGGGCTATTCTATTTTAACGGGATACGTGTTAAATATCAAATCTATAGAAATAGAGTGGTTTTAGCGCGGATGGTTAGAATAAAGAAGGTTGTTTCCCGCGATAACGGGCAGATAAAAGGATTGTTGATTTTACTGTTTTCCGTCTTTGCGGTGAGTGATGCGAAAAAGCGGTCTTCTGTGAAAAAACAGCTTGCTTTTATCGCGCTTCAATAAACTCTGTAGCGCGGCATCGCAATGACAATGGAAACATACTTAGTACGGCCGTTATGCAGTATTTCTTCCGGTGATGAACGCGAACCGGAGAAGGCTATTTATACTCGTTGAAGTAGACGCTCAGTATCAGGAAAACTTCGTTGCCGGACACCTTGACGCCCTGCTTCTCCATCTCCTTCTGAATCTGATCTTTATTCATCGACGGGTTTTCCTTCTTGAATTCGACCACTTTCGTGACGGTCTCGATCGGCACGGGGAATACGTCCCCGAAGAAACTCCGGTTCTGGAGAGATACGACCGCGGCTTTCAGGCGGAAATTTTCCTCCTGTATGGCGTACAGGTCGTACTTCAGAAGCGCGACCTTCGCCTCGAGATCCTCGAGCTTATTGACGAGGTATTCCAGATCGCCGGTCTTGATATACGCCTTGGGATTCGCGACCGCCGATTCGATCTGTTTGCGGAGCTCGGTCTCGTTCACATAGATACCCTTGACGCGCAGGAAAAGGTTGCCCTTATAATTCATGCGGAAATCGTAACGGAGGATATAATCGTTCAGGTCGACGAAAAAGAACAGTCCCGACGGGAAGTAGCTCAAAAAATTAGTCTTGTTGATTTCGATTTTCACCGGGCTGACTACGACGTCGATGGTCTTATCGCTGATAAAAAAACGAAGGTCGTTCAGCGGGATGGTCTTCCACCCGGTGATCTCGCCGGCGACATCGGCGATCTTCGCGGCCTGCTTATCGGAAACATCCGCTGAGTAAATCACCTTGAACTGCGCGCCCGATTCGTTCTGGAGGGTTACCGTTTTTTTATCATCCTCGACGCCCTCGGAGACCTGCGTCAGCCCTGCGCCGTCCCATACGGATGCGAACGCGGGAGTGACTATCAGCGCGAAAAATATGAATAATACGGATATTTTAACTTTCATGGAACGCTCCTTCATTTTCACTGCTTGATATTGATCAGGATACGGTCGAGGGGCAGAATTTTCTCCCCTTCCGCGAGCTCGATCACCTCCGCGATTACCGCGTCGGCCTGCGGGTCGAGCTTAATCTTCCCGATATACTCGTCGTCGTTACGGAACACGATCGCGGTGTCGCCCTTCTTGATGAGGTAGGCCTTATTGATATAGACCACCATTTTCTTAGGGTCGCGCGGGTCGAGGATATATCCTGTCTCGCGCCCGATCTTCGTGTAGTACTCGAACGCGTATTCGTAGGTGTCGATCAGTTTATTCTTTTTCTCGACAATCTTGAGGGCTTTCTGCCAAAGGGCGTCATAGTCCTTCAGCGCGGAGTCGTGGAAATACTTGATTCCCGCGAGCGCGGAAGGAACCGAGTTGGTATAAGGGATACTATAGATACGGCTGAATACGGTCGTGAAATTCGCGGCTTTCATCTTCATCGCGTCGAAGTCGTCCTTGGATATAATGTTCTCTTTCGCGAGCAGAGCGTTATATTCGCCGAGCGTCCCGCCGACCGTGGAATATTTCACCGCAATCAGCGCTTTGACAGCGTCTTCCTTAAAGTTGGGATTGTATTTCAGGATAAGCACCTTAATCAGTTCCTGGTTCAGCTTCTGCATCTGCGCGATATCCTTGAGATTCTGCTTGTTCAGCTCTTTTATTTTAGCCTCGTAGTACAGCTTGGTTTTCTCGAGGCGGATTTCAAAAATTTTCTCGTACTCGGAATAAGCCCCCGATTCCTGCGAAACGTCCCCGCTCTCGCCTTTTTCCTTGAGGCTGGCCTTGAGATCGCCGATTTCCTCTTTCTTCATGGAGATTTTCGAATCATACTTCTGGTTGATCGAGGCGATCTTCGCGGCGCCCTGTTTCTGGAGCATCGCGATTTCGGCGGCCTCCTCCGGTTTGGACAGGCCTTTCTGTTTGGCGATCTGAATCAACTGCTCCGTCTGCCCGTTGATCTGCTCGGCTTCCTGATTCTTCTGGAACACCAACTGTTTGATATCCTGCTCGAGGAACGTGATGCGCGATTTATCCGTACTGGCGGACTTGAGGAGTTCAGTCAGCTTGAGGTCCTCAAAATCGGTAATATCCACATTGACGTTCGTCTGCTTCTGCTGGATCATATATACGGTAAAGAACGCCGCGCCCCCCATCAGGACGAGGAATATAAGAATAGCCCATACGATCAGGACACGCCGGTTCTTTTTCGACTTAGAAAATTCCTTTTCCAGCGAGTATTCAAGCACCTCGCGGGCGGAATCGACGACCTCCCCTTTCAGGAAACTCGATTTAGCCTGATTAACAATCTGGCTTATTTTGTTGTCATTGTCCATATTCCACTCCAATTACTGGGGGCTATTTTTTTCTGGGTGCGTTCACGGTATACTTCCGCGAGCGCTAAATCAACTTTCATAAATTTCTCATTCGCTTTAACCCAGTCGCCTTTATAATATTCCTTTAAGCCATCGGCGAATATTTTTACATTATCCTGTATTTCTTTCGTCAGACGGTCTTCCGGGATCGGCCAATACACGGTAACACCCTCGGTTTTCCCCTTGACCTGAACCGTATCGAGTTCGACGAAAGTGATGCCGAATTTCGGCGATGATTTTTCTATCTCTTCCTTAACATACTGCGAGCAGATGACAGGAACTTTATAGACACGGGTCAGTCCTTCCAGACGCGACGCCGAGTTTACTTTATCGCCGATAACCGTATTCGTCATGCGGACGTATGAACCGATATTCCCGTAGAATACGGTTCCCCCGTCGATACCCACGCCGACTTCGAGCAGTACGGCTTTATAGACCTTCTCCTCGAGTTCAGTCAACGCGCCCTTAGTGCGGATGATTTCCTCTTTCCGCTTATGCATTTCCATACGAAGCTGTTCCGCCACTTCCTGTATCTTATACCCGGACAATACCGCTTCCAGCGATTTATTCATCTGCATTTCATCGATAACACCGTACACCGCAAGCAGGGCGTCCCCGATAATCGACCCGATGATACCGTCGAGATTCACGATCTCACGGATAGCGCGGTCGTAATGAATGTTCAGCAGTTTGATGATATCGGTGCCGAGGGTTTCGGTGATATAGGTGAAGCTCTTGATATCGGTGAAAAGCATCGTCAATTCGAGCTGTTTTCCCTCGAGACGGACTTCCTTCTCGCTGTACGCTTTTCGGACAATATCCTTATTGACGAACTTTCGGAATATCAATAACAGGTTGGTGATCGTCGTGGAGAGCGAGTTGAACGCCATACCGAGGAATGTCACGTCATCGTTCGGCGCCTTATGGATGTCGACGAAATCCAACTGCTGATCGTTGGTCATCTTCATAATGGAGTTCGTGATCTGCCCGATAAAGTGGGTGAGGCGCTGGATGACGAATACCCCGATAATCGTGCTTACGGCGGTGATAATCGCGATAATCAGCGCGATATTAAGGAAAATCTCCTGAGACGGCTCGTTAAATTCGTTCATTTCCTCGGCGCGGATCAGATATACGCCCCATTTCGGGTTGTACTTATAGATACCGAGGTAATTCTCGCCGTGCAGGGTGAAGTTGATCGCGCCTTCGGTACCGCTGTTCGTTCCTGACGCAAGCATTGTCTTGAGCGCGGCCTGATCCTCGAACGCCGCCGCTTTTTCAATTTTGGACGCTTGGAACAGGAAGGAGCCGTCGGACTTAACTCCGAGGAGCACGGCCTTTTTATTCTTAAACGTGTTCAGCGAACGGGTCTCGACATTCGATACAACCATGTCTGTGTTTTTATTGAATTCGAAAATCTCGCGCTGGTTATTACAGAATGTGTATATTTCTTTCAGGTCCTTGATGAGGAGCTGTTTCATCGATTGAATTAATTCGCCCTGGTTCAAAACAAGGTTGATGTAGTTCGAGACGAAATTCGATGCTAAAATGAAGATGACGAAAACCAGAACGATTTTCGTGGACAACGGGACGACACGAGCTGTGCCTACTTTTTTTCCAAGTAGGAACTCTGAAAAAGTGTTTTTCATTCCCTTTCCTCAATTTTTTACATAATTACTTATCCGAATTATAACTCACTGAAATAAAAAAGGCAAAATTTATTTCATAATTCGATACAATTCCGTTTAAATTTCGGTTTATTGACCTCATTACTTAACTGCCGTTGATTTCCGCTTCTTCTGGAGTACGTCGAAAAGCACAGCCAGTATGATAATAACACCCTTAGCCACTTTTTGTATCGGTTCGAGTACGGACAGCGCGCTCATCCCGTTCATCATAATCTGGATAAATATCGCCCCGATAATGGCGCCCTTGATAGTCCCCGACCCCCCGGAGAGGGATGTCCCCCCGATCACTACCGCCGCGATAACGTCGAGCTCCATCATCTCGCCCGCGTTGGGGGACGCCGAACTGACACGCGACGCGGCGATAAATCCGCCGATCGCGGCGAGCGCGGTCATAATCGCATAGACGGTCATTTTCACGCCGTTGATATTGATGCCCGAAAGGCGCGCGGCTTCCTGGTTCCCGCCGATCGCGTAAATACGCCGCCCGAAACGGGTATTGGTCAGCAGGAAATGCCCGATGAAGATGACGACCGCCATAATAGCGGCTGGCACGGGAATCCCCAGATTTCTATCCATATTTTCGCTGCCCCGCGAACTGAGGAATATCCATGACGCGAAGGCGAACCCGATGATGCCGATGATGAAATTCGGAAGCCACTCGATCGTCTTTATCGGTATCGCATACTTCTTTTTTCGCATGATTCCCGCGATCACGCTGTAGATAAACCCCGCCAGCGCGAGGACGATAATAATCAGCGACGGGAGAGGCGGGATATACCCGTTCCCGATGAATTCGAACGTGGAGTCCGCGATAGGGGGCGTACTTCCCCCGGTCAGGAGATGCGCGAGCCCGCGTGAAATCGTCATCATACCGAGTGTGATGATAAACGGGGGGATGTTGAACTTCGCGATCCAGAACCCGTTCCATAGGCCGAGCAGGAATCCCCCGGTGAGAAGGGTGATGCCGATCGCGAGCCAGACATTGACGCCGGACTGCATGAGGAGGGCGGCCTCTACCCCGGATAACGCTATGACCGAACCTACCGACAGGTCGATACCTCCCAGCAGAATAACCATCGTCATACCCACGGCGAGGGTTCCGGTAATGCACATCTGGAGGATGAGGTTGGAGAGGTTGGCGGTGGAGCGGAACGATGTGGATAGGACGGACATGAGTATGCCGAGTAATACCATCGCTATCAGGATGCCGTTATCCTTCAGGAATTTCGCCATTGTAAGCCCCTCGATTCTTTTGCACTATTTTAACTCCATTTCATCCGAAACGCAACGGTTTTTTCGTTTCAACGGAATTTCTTATTCGGTCTTGGATTCGGTATCGAAGTCCATCGTGCTGGATACCGCGCCCTTGCCGATCAATAGGTCGGCGATTTTCTTCAGCCCCTTCTTCTGCGCGACGTCGAGCGGGGTATAGTACATCATTTTCTTCCCCGATGTGTCCTTCATCGGCTGGTTGATCTCCGCCCCGTTATTTATCAGGAGTTTCACCATATCGGGATTGCCGTTCTCCACCGCGATAATCAGCGCGGTCTTATCGTCGAAATAATCCCCCGCGTTCAGGTCGGCCTTCTTCGATATGAGGTATTTCACGATATCGATACGGTCGTACTTGACCGCGAACATCAGCGCCGTCCAGTTCAGGTTATTTTTCAGGTTGATATCCGCGCCCTTTTCGGTCAATGCTTTTACCGCGTCGAGGTTTCCCTTCTCGGCCGCGCAGATGAGCGCGGTGCGTATCCCGTTGGAGTCGTCCAGCTTCACCCCCTTGTCGGCGAGGAGGACGATGATCTGGGTCTGGTTGCACTCGGCGGCGAGCATCAGAGGGGTCGTATTCACGATTCGGTTCGACAGGTTCGCGCCCTTCGAGATGAGGAACTTGACCGCCTCGACATCCCCGTTGGTAATCGCGACAAACAGGATGGAATAATTGGCGGGGTTGACCTTATTGATGTTGGTGCCCTTTTCGAGAAGGAGCTTCATCCCGGCGATATCGCCTTTCTCCGCGCAGACGAAAATATCCTTCTCGGCGGGTTTGGAGCATGATAACGATAGAATGATTACGGCTAACGCGGCGGCCGTAAAATATTTTTTAACCATACCCTTTCTCCTCGGAAATTTCACCATGCATAGTATATTATTAAATCATAAAATGTCAAAGGTTAGACGGAATTCCGTAAAATTTTATCCCGGAAGCAAAATCCCGATAAACTTTCTTTTTTCGGCGATTCCGGTTAAAATATAGCTCATTTATTTTTATCGGGGTATTCTATGCGTTATGTCAGCACACGGGGGAATTATCCGCCCGTCCCGAGCGCGGAAGCGATCCGGCTGGGGATGGTACCGAAGGGCGGTTTATTCAGCCCGGAAACCGTTCCGCCCATCGACATTTTTAACCTGCGCGGCCTCTCCTACATGGAAATGGCGTTCGAGATACTCAAGCTATACCTGACCGATTACACCGAGTCCGAAATCCAGTATGCGATCGCCGAGGCGTACAGTCCCGACAAGTTCGAGACGATCAACCCCGCGCCGCTGCGTATGCTCCGCGATAACCTCGCGGTGCTGGAGCTTTGGCACGGGCCGACCGCCGCGTTCAAAGACCTCGCGCTGCAGATCATGCCGCACCTGCTGACTATCGCGGCGCAGAAACAGAAATCCGAGAAAGAAATAGTCATTTTGGTCGCGACCTCGGGCGATACCGGAAAGGCCGCTCTCGAGGGATTCCGCGACATACCCGGCACCCGCATCATTGTATTCTACCCCAAGAACGGTGTCAGCCGTGTTCAGGAACTCCAGATGGTGACGACCTCCGGGTCGAACACCTATACGGTGGGGGTTACGGGTAATTTCGACGACTGCCAGACGATGGTCAAGGAGATATTCGCCGATCCGGCAATCGTGAGCGAACTGGGCGCGGCGGGGTTCGAATTCTCATCGGCGAACTCGATCAACTGGGGACGGCTTGTCCCGCAGATCGTGTACTACTTCTGGGCGTATCTCCAGATGGTGGAGAAGCGGAAGGTTTTCATCGGCGACCCGGTGAATTTCAACGTACCGACCGGGAATTTCGGCAATATCCTCGCCGGATATTACGCCCAGCAGATGGGGCTTCCCGTGAACCGTTTTATCTGCTCGTCCAATAAGAATAAAATACTGACCGATTTCATCGCGGACGGTATCTACGATAAGAACCGCGAATTTCACCCGACCATGTCGCCGTCGATGGATATCCTCATATCGTCGAACCTCGAACGTTTCCTGTACAGCGTGACCGGGAACAACCCGGAGAAGATCGTGCGATGGTACGACGACCTCAGGACGAAGGGGCGGTTCAAAGTGGACGAGACGACCCGCGAACGGGTATTCAACTCGCTGAACGGGGGATTTGCCGGCGAGCAATCCACGCTCGATGAGATCAAGCGGATGTACCGCGACGACCATTACCTGATCGATACTCATACCGCGGTCGCATCGCATGTACACCGTGCATATATAGAGCAGACCGGAGACGCCACCCCGACGATCATCGCGTCTACGGCGTCGCCGTTCAAATTCAATACGGCGGTATATCAGGCGATTACGGGCGATAGGGCTATCGACGACGAGTTCGTCCTGCTCGATAAGCTCCAAACCCTGACCGGAGTACCGGTGCATCGTTCGCTCGAGGGATTGGACAAACTGCCCGTGCGGCATAATAAAGTCATCGGGCTGAAGGACGGGCGCGCGGCTATCCGCGAAATACTGGGATTAAAACCTTAAACGACAGGGAGGAAGCATGAAAAGGGCGTTATTCAGCGTATATAAGAAGGACGGAATAGAGACATTCGCGGAATACCTTTCTGGCCGCGGGTATGAGATCGTATCGAGCGGCGGGACATACAAGTACCTGAAAGACAAGGGCGTTCCCGTTACGGAACTCAGCTCGATTACCGGGTTCCCCGAAGTGCTCGGCGGCCGCGTGAAGACCCTGCACCCGATGGTGCATTCCGGCATCCTCGCGTGCGCCGATAACCCCGATCATCTCGCCGATCTGAAAAAACACGGCATCG
>MIBD01000032.1:0-1397 GCA_001829395.1 Spirochaetes bacterium GWF1_49_6 | reverse complement strand
TGCCCGCCGATATTATCGAACAAATCGATATAGGCGGAGTGACCCTGATCCGGGCGGCCGCGAAAAACCACCGTTTCGTGAATATTATCGTAGATAACTCCGATTTCGAGAAAATAATGGAAGAGATAGACGAACACGGTTCAACGTCGGAAGAAACCCGTCTCGCTCTCGCCGCCAAGGCGTTCGGGCACACCGCGTACTATGACGGGCTGATCTCGTCATGGTTCTTCGCGCGTTCGGGAAAGACGGCGTTCCCCGCGGAATGCTCGATACCGATGAAGCTCGACGAGGAGATGCGTTACGGGGAGAACCCGCACCAGGCGGCCGCGCTGTACCGTTCGGGTATCGCGGATAATATTTCCGTCCTGAACTCCGAGGTGCACGGCGGGAAGAAACTTTCCTATAATAATATCATGGACACCGACGCGGCGATCGATATTCTCCGCGAGTTCGCCGGGGGTAAGCCGTTCTGCGTCATCATCAAGCACACGAACCCATGCGGCGCGGCGGAAGGGAAGGATGTCCGTGACGCATACGAACGCGCGCTCGCGGGTGACCCCGCATCGGCGTTCGGCGGGATAGTCGGGTTTAATACCCGTCTCGACGCGGAAACCGCCAAGCTGATACACGAACGGTTCTACGAGATTATTGTCGCGACAGGATACGAACCGGAGGCGATCGAGATACTGAAGGAAAAGAAAAACCTCAGGATTATCGAGATAAAAGGGAATGACTGGACGAAGAAAGGGATGTCGTACCGCAGGGTGGAGAGCGGGATGCTCGCGCAGGGATGGGATATGCCGGGGATGGATAACGAGAAGTTCGACTGCGTGACGGCGAAGTCCCCCGACGGGACGATCGGCGACCTGAAATTCGCGTGGAAGATATGCAAGTACGTCAAATCGAACGCGATAGTTTACGCGAAGGGCGGACAGCTAGTCGGCGTAGGCGCCGGGCAGATGTCGCGGGTGGATTCGGCGCGTATCGCGGTGATGAAGGCGCATGACGCGGGGTTCGCGCTCGACGGCGCGGTGATGGCGTCGGACGCGTATTTCCCGTTCCGCGACAGTGTGGATAACGCCGCGAAGGAAGGGATTATCGCGATTATCCAGCCGGGCGGGTCGATGCGCGACCAGGAGTCGATCGACGCGGCGAACGAACGCGGTATAGCAATGGTATTCACCGGCGTGCGCCACTTCCGGCATTAAAGGCAATAGATAGAGATAGGCGGAATAGGATTAAATATGAATGATAGTGTGTTACGGAACCTCAAAGCGCTGAAGGAAAAGTATTTACCCGAAGGATTTATTATTGTCGGTATTTTCGGTTCGTTCGCGAAAGGAAATGAAACCGAAAAAAGCGATATCGATATCCTCTATGAGCTTGACGAACGCTTT
>MIBD01000031.1:21649-30581 GCA_001829395.1 Spirochaetes bacterium GWF1_49_6 | reverse complement strand
CTAATATTAAGACAGGAATGTCGATATTTGAGACACCCCTCTTTTCTAAATCCCATGCAAACTGTTCAAAATACGAAACTCCTGTACTCATTTCATCAGCAAAATTTTTCACTGGTACAATTTCTATTCCAGCATCGATAAACCCAAGATTTTTAAATATTGTCATTTTAGCACATACATTATAAACCATAAAAGAATATTTTCCAAACTGTACTTCTATCCCAATTTTTTTACCTGGCTTTAAAAAATCCATATCTCGAAATGGTTTAACTCTTGAAGCTTTTGCAGGTTTATAATCCGGAGAGAAAATGCCATTCGTATAATTACAAATAACTTTTTGATGAACCCAACTTAATGCACTAAATTCTCTTTTAAAAGCCTTATTTAATTCACTCGGTGAAAATAGGATTTTTCCAATCATGGTTTTTTCTTCACTTTCTTTTGTTTTATAAAGTGATGCATCAATCCTAGAAATTACACTGATAATTTCATTGAGTTCTATTTGATAATTATTTTCAACAAACTGCTTACCGTTGTTAAAATCATACCTTGCAACCACCTTCATTCTATTTCTCCTCGCTATTTGAAAGCCATTCTATTGGTATTTGCGCAACTTTTTCATGTCCGCTTGGTTTGTATATTTGTTTTCCAATAGGACGAGTTTTTAATGTTCCATTCTGAAAATCTTTTATTCTTTTTTCGCTGATTTCAATATACAATTTTTCTTTTTCTATCATCATTCCACGTCGGTTTCTTTTTAATGCGGCTATTACCGAAGAACCGACACCTCCAAACGGATCTAAAACCCAATCATTTTCATTTGTTAGAGCTAAAACAAATCTCTCTATTAATTCTATGGGAAAAGAACAAGGATGTTCTGTTTTTTCAGGATGATTTGCTTTTACATTGGGTATATCTACAATTCCATTTTCCCATTCCCGCTCGATTAAAGTCCAAAAATCAGAAGGATTCTTACCTAAAGGATTTCCACTTGGTAAACCGATTTTTTCACCTTTGTAGTGCCTTTTCCCCGGATACTTTGAAGGGATACGAACTGAATCTAAATTGAAAGTATAGTTATTGCTTTTTGTGAACCACAATAAAACTTCGTATCTTCCTGAAAAACGCTTACTTGCATGAAGACCGTGATCAAAATGCCAAATAATTCTATTTCTTAATTTCATACCAATATTTTTAAAAATAGGATAAAAATAAACATCTAAAGGAAAAATTTCACTATCATCGATATAATTACCCACTTGCCAAACAATACTTCCATCTTCACAACAAACTCTGTACATTTCAGTTATTATTCTTGATTGCCAAGATAAATATTCATTCAAATCAATTTTTTTTTCATATATTTTTCCAATGTTATACGGGGGGGATGATATTATAAGTTTAAATGAATTATCTGGTAATGATTTAAGTATTTCAAGAGTATCATTATTACATAAAACTATATCTGAATCTTGGTTGAAACTATATGAAATATCTATAATATTTTCATCTAAGGAATCGAATAATGAACTCAACTTCACTCTCCTTATTAATACTTTAAATAGGGAAATTAGACGCTTTTGGACACAGGGAAGTGGAGTATTATCGCTATTTTACTTCACCAGCGACGGCGGTATCTTGAATACCTGGTCGGGGTAGATCAGGTCGGGATCCTTGATCTGATCGGCGTTCGCCTTCCAGATAATCGGCCACATCCACGCGTTATTCTCATACATCTTCGCGGCGATCTTCCACAGGCAGTCGCGGTCTTTCGGGTTGAGGAGAACCGTATAAGTCGTACCCTCCTGCCTGTTCATCAGGATTTCCGCGAGCCGCATCGCCTCGCGCGCGAAATCCACCGCGTCGAGGTACTCGCCCTTATCGTAGGCTTCCTGCGCGAGCGCGTAGTACTTCTCCACCAGTTCGATCGTCACTTCCTCGTCGGGGACTTCCTTCGGCATCATCGCTTCCTTCTCGGCGGCAGTCAGCCCGTTATTCTTGTTGGTCTCAGGAATAAGCTGGGACGAGTCAATCTGGGACATCGCCTGACCGAGGACGATCATCGCGGAGTGCGAAAGAGTAAAATCGTGGGTGTTTTTATCAAGGAAACTTCCTTTCTTCTCTTTATCCTTCTTTATCTTCTCGAGCGCCTCGTTGGCCTTCTTCATTTCGTCCTCGGCCTTCTTCTTGTCGAGCTCCTCGTCCGTCTTCTGGTCAGGATCGGACTGGGGCTTGACCGCGGGCTTTTCGAGCGACTTCTTATATTCGGCGTTAGCCTTATCGAGCGCGGCGGTGATCAGCTTGTCCGCCTGGTAGGACTTATCCGACGATGATTTCGGGTCGCCCGACGACAGCGCCGAAGCGGAATCCGCGATCAGCGGCTTTGCCTGTTCCAATTCGGCCATCGCGTATTTCTTGATAATCTCGGACTTCTCCGCCCATGCGTAACGCGACTGGACGTTCTCGAGCGAAACCTTCGCGCCGTCCAGAAGTTTCCGGCACTCGGCTATGATCGATTTCAGGCTATTCCCGATAGGCGCGCCTTGTTCATACGCGGCCGTGAAATTCGATTGATCGATCAGTTTTCCGACCTTCATGTTATTCGAGACCGCGGACGCATACTCGGCGGAATTGATCTTATCGGCGAAAACATCCTTCGCCTTTGAAATGAGGGAGTTGTTATTATCGAAAGTAACCTTCGCGCGGTTTTGAATGGAAAGTTGATAGGATGCGTCGGCTTTAGCTTTGGACGAAAGGGCTTTGTCCTTGGCTTCGCCGTTCTGGTTCTGATTGGTGTAGGTGACCGCAATCAGGAAATCGTCTTCGGCGTCTTTATATTCCTGAACCGCGTAGACCTTCGCGTCGGCCTGTTTGGCTTTTTCCAACGCGGCTTTCGCCTCGTCCATTTCTTTTACAGGCGCTCCGCCGCAGGATACCAGAAGGAAAACCGCCGCCATCAGTAACCCGTTCATCAAACCGATCCGCTTTTTCATTTCCGCCTCCTTGGAGGGAACACTGAATAATTTGACTCTTCCGAGCGGAGTACGGTTTCATGTTAAAGTCCGGAGTTACCAATCCCTGCCGCCGGAACATGTACTATAAGGGCTGTTCTAAAAACTATTAACATTAGGGCGGTTCTAAAAACTATGATTATTCTAACAAATCAAAGTATAATTGATTATAAAACGCCCAATGGTCACTTCCTTAACTGAGTATTTAGAAGTGACCATTACTAACATTAATAATGATATATCTTTAAAATACGCCCAATGGTCACTTCTTTATCTTCGCGCAAAGTGCGGAGGTTATTAAACGTGACCATAAAAGAATACGTGCGAAAACAGTGAAAAGGAACGTCAACGTAAAATAAATTTCGGGCTGGAGAGATTTGAACTCTCGGCCCCTACCACCCCAAGGTAGTGCGCTAAACCGAACTGCGCTACAGCCCGAAAATATTTGGAATTACTTTACTTATTTACCAGAGCATGATATTTTATATAGGAGGCATCGAAAAGTCAAGTAAGTGCGAGTGTCGGTATTTCTAAACGCTTTTGTTTTTCTGCCGATACATATATAAGATTAAAAGCCGGAGGATACGGATGAAAATCAGAGGATTGCTTGCGATTTTATTGATGGGAATAACCATAAATCTTTTCTCCCAGTTGCCCAAGTACTTATATGGGGTAGCGTCCTATTATAGCGACGAATATGCCGGGAAAAAGACCGCCAGCGGCGATCTGTACGACCCCGTGAAAATGACCGCCGCGCATAAAACACTCCCGTTCGGTACGGTAGTCGAGGTGGAGAATCTCGAGAACGGGAAAAAGGTCATCGTGATGATCAATGACCGCGGGCCTGTCGCCGACGGACGACTCATCGACCTATCGCGCTCCGCGGCCGAATCCCTCGACTTTATCAAGAAAGGCACCTCCTACGTCATGGTCACCATGATCAAGCTGGGTAACGGGAATACCGCCGGGGTGAACCTCAGCGATTACGATACGTCAAAAGCTCCGATGACCAATACCAACTCCATGGTCTCGCCGACCTCTCCGAAGCCGATTATGACCGAGAAGCTCTCCAACGGGATTATTTCGATCGATTACTATGTCACCAATGTGGTCACTAAAGTCCTGACGAAAACCAACGCGATCTTTGTGACCAATAAAATCATTAAGGTAGTGACGAATGTTTACACCAACGCGGTTACATCGAAGATACAGACTTCCCAAAAAGTAGTCGAGAACGACGTCAGTCTGAATCCAATCGATATCGACGCGGTAAATAGCAACGATAACGAGTTCGTGATCGAGGAGCCGTTCGAGGAACCGCTCGATCCGGGTATCAAGACGGTCAAACCGAACAATACGATCAAACAACCGGAAAATAATATTACTGTAAAACCCGCGAACACCGCCGGTACGAATAATGTGATCAAAAAAACCAATACGCTCGTGCCCGATAAGAATGTAGTCGACCTCAATGTCCCTATCGACGATCTCACCGAGGTCAACAATTCGGATATCGAGGATCTCACTATCGATGTGCCTGAGGATAAGGTTGCCGAGGACTTTACGATTGACGTGCCCGACGATAAAGTAATCGAGGATAAGGGGCCTGTCGTTATCGGCGAGGTCACCCCCGATATCCTGATCGCCGAAGATAACACATGGGACGATACCGCGATCAGCCAGGAGAAATCGATCATCTATGACGAGATCGAGATAGACGTGCAGAATGTCGATACCGATCCTGTCAAGCCGAATAAGAATGTGACGCCGAATAAAAACGCGGGTAAAACCGACGCGGTTCCGGATGATAAAATCAAGGTGGTATCGCCGGACGAACTGTCGGACTATAAGATCGCGACGGATAAGATGAATGTCGATAAAGTGACGCCGGATAAAAACACGGTTAAGAACAATATTCAAGACGACTTAGGCCCTATCGGCGACGGTGAGAAATATCTCATTCAGGTCGGCGCGTTTAAGGATCTGAAGAACGCGCAGAAACTATACGACAAACTGAAGGGAATGGGGTATAACGTCATCATCCGTGATTCGGTGGTCAAGGGCGTGCTGTACTACCGTGTACGCATCGGTTACTACGATTCGCTGGATACCGCGCTGATGGTGGCAAATAAAATGAAAGCGATGAACCTTCCCGCTCTGATGGTTAAAATTACGGTTCAAAGCGCCGACGAATAATTAAACAAATATTATCTATAAAACTGCCTGCATCCGGGCGTGTTGACGAACTGTTTTGGTCATTGCGAGGCCGCGCTACAATCAGCATTTTAAGCGCGGTAGAAGCAATCTATTTTAATACCGTATAAGGAATAAAACAGACTGCTTCACCCGCGCATCGAAAATATATTGCAGCGCGGGGTTCGCAGTGACAGAAAACGATAGAAATTTCCTGTTCGTCATCAAGCCCACCCGCTGGCAGTTTTTTTCCTTAAATCCTAGCTGACGGGTAAAATAATTTTTTTATACGTTGCGCTTTTTTATTTTTTAATATATAATTTCAATCGTAAGAATCACACACCTTGAGGGGGATTTTCTATGAAAATGCCTACGAAGCTTCGTTACGGTCTCCGTTTTATGGCCAATATCGCGGAGTATTACGGACGCAACGAACTGATTTCAATTTCCCATATCGCCGAGGAGGAGCAGATATCCAACAAATATCTGGAACAGATTATTTCTTCCTTCGTGAAAGCGGGGTTTATTAAGGGTAACAGGGGTAAGGGCGGCGGGTATAAGCTGATAAAAGACCCTAAGAAAATTTCCATCTACGACATCTCGTCTGCTTTAGGCGAGGATATGACCTTCGTGCCATGCGTACGCGGGGTAAAGAACTGTTACCGCAAGGCGAAGAAGCGCTGCGCGGTAGGCGATTTTTGGCATGAGATGTCCGACCAAGTTGTCGATTTAATGAAAAATCGTAGTTTAAATGACCTATTGGTTAAAAATTAATAAATATTTTAGTAAATATTTGAAATATTTTAATTTTCTTTTTATGTTATATGTGTAAAATCTCTGGGGAGGTTATTTATGAAACGTGAAAAGACGAAGGACAAGATTATTAAGTCTACCCTTCAAATCATGTCCAAGGACGGTGTTCATAGTATCACCGTCAGAAAAATTGCTGTCGCCGCGAAAGTAAACATCGCCGCAATCAATTACTATTTCGGTTCAAAGGACAGCTTGATTCAGGAAAGTCTCAAGAGTTTCTTAGAGACAATGAATACCATGTTTAGCGTACTGGACGATAAGTCTAAAAGCCCTATCGAACGGCTCGAAGCTTTCTTCCAGCAGATGATGGAATACCAGATGAAATCACCTGCGCTGACACGCAGTATTTTTAGCGGCCTGATCGGTAAGGTTCCCGATGATAAACATGTTGCCGAGGACGAAAAGTCCCGTTTCGGTAAGTTTAAAAACATCGCGGCCGAGATCACCGGGTTAAAGGATGACGAACAGATTTCCCTCAAGGGTATCGTGCTGATGTCATCGATCCTTCAGCCCATCATGTTAGGGTCTTACCTGAAATATCTCGCAGGTCTGGATTTCTCCAAGCCCGCGGATAGAAAGAAGTACCTTGACTATGTAATTAATACGGTTCTGAAAAAGTAACCTGAAAAACTGGGGATAGACAATGTCTATCCCCGTTTTATTTTAGTCCAGCAGTTTCTTTTCTCCCTCTAACGACCTCACCTCAGTCGCATCCTGAAGCATTTCCAGCGTACCGAGATATTTCCCGTCCGCGTCCTTCACCGGAAAGTAATCGATTTTCAGGAATTTCCCATGCAATTGCAGCCAGAACGGGGCATCCTCGCGCGTCCCGTTACGGAACCCGTCGAGAATGGCATTCACCTTGTCCAGACTCTGAGGCGGATGACAGTTCTGCACCTTCCGCTGAAGGTCGAGCTTCGAGCGCGGGAATATGCGTCCCTTCTTGGGAGAATTGAAATACTTGACCGTATCCTCCGCGTCCACAAACGAAATATCTATCGATAACGCGTCTAATATAGCCTCGATAGTCTCATAAGGCAATTCTTTGATATTCATATTTCCTCCTGTCGGTTTTATTCTAATGAAAAATATCCCAGTTCGTCGCACGCGCTTTTAAAGTCGTTCCAATCCGCGTCGGTGAAAGATTTCATCGCTATCGGGTAGAGGATGGTTTCCTCCTTCCTCGTGTGCGCCGAGAAATATTCCGCGAGAAGAAGCGCGGTCTCTTCCATTTTTGAGAGTACAACCTGATAGTTATCCGGTGTAATCGTATTCAGCGCGGACTCCATCGAGGTCTTCATCGCCTTCATCTCCTTATGCTCGCCCCACATCACCTTCGGGGGTTCGGTGATACCGCGCTGTTCCAGAAGCGGGAATAACGCGTTCTCCTGCCGCACGCTGTGATTTTCCGAATCACGCAGCTTTGCCAGCAGGGTTTTTACCCGCCCGATCGCATCCCCCGCATCCGTGAAATCATCCACGCTTTCAGCGTCGCGGAGCGCGCAGAGTAATTCCTCTTCCCAACGTGAAATCGCCTCATGCTCCCTATGGAAACGGTATAACGGGTGGCCATCCGGGATACCCGACCCCTGCTGCCCCAGCGATTCCCGCATCAGTTCGAGATGCACGTCGCACCCGGAGCGGAAATCCTTTAAGGTGAACCCTTCTTTCGCGAGTTCCTTTTCCGCGTCGGAAATATCCCGCGCGTCGCATTTCGCGAGAAACTCCTTAAATTCCTTCCGCAGATAGAGCGCCTTTTTATGGTCGGATTCGTCCTTCAGTGAACGGAACAAATCCTTCAACTGCCCTATTTTCTTATCATGTTCTTCTTTAAGCATTGTCTCATCCATAATTGTCCTCCTATTTATTCTTATATGTACCATTATACCTATTATATTAAAAATTTTTTACGATCCGGCCATCGACGCGAGAGAGGTATCCGCGAGATGGCGTACCAGTTCATTAGTGGTCTTCCCGATCAGCCCGTGGAAGATACAGGATTGAAGCATGCAAGTATCCTTATGGAACGGGCACGCCGCATTATTCACTTTTCCCTCGATCGCCTCATAGATATCGAGCAGGGAAACTTTTTCGGGTGCGTCGGCGAGTAAAAATCCTCCCTTCGGACCGCGTACCGATCTCACCAGTTTCGCGCGCGTCAGCCTCTGCATCACCTTCGCAAGGTGATTCTCCGATGCGCCAGTCCGGCGCGCCATATTGTGGACGCTCACCCACCCGCCTTTCGCCTGGGCGATCAGCACCATGCTATGAAGGGCGAGAAGCGCCGCTTCGGAAATCTGCACTAATTCAGACATACACACATCCTTATATAGGTATTATAATACCTATATAGTGGAAAGTCAAGAGTTTCAGAAGATTTGTTTTTATGCCGAAATATTAGTAGAATTTCTTGCTATTTTCATTCGATACATTAAAATATAGTGAGTGCGAATATTGTTTGACAGGAGGGCTTTATGAAAAAATGGATGAGCCGAATTTTATTAGTAATGATCGCTGGGATAATGGTATCATGTTCTGGGGCTCCTACTAAAGAATTAGAAGAAGCAAAGGCTGCGATAGAACGCGCCGACGCGGTTGACGCCGACACTTACGCGAAAACGGATATCGGAGATGCAAAGGACGATTACAAACAGGCTAATCTGTTTGTCGAACAGAATAAGAACGACGACGCCAAAACGAAGGCCATATCTTCAAAAGATAAGGCTATCAATGCTTACGGTATCGCGGTCGAAAACCGCGCTAAAGACTACTATGAGAAGGACAAGACCCTGATGGGGCAGGCGGAAGAGAATTTCGCCCCCATACTTCGCGCCGACGACTACAATAAGGCGAAGGGTGATTTTGTAACGTTGGAAAGCCAGATGGCCGCGAAGACATTCGAAGCCGCCTACACT
>MIBD01000031.1:21427-21586 GCA_001829395.1 Spirochaetes bacterium GWF1_49_6 | reverse complement strand
CGAAGCTGGATGAATCCATCAAGAAGGCCGAGGAAGCGCTCGCGCTGATACAAGCCGCGAAGGATAAGGCTCAAGCCGCTTATGAGGCCGACCTGAAGAAACAGCAGCAGGACTACGAACAGTTCCAGATCGAACGCGAGCAGGAGCTCAAGGCCGAGA
>MIBD01000031.1:17786-21385 GCA_001829395.1 Spirochaetes bacterium GWF1_49_6 | reverse complement strand
TCGATCAACTGAAAGAGCTCGAGAAGAATAAATCCGGTTCCATGCTCGATAACGACGTAAACAAATTCGCCCTCTCGACCGGAACTCTCATGTATCTCGGCGAATTATTTCCCGAAGTAAGCGGTGATGAAACCGAGACGCCCGAAGCCACTAATATCGTACAGGCCACCAATGCCGTACAGGCTACCAACGCCGTACAGAACGGGAGTTCCGACTCCGGCGAAGCCCTCGATGTTGTTTCCGACGAGGAAGTCACTATCGAACTGGTCGAGAAGTACTATGCGCTCGCGCAGGAAGCGTATGATAAGGGCGAATTTCTCGACGCTATCGATTACGCTCGTGAGGCGATGCGTCTCGCGGAAATACTGATGAACAAGCAGGAAGGCAAGTCCTATACGGTCGTGCTGAACCCCAAGGATCGCGACTGTCTATGGAAGATCGCGGCGAGAATGTATGACAACAACGCGTGGATGTGGCCGATCATCTGGAAGGCGAACACCGACCAGATCAAAGACCCCGATCTTATTTATCCCGGTCAGGTCTTTAAAATTCCACCGTCTCTGATAAAGTAAAATAAACGGGCGGGATACCGATGGTATCTCGCCTTTTTTTAGGCGTGGTTATGAAGCTGGATTATATCAAAATCACCAATTTCCGGAACTTTACCCGCATCACCATTCCCCGCTTCTCGCGCGTCAATATGCTGATCGGCGAGAACGGAAGCGGCAAGACGAATTTCCTCGAGGCTATCCAGACCCTTTCGACACTGACTCCCCTCCGGCCGGTCGGTTTCCCGGAACTTATCCGATGGAGCGCGGACTTTTTCCATCTCCACGGGGAATTCGACGGTCACACGGTCGAACTCGGCTTTTCCGAGAAGAAGCGCCTCCTGAAACTCGACGGGGACAAGTCCGCCAAGTCGAATCTCGCGCGCATAGCCCCTGTGGTGGCGTTTATGCCCGACGATATCGATATTATCCGGGGTACGCCAGAAAACCGCAGGATGTTCCTCGACAGGGCGCTGTCCGCAATCGACCCGCAGTACGAGGCCGCCATCCGGCGGTATTACCGCACCCTCCGCCAGCGTAACGCCCAATTCAAGCTGAATCCCCGCGACGTTCCTATCTGGGACGCCGAACTCATCAGTTGGGGGAGTATGATTATCATGAAGCGCCTGCCGTACATCCGGGTGCTGAACGATAAAATTCGCGAACTCTACCGCGAGCTGTACGGTAAGGAAATCCGCATCCGATATATGAACCCGTTCCGTATCGAGGGGTCGGTGGAGGAGTCGTTCCGGGACGCGGTGAAGAACGGCGCGCGCGAGGAGCTTCGCCGGCGATGCACCCTTTTCGGCCCGCACCGCGACAATTTTTCCATCCAGATGGAGGATAAAAATACGAACGCGTTCGTCTCGCAGGGACAGCTTCGCTCTCTCGCGTTCGCGCTCAAGCTCGGGGTTGTGCGGAGTATCGAGGATAGTTCCGGCGGACGGCCTATCCTTCTGATCGACGATGTTCTGCTCGAAATCGACGAGCCGCGCCGGGAACAAATTTTAGATATGATTTCACGGGATTACCAGATATTTTTCACGATGACGAACGGCGCGCTTTTCCGCCGCGCATTTGACGACTGCTCGGTATTTCAGGTCTCCGGCGGGGATATCTCCCTATCCGGCTGACCGCGCGATCTCCTTCAGAATGGGGTAGGCGTAGAACGACCCGGTGAACACGGAGACATTCCCGCTGTCGAACGGTATATCCCTCGGGTCGGCGTAGTACGCGCAGTTATCCATGTCCTTCAGCATTTCGTAGAGCGCCGCGCCGCCGCTTTTCCGTTCGCCCTCCGTAGGAAAATCGAACACCCCCACCTCGCCGAACATTCCCGCCTCCGCGCGGATACATTCCGCAATCCGCCCGATCTCCTTATCCGCGAGCGTCCCGATATAAAGGTTCACCTGTGCCAGTCCGAAATATTCCCGCAGGGCGGAGAACAGCGCGCGCAGGGAAGCGTCGTTATGACTGACGTCGAGGATGATATTCACGGTTCTCTCGATACGCCCCGGGATTTTTACCGACGCGACGCGGCGGATGGCCGATTCGCTAGGTGTCACTCCCGCGGCGAGCACCGCCGCGAGCGCGGTCAGGAAATTGACCGCGAACACGTCCCCAGCCTGCGCGATCCGCAGCCCGTCCACCGTGATGGACTTACCCCCGGCGTTCACCGTCGCGTCTACAGTAGACCCTTCCGGCGAGCGGGCGATTATCTGATAACTGACGGTATCGTCGAATTTTATCACCGGCGCACTTTTCCGCCGGGCGGCCTCGATAATCACCTTCATCGCCTCGTCCGCCTGCGGCCCGCAGACCACCGGCACGCCCTGCTTGACGATGCCCGCCTTCTCCCCGGCAATTGCCGCGAGCGTATTGCCGAGGTACTTCGTGTGGTCGTACGATATGGGGGTGATGACCGATACCGCCGGGACGCAGAAATTGGTAGCGTCGAGACGCCCGCCCATCCCGGTCTCGAGCACCGCCCAGCGGCATTGTTTCGTTATAAAGTGGATGATGGAAATAAAGGTGAGAGCTTCGAAATAAGTGAGACGTTCGGCGGTGATGCCGTCCCGTCGGCGTAGGATAATATCCGAAAGGTCGTCGTCCGTGATAGGAACCCCGTCCACCGTCATCCGCTCGTTCAGCCGGATGAGGTGCGGCGATGTGTACAGCCCGACCGGGCCGTCCGCCGCGCCGAGAAGCTCCGCGCAGTAATTCGCCGTACTGCCCTTCCCCTTCGTCCCGGCGATATGGATAATCCCGAACGGAAGCGCCTCATAGCTGAATCGTCCGAGTATACGGCTCAGTTTGCCGGGGTCATAAGCGTTATCCCCGTACTTGACGAGACTCCGTTCGAAATTGATCAGGCTTTCGAGGAATTGAAGCGCGTCGTTCATAAAAATTCCTAATAGGCGAATAGTTCCTTCGCTATATGCTCAATAAGCGGTTGATTTTACCGAGGTCGAAGCCCACTATCGGTTTCCGGTTAATCAGGATGACCGGGACGCCGGTCTGACCGGAGGCCTTCACCATATCATCGAGGGCGCGCGCGTCCTTGGAGACGTCAAACTCCCGAAAACGTATCCGTTTCTCCTGGAAATACTGCTTCGCGCGTTTACACCACGAGCACGACGGCGTACTGAATAAAACCACATTCGGCTGAGCTGACATAATCCACCTCACTATATATTAGTATATACTAATATATAAAGACTCGCGGAAAACGTCAACCCTTTTTACTTTTCGACCTCTTTTATGATCCCCAATTGTCTATGCTTCTCCGCGATCTGGTCGGCCAGGCGGTCGAGTTCCGCGAACGCTTCCGCGCGGGGCACACCCTTCGAGGCGACAGGGGGGAGAATCTCCGGTTTGACAGCCGTAATCATTCCGGTCAGTACCTCCACCACCTTCGACGCCCATCCGAACGAATAGATTACCGAGAGGAACTTAAATTTCGGACGTATCATATTTACAAGGAACGCCGAATAAGCGATATCGGGATGCGGGCCGGAAATGATAGTAGGGCTGGCGAGCACGATAGTCGCG
>MIBD01000031.1:16857-17749 GCA_001829395.1 Spirochaetes bacterium GWF1_49_6 | reverse complement strand
ACCAGCGCGTCGACAAAATGATCGACCATCTTCGCCACCGATTCATGTGTGGACGCGTAGGGGATTACCACGAGATTCTTGACATCGTCGGAAACCCAGTCTTTATACGATGCGATAATGTTCTCAATAGGTTTGTGAACCTGTCCGTGGCTGGGAGCGATAATATCGATCTTATACTCTCCGAGCTTGTTCAGGTGATTGACGATATTCTTACGGAACGGCATCATGATCTCGGCGTAATAGAGTTTTACCTTATTCTCGACTTTTTTATAATCCTGAACAAAGAGTTCGGTCGATGTCAGGTGCCCGCCGAGGAAGTCGCATGAGAAAAGAAGCCTGTCTTCGGCGATATAGGTGAACATGGTTTCCGGCCAATGCACCCACGGGGCGAATATAAATTCGAGCGTCTTCCCGCCGATATCCAGCTTTTCGCCGTCCGCGATCACTTTGAACTGATCGTCGGTCACATCGAGGTGAAGCAGAAGGAGGTCCTTGCACTTCTGGTTAGTGACGCAGATCGACCCGGGGTAACGTTTCAGCACGAGCGGCAGGGAGCCGGAATGATCCTGCTCGGCATGCTGGGAGACGATATAATCGATCTTCTTGACACCCGCCAAATCGAGATTATGGAACAAAATATCTACCTTCGCCGGCTCCGCCGTATCTATCAGGACGGTTTTATCTTTACCTATAACAAGATACGAGTTGTAGGTCGTACCTTCGGGCAATGGAATAAGGTCGTCGAAAATATCGCGGTCCCAATGGATCACGCCCACTTCAAATACGTTATCGATTAATTTTCTCACTGCCATATAGCCTCCTGAATAGTAAAAAGTTATCAGTTACAAGTGAAACGAAAATAGCCGAAAATACTTTTTATTCCCATATAAAA
>MIBD01000031.1:15057-16813 GCA_001829395.1 Spirochaetes bacterium GWF1_49_6 | reverse complement strand
GGGCTCCTTACCCTTTTTCACATGGTGGTAATAGCTGTATGTCATCGGCTCGTCCTGCGACAACACTTCGCTGTTCGTCAGCTGCCCGATGATGATCGTATGCGTACTCGTATCGACCCTATTGATAATCCTGCATTCCAGCCATGCCGCCGTGAAATCGGCGGGAATGCGGATACCATTGGGAGTGTCGATATACTTGATTCCCTCGAACTTGTCGATGTCGCGCCCCGACTTGAAACCGAAACGTCCGATATAGGTCATCGGCGCCTCCGTATTCAGTACCGCCACCCCGAAGTAATCCGAGTTCATCAGATAATCGTGCGTCAGATTAAGTTTATTGATAACGATTTCAATCGTCGGCGGCTCCGAATTGATTTGGAATACCGTGTTCGATATCTGCCCGTTATAATCGTCGCCTTTCCTCGCGCTCACTATATACACACCGTAGCTGATTTTAAATAATGCGCTCAAATCCATGCTCGCCTCCGTTTATTTGAATACCTCGCCCTTCAGGCGATACCATAGGACAAAATCGAGATGCCCCAATGGTATTTTAACGGAATCCGCGAAATAAGTCATTTTTTGTTCGATTTCGAGGTATCGTTTCACCGGGATGGACGACGGTATCGAATCGATCACCCCCGCCTCCGCGAGGAACCGCAGGATATGCCGGTCGAGTATCGCGAGACGCGCCCCATGCCCGGTATTCCGCAGGAAGTGCGACGCCTCCTTGAAGCCTATCCCGTTAATCCGCGAATATATCCACTCGCGCGCGGCTAAATCCCCGCTACGTTCGAGCACGCGAAGAAATTCGGCCGCACCGCCCCCCATCATAAAATCCCGTGCCGCGCGGATACGTTCGCCCTTCGTGTGATGGAAACGGACGCCGCCCCGGATGGATTCCGCGATCTCCCGCGCGCCCCCGTGAATAAGCAGCCCCGTGTCCCGGAGCCGTTCGACCGCATCGGAACAGCTATGCGCGTTGGACTGAGGGGTGCATAGGCAGAACGCCAGTTCCCCGAATAATTCCTCCGGCGCGCGCGGCATGGAAAACTCCCTTTCGCGGCTTTCTATCAGCGGGAGAATTTCCTCGTAGATGGACACAATTCGGCGGATTATTTCACTCATGTGTAATATTACTATATTTATAGGATTTCGGCAAAAATGGACTGGTTTAATTTATAATAATGCTCGATTTCTCGTTCCAGTACTTCTCGATAGCCTGAATGGGCTTCATATCCGCATCAAGAAGTTCGTAGCGCACGAGGATATAGAATTCGCCCTTCTGCTTGATCTGGGACGACAGCAGGTTCCACCCGTACTGGATTCTCCCGTCGAAAAATTCGAGCCCCTTGATGGACGATACTGGGATTTCCGCTCCGGTGCTCTTATTCAGCGCCACCAGAGAAAGATTCGCGTAACCGGCATTTGTCCCGGTCTCGAGAACCGTGTTCACCTTCGCGCTCTTGATACTCCCGAGGTCGACTATCCACTCGTTGTTTTCCACTTTCAGGATGATCTTCAGTCCCGTAATCGCGGGCTTTGCGGTTACCACCGCCGCGGGGTTGGTTTCCGGCTCGGGTTCAGACGCGGGAGTAACCCATAACACTTTACAGTGGCTGAGTTTATTGTTCCAGTAGCTGGATATATTCGTCAGGAAATTACCGCCGCCGTCATAAATAATATAATCGATCAGGAAATAATACCCGCCGATCGCGATATCCTTTGGGATAAATTTCCAGTAGAACACCGCCCG
>MIBD01000031.1:14080-14971 GCA_001829395.1 Spirochaetes bacterium GWF1_49_6 | reverse complement strand
CCGATGCCGCGCCGGGCAGCGATGTTTTCAATAGCGCCGTCAGAGTCGGGAATTCGTTCTCCCGCACGGTACCCACCTCGCCGTTATCCCCGATCATCATCAGGGATTCTACCAAAGGCGCGACCTGCGTCACTACCTCCGGTTCCGGTTCGGGCACATACGGTACATACACATCGGTAACCGCGAGGACGCATTGTTTGCCGTTCCAGTATATCCCGTACTCCCCGATGGACGAATAATAGCCGTCGAGAACATCGAACTTCATATAAAGGAAATACTCGCCGATTTCCAGCCCGCCGTTAGTGATATTCCACCCGAACTGCGCGCGGTTCCCGAATATTTTCAGGTTCTTGAACTCCGCCATCACGATCCGGTTACTGTTCGTAACATTTTCCGCGATCAGCGCGGCGTCGACATACGCGGCGGACGGGTATCCGGTCTGTAGGTAAGCTATCACAGGGATAGTGTTGGCCGCGCCCAGAGACTCGAACGGGAGATTATCCCCCACCCGTAAATCGGCCTGATCGACCACATACCCGAACGCCTGGTTGGATGTCCAATTCTTAGTCATCCAGTACAATGTATAATTCGTCACCGCGACCTCGTTCCCGTCCATATCGGTGAGATGCGCGCCGATAACGGACTTCTGCGAATAGACGCTCGTGAAGTAAAAGTAAAATGTGGAATTGGTGGTAATCAGGTCTTTATTCTTGAGGATAAAACTGTTTTTGCTGATAATAAAGTTCTCTGATATTTCGGAAGAAGGCTGATAGGTGAGATTGGTGAACCCGACCGTAAATCCGGTAAAGTTCGTATTCATAACACGCACCGACAGCGCGACCGCGGTCTCCGCCATATTCGTCGTCCCGCTGATACCGCAGATCAATGCGG
>MIBD01000031.1:13170-14058 GCA_001829395.1 Spirochaetes bacterium GWF1_49_6 | reverse complement strand
ATGTTCCCCGCTAACGAATCGCTCATCACTGGCTTATTCTGGCAAGCCGACAACCCCGCGAGGAGTATGAATGAAAAAATGAATCCCGATACTTTACGCATTTCCCGCCCTTTCTCGATATTTTTATTATCATCAGACACCGCTATCCCCTATAACATATTACCATCGGAATCGGCGTTTTACAACTTAATTACGATTAAAGTGATATCGTCGAACTGCTCCCGTCCCTCGGTAAATCGCGTCACTTCGTCGATAATCCGTGTCGCGATCTCCCGCGCGGCCTTACCCTCGTTCCCGCTGATCACCGCCTCGAGACGCTCCTGCCCGAACTCCTCGTCCTTCAGGTTAATCGCCTCGGTAATCCCGTCCGAGAAGAGCGTCAGTATCCTGTTCCGGGCGAGTTTCTTTACCGCAGTCGGGTACTCGAATTCCGGGAATAGTCCCACCGGCTTCGAATTGGGGGGCAGGTATTCGAAACGGGATTTCGCGCGGTCGAAGATCAGCATCGGCATATGCCCGGCGTTATTATAGTAAAGCGTATTGCTCCCGCAGTCGATATACCCGCAGAACAATGTCGCGAACGACGAGATGCGGGTGAATCCCGACACGCTCTGGTTCAGCGTCATCACTTCGTTGATCTTCTTGACGATCGAACCTACCGATATTTTGGTAAACTCCTGCGTCTTCACGACCGTATGAATCAGCATCGCGACCAGCGCGGCGGGGATACCCTTACCGGATACGTCCGCGATAATCATGCCCGCGCCCTCGTCGGGAGTCTTTTCGACCATATAATAATCGCCGCTCACCCACTTCGCGGGCTGCTGGAACATATACACGTCCATCTTCGCGAACTTCGGGATGTCGTGCTGGAAGATGGACTCCTGT
>MIBD01000031.1:0-13155 GCA_001829395.1 Spirochaetes bacterium GWF1_49_6 | reverse complement strand
CTGCATCGCAAGATTGAGGTCGCGGAGCGTCGATTTGGCGTTCTCTTCCTTCTGGAAGAGTATCATATTATTCATCGCAATCGTGACGATCTTGCCTATTTTACGAATCATCCCAAGCTCGGGATTGGTGTATGAGTTCTCGTCCAGCTTCTGCGAAACATGGATCAGCGCGGGGATTTCACTCTCGAAGAAGACGGGGATCAGTATCTGGAAACGGTGCTCGGCGAAATACTTCTCCGCGTTATCCTTGATGGCGTGGTAGCGCGGGTCGATATTCACCACGTCGCGGTGATAAAACTCCGCGTCCTTCTCGAACTGCTGGAATAACGGGTCGTCCCCCGGCACCGTGAAATGATTATTCATCGAGGAGAATTGCACCCTGAACGCCTTCTCCTTCGCGTCGTAGATCAGGAAATCGGCGTTCCCGCACTCGATCAGTTCCTCGAGCAGGGTTACCGTCCTGAACGCGAGTTCGTCATAGTTCCGCGCGTTCCATAGCCGGTTGATTATCCGCTCGGTGACATCCGTCCCGCCGGTATCGCCGCCCAGTATCTGCCTGATCAGCAGGTATGCGAGCTCTACGATACGAAAGATGACCGCGACCGACGGGGTGATCAGGAGGAAGAAGAGCGCCGGCGAAAGTTCGTTGATCCAGCTCCGCACCATGAACAGCGCCGCCGCCACGGGGACGAGCAGGATCAGCGATACCGCGAATTCGGAGGCTAGCCGCGAAACCGTTTTCCGCAGGCTGCCGAAACGGTACACCACTATCGTATAGAATGTTACCGACGCAAAGATCACGCTGCCTGCCGCGAGCATGAGGTATTTCACTGTCGGCGGAAACTCGTTCCGGAACAGCAGGGTCAGGAACCAGATAAAGCCGAACGTCGCCGCCGCGGTCAGGAAATAACGGATTTGCTGTTTCTGGTACATCAGCCGCACCCGTTTTATCTTCGCGATGATCAGATACATCGAATAGAGCGCTATTCCTGCGATGCACCCGGTGATTATATAATGCAGGAGATTATAATCGATCAGGACTTCCGGGACATATTGCCCGTTGTCGAACACCATGATATAGCTGGTGGACGACCTGTCCAGCCCCAGCATAGCGATAATGACGAACACCGCCGCCATCGCGATCAGCGAGTACATGAAGACCCGCTTGGTCTTCCAATACTCCCCGCGCGGGAAATGGTTGGTAAACAGGTAGAACGACGAGGCGAGCAGGATGATGAACGCGAACTCGGCGCGGATGATCGCGGACGCCAGCCCGGCGCGCGCGACCGACAGCAGGTATCCCTTTATCCCCTCGCTCGCGACCACCAGCGCGGTCAGCCCCAGGAACACGGACGCCGCTATATTGAGCTTACGGGTACCGCGAAGAATAATATCGATCGACAGTCCCAGTATGATTGCCCCTGCGATAATGAGGGTAAGCGACGCGGTACTCATTTCGCCTCCGTCAGTTCGAGAAACCCGGCGATCCACCGGGCGATCTCCGCGCGCACGAGTGTATGCGACGCCAGACGGTGGCGGTGGCTGACCGTGTCGCCGGAGAGGTCGAGCCGCTTCCTGACGACTATCGCCGACGATACCCCGCGCGCGATACGGTCGATATTCTCCGTCCCGACAGTCGCGTCGCCTTCCGCATGGAACGCCAGCACGGGGCATTTTACGCCCCTGAGCGCCTTCCGCACCCCGCGTAGGCCGATTTTCTGGCTATGCACCGACTTCGGGAAAAGAACCCCGTCGATACCGTGGTAATCCACCATCCGGCGCGCCTCAGGAGACATCTCGCGGGTCTTTACCTCGTTCCCGAACAGGGCGAGCGCCCCCGAAAACCGGAGCATCGTATTGCGCAGGAGCCGCTTACGGAAATGCCTGCCGGTAATGACTACGGGCGACGCGAGCGTCACGACCGCGCGGGGCTGTGGGGTCACCTCCGCCGCGAGCTTGAGCGCGATACTCCCGCCTATCGACGCGCCGACTAACAGGATACTGTCGTACTTTTTCGCGAGGCCGTTATAATAATCCCTGATGAACGCGTACCAGAGCCGGAAATCCGGCGGGCATAGCTTCCGCAGGTCGTCGAGCGTATCGGACGCGCCGGGCATCGCGGGGATGTAGATATCCATCCCCCGTTCCGCGAGCGCCTCGCCCTGGTAACGCATCGACTCTGGCGTGCCGTGGTACTCGTGCAGCAGAAGCGCGGCGGCGCGGTTTCCCTTCGACGTTATCACGATATCCGGGCAGAACGAGCGCGCCGGGCATACCGGGGGCTTCATCCAGAAATCCGTCAAATTGATAATAAGGATAAGAGCAGTGATAAAAGCGGCGATAGAGAGAATAATAATCCATCCCGGCATTATAGGTTCCTGATATAGAAGCGGCCCGGGTACTGGAGGACGATCCCCTTCAGCTCGAGCCGGGTCAGCATCGCGTTCAATTCCCCCATGGGAATCTTCGTCATCCCGGCAATCTCATCGATATGCATCTCGCGCGCGAGGATATCGATCACCTGCATCTCGTCCGGTTCGAGCGCGGGCATCTCGGACACCTTTCGGCGCACGGCGGGGTGTTTCGTTCCGGTCAGGTCGAGCACGATCTCCTCCGGGCTGAGCGCCACCTTCGCGCCGCGCTGGATCAGCTGATTGGTGCCCCCGTAACGGGCGTCCATCGGGTTTCCCGGCACCGCGTAAACATCGCGTCCCTGCGCCTCCGCGTACTTCGCGGTAATCAGCGCCCCGGAGTTCACCGGAGCCTGTACGATCAGTACGGCGTTAGCAAGGCCGCTGATGATACGGTTCCGTAACGGGAACCTCCATTTATCCGGGCGTACTCCCGGCGGATACTCCGAGACAATCGTCCCATTCTCCCGCAGGGTGCGGTAAAGTTCGCGGTTCGATGCGGGATAGACGATATCCACTCCGCACGCGAGCACCGCGATCGTGTACCCGTTATTCTCGATCACAGCTTCGTGCGCCGCGGTATCGTGCCCGCGCGCCATCCCGCTGACTATCCCTATATTATAATTGACCAGCTCCGATACGAAGTAACGGTTGATATTCAACGCTTCCGCCGAGGGTTCGCGGGTGCCGACTACGGCGACCAACGGGATGGAGAGGTTGAACTCCCCGTAATAGTACAGGATATACGGCGGGTCGGCGATTGTTTTCAGGAGCGCGGGGTATTCGCTATCGGCGATAGTGACGATGCGTATCCCTTTTTTCGCGCAGTCGGCGATAATCTTCTCCCCCGATTCGGCCATCCTATCGAAACGCGCGGGGGCGTCCTCGCTCTTTATCCCGAGGAAACCCATCTGCTCGACGGCAGGGAGATCGAAAAAGGGTTTCAGGCCGCCGAACTTGTCCATAATTTTAGCATAACGTTTCGGCCCGATCAGGTCGTTGGAACTCAACGCGGCATAGAAAGCCAGTTCACTCATTCGCCATACTCCCGCTCAGGTTCTGCATATTCTGCTCGACCAGTTTCAGTTTGGGATGGCCTTCCGGCAGGATGCTTTCGAGCTTGATGTATATTTTCTGCGCCTTAGTGTAATCCCCCGTCTCGAAGTATATCCGGGCGGCGGCCAGCAGGGTATCCACATCGTCGGGGTATTTCGCGAGGATCACTGAAAAATTCTTCATCGCCCCCTTGAGGTCGCCCTTATCGAACTTCAGGATGCCCATCAGATAGTTGATATTCGGGTTATCGGGTAGGAGACCGAACGCGACCGTACCGTGATGGAGCGTTTTCTGGTAATACTCCTCTTTCTTCTGCGTATCGGCGGCGAACTGGTACATCCGCATATAACAGAACGCGATGTCGTAATTGATCGAATAATCGCCGGGGAGAATAGAATAAGCGATATCGAGGTACTTGATCGCCTCGAGCCACATGTCGCTCTTCATCAGCATCTCGCCGAGCGCGAGCGCGAACATCTGGCGGGATTCCTCGATTTTCAGGTTCTCCATCGCCAAATCGATAAACTCCCTCGCCTCGTTAAGCGCCTCGATGGAGTTCTTCTTGCTCTCGACATCGGGCTTCGCGGCAAGTTCCTGCGCCTTTCGGAGCATCCGGTTAATCGGGCAATTATAGCCCCCGATGCCGAACCCGACAAATCCGACCAGAACAGCCAGCAGTCCCGTGAATATCCAATAACCCATCGTCCCAGGTTTCATAGGCGTCTCCGTAAAAAATCCGTCCCCCATAAAGGAATACAGGTACTTATTATAAGAATGAATCGCCGATTTGGCAATAAAAAACGCCCGATCCGAAGACCGGGCGTTTCGCTATTCTCGTGTGTCTAGTTCTGTATCTTTGTCATATCCGTTTCATTCACCGAGTATACACCCTCGCTGTCCGCGACAATGATTGAAACTTCACCGGTATCGCTCTCAGGCGAGTACTTGACCACTTCTTTCTTCGTATTCAGGTCGTACCCGTATACCTTACCGTCGGATGTACCGACATAGACCACTTTCTTGGTCACATAAGGCTTACCGGAAATCTTGCCCTTGATATCTTTATCGAGCACCTTGCTTCCGCTCGACGCTTTGACCGCGTAAACCGTGGTCTTGCTCGCGTTAACAAGGATAACATAACCCTCGTCATACACCGGGTTGACCTCGGTGGATTTCAGGTCGGCAATCGTGTTTCTCCACAATTCCTTACCCGTCTCGGGGTTAAACCCGATCAGCATACCGGTGCTCCGGTCGAGTATGACCACCACGCTGTCGCTGCCGACAAACGGATAGGTGATACGTTTGATGCCGAACGACTGCGTCCAAATCTTGGACTTGCCGGCGATATCGTAGCCGATAACGTCGCCGGTATCGTTAGCGTAAACCAGCAGAGCGCCGTTCTTCAGGATGATCGGCGACGAGAAGATGACTTCTTTCGACTCGACCGACGCCTTCAGCGTACCGTTCTTATCGAATACCTGCAAACCCTTGTCCATAGTCGGGACCGCGACAACACCGCCGCTCCCTACAGGAGACGCCGACGGGAACGCGGGACTACCGGAGTCGGACTTCCATGCCAAGTCGCCGTTAGGCTTATAGGCATATACCTTACCCTTGTCGGAACCGACCAATATGAGACCGTTTCCGGCCTCAGGTCGTGTCAGAGTCTGATCGTTCGGGGAAATCGCGATCGATTTCAGCAGCGTACCGTCAATGGAAAGGATATAGAGATTGTTTCCCGATGTAGCGAATATTTTACCGTCGTAGTACAACGGGTCGTTGATCGAACCCGCGCTCAGGCTGACGCCGGTAGGTTTATTCCAGATCAAATCGCCCGCCTTGGGCTTCTGGACTATAGGGGTCTTATCCGGTTCAATAATCGGATTTTTATCGACCACAGGTTTATCTACTTTAGGCTTATCCACTTTGGGTTTATTTACCTTTGGTTTGTCCACCTTCGGCTTATCGACCACAGGTTTATCGGGTTCTACAGGGGTTACGTCCGTCTGGATGTCGTTCGTAACAACCGGAGAAACCACATTGGTTTCCGGCGCGAGCGCGACGGGCGCGGCCTCTACCTTCATCTCGATATTGATATTACCGCCGGCTTGAATGGGCGCGGTGTAATTATCATACCCTTCTTTAACAAGCATCAGGTTGTAAGTTTTGTCCTTTAATATCAGTTTCTGTACCGGGGCGAGACCGATAAATTCATCGTTCAGATAAACTTCCGCGCCCGCGGGAGTTGCGCCGATCGTAATCTTCGCAAACAGATCGACATCCTTGACTATCTTATCCTCGCTGACCGTCTCGAGCGTCTTCTTGCTCTCTTCGGTCAGGTTCTGCTTGGTCACCACGCTCGCGGAAATACTGTAAGCATTTACCATTTCCTGAGGGGTAACCTTCAGATCATCTTCGGATACGATGACGGCCATCGCCTTGGTGACAATCGCGCCGGAAATCTCGGCCTTCGACGCCATCATCTTTTCACCGGTGATAGGGCCGCTTTCCTTCGAGACCTCGTCGATAGCCTGCGCGATCGCTTTATCCATCGTGTTGATTTTCTTCTGATCCATCACCATTTCTTCGCCGGGGGATACGTCGATAGCTTTGACGAGTTCCTCATTCAGCATAGCGACAGAGTCCTTGCTGACCTGTCCCTTCTTTTCGGCGTTATCGATAGCGTTAATCTTGGGGGTCACCGATACCTTACCTTCCGAAACAGCGACCTTGGTCGAACCCTGATCGTCAACCGTGATACTAAACGTAGTACCGCGGACCGCGGCTATCGCGGACGAAGTTTCTACCTGGAAGACTTCGCCTTCACCGAGTTTCTTCGGCTTGATAGCGACCTGTCCCTTGGACAGCTTTATCTTCGCGTCCATTTTACCGGTATCCCCGATAAGAGAAGCGATTACGAGTTCGGTATCGCCCTCTACACGGAACATCCCTTTATTGACCATCTGGAGTTCGCAGTAAGACTTAGTGCCGGTGCGGACAATATCGCCCATCTGGAGCGTATCGTCAGAGTAGAGCGGATTCCATTCGGTACCGTCGCCCTTCTTGGCATCCACCTGACCGACAGTCATGGAAACCAGCATCGCTTCACCGCTGTCTATTTTACCTTTCAGCTGAACCGCGCTGAACTTAGTGAGCGCGAACCAGCCTACGCCGACTACCAAAAGAAAACTGAATACCCAGATAAAGACCTTTAGGCCTCCCTTTTTCTCAGCCATATGTTCCTCCTTAAATCTTGTTTGATAAAAATTCTTCCATACATCGCCGAACTCGGTGCGATGATGAGAATATGTATGTTCACGTAAAAAGTTTTCTACATTATCAATGCGTTTCGGCATTTTTTTACGCCCCTTCGTTGAGCGATTTTTCTATCATATTATACGCCTCTTTTAGTCTATTATGCAACTGCCGGACACTTACTCCGAGAACTTTCGATATCGATTCGAACTCCAAATCGGCGTAAACCCGAAGAAGGACGACCGATTTCAATTTTTCCGGTAATCTACTAATAATACCGTTCAAAGACTCCTTAATGTGAAATTCTTCGAAAATTTCTTTTGACATCTCTTGGGCTTTTTCCAGTTTTTCATGGCGAACCCGCCGAAGCTCGTTATACTTATCCCGGACGCAATTCATCACAATTTTGAAAAACCACGGCTTGAATAGCCGTTTGGTATCGAATTTTTTTATAGAATGGAATGTCTTGATGATCGCGCTTTGCACCGCGTCCGAAGCGTCGTCGTGCGTCAGCCCGTAATAACGGGCGATATTATATCCCTGGGGATAATAACGGTTAAATAACTCGCTGGCATAGCGCGAGAATTCATCGGAGTATACCCCACTTTTAAGCGCAGTTTCTTTCAGTCGAACGGTAAATTCTTTTTCAGAGAGTTCTCTGATATCCATGAAACCCTCAAATTAGTAGTGCCGTTAATCTATCCCGCCCAATATGACGGAATCAAACCGGCCACCGGGCGATTTATTGTTAAATCTTGCACTTTTGTCGAATACTATATTGCCCGTACCGTAAAACCGCGCATTAATATTTATCGACTTTCCGTATCCAATTCTAAAAAGATTTTCCTATCTGGACGGAAAACAGATAACTGTCGATCGGTGTCTTACTGTACACGGGAACCGACAATAAAAACTTCCATCGCATGATTTTTTTCAGTTTGAAATTCAGTTCTACTGTCGTGTAGAACCCGTCCGGGATCATTATTTTTTCGCTTAAATTCAGCTTATACTCTAAATATACCACGGGACGGAAGAATAAAAACAGATCGTCATCGGGATTGATGACAAATTTGAAAAAATAATCGGCGGATATCTGGAAATCGATCCGGTCGTACTCGATAGCGAAATCGAAAAGCCCCTCATCGGCAGTACCCTCGCTCTTATATCCGATCGACGTATTCAGCATCACGTCGCCTATCAGAAGGGAGCCGATCACCGACGGAGAAAACAATGTCGTCCGCGATACGAAGGGGTAATAATTATGCGGGACGCCGTTCACCCAGCGAATCCCCTCGTCCGACGAGATGCCTGTCGCGAAACGGAAATAGAGCTCGCCGGAAAGCAGCCATGTCAGCACGTCCGATTTTGCGATCGAGAACTTGATAAAAGCGGACAGGTTGCCCAGCGCGCCGGAATCATAAGCCCCGCTCATAATGAGATAAGGGACATTGAACCCGAGCTGGAGATTCTGGTTAATTCCGTACTCCACGGAAAAAATCATCGCGTGCAGAGATGTTTTTTCCAGCCCGATATTCTGGTATTCCAGAAACAGGAGTGTCTCGTTCTCTTTACAAAAGTAGTTATCCAATAAATGCAAATTCGGAAGCCTACCCCATAAAGGGCGGGCTCCCGAAGTGATGATAATCAGTATAAATAAGAAGAAAGTCGCAATATTGCGGACTCTTCTCATTTGCCGACTGCCGCCTTGGCAATCTCGACATATTTCCGCAACGCATCGGGATCGGTAACAGCGAGATAGGCAAGTATCTTACGGTTAATATCGACTTTCGATTTGTTCAGCCCGTTGATGAAACGGGAGTAGGTGATTCCCTCCGCGCGTACAAACGCGTTGAGGCGGGTAATCCAGAGAGCGCGGAAGTCTCTCTTCTTCTGCTTGCGTCCCACATATTCATGACGCATAGCGTGCAAGACCGCTTCCTTTGCGACCTTGATACGGTATCTGCGGGAAGCTAAAAAGCCTTTGGCGCGTTTCAGAACCTGTTTATGTCTCTCGCGCCCGGCAACCGTGTATCGTGCTCTCATTCATTTCCTCCGTTCATTTTATAGATAGGGAATCAGGTGTTTGATACGTGCCTGATCGCCTTTGAAAATCTCTGTATCCATCGAAAGAACCCGTTTTCTTCTTTTCGATTTATGTGATAAAAGATGGCTCTTGCCCGCCATTCTGCGCATAAGTTTTCCGCTTCCGCTGACATAAAAACGTTTCGCGGCGGAACGGTTCGTTTTAAGCTTGGGCATCTAATTCCTCCGAACAGTTTATTTTTTCTTTAACGGTGAAAGTACCGCGGTGAGGCTGCGTCCCTCGAGCTTCGGCGGTTTTTCTATCGTACAAAATTCCTTCACTTCTTCCAATATCTTCTGGATCAATTCGAACCCGAATTCCGTATGGCTCATTTCACGCCCGCGGAAACGGATGGTCACCTTGACCTTATCGCCCTTATCGAGAAAGTTCAGGATATGCTGTACCCGGTACTGGTAATCGTGCTTATCGATCTTGGGGCTGAACTTCATTTCTTTCAGTTCGATAATCTTCTGCTTCTTTTTCGCCTCTTTGACTTTCTTCTCGCGCTGGTATACAAATTTGCCGAAATCGACAATTTTACATACAGGCGGATCCGCTTCGGGAGAAATCTCGACTAAATCGAGCTCATCCAGCGCCGCCATCTTCAACGCTTCTTCCACCGTAATCACTCCGACTTGGGAACCGTCGCTTCCGATGACACGGATTTCCTTCGCCTTGATTTCATCGTTAATCCGAAGTTTATCCTTCGGTTGTGGTTTGGGCGGCAGCCCGTCTTTCTCTGCGATGTGAATCCTCCTTTACAATACGGTGAATCTCGGTCGCTCTATGAACCGAAAACAGCCTTGAGGCGTTTCCGGCTTTAAATCTCAATTCGCTATTACTTATGGACATTTACCCGGCGCTTAGAACCGCCTTTATTTTATAGTCTTTTTTGATTTTCATCAAGTATATTTTTAATAAATTCGGAAATACCCGATGCGCCGAGATCGCCCTTATCGCGGCCGCGGACGGAAATATTCCCGCCCTCGACCTCTTTCTCGCCGACTATCAGCATATACGGGACTTTTTTAAGCGTCGCTTGTCTAATTTTATACCCCAGTTTCTCCGATGAATAGTCCGCTTCCGCGCGGATACCGGCGTTCTTGAGTTCGTCGAGTACCTTCGCGGCATAATCGTTGAACTTATCCGATACCGGCAGTATAGTAGCCTGAACCGGCGATATCCATACCGGGAACTTCCCGGCGAGGTGCTCGATGAGTATGCCGATGAAACGCTCGAGGCTTCCGTATATCGCGCGGTGCAGCATCACCACCCGGTGCTCCTGCCCGTCGGCCGCGGTATAGTTCAGGTCGAACCGTTCGGTCAGGTTCATATCGAGCTGGATAGTCCCGCACTGGTGTGTGCGTCCGAGCGCGTCCTCGAGATGGAAGTCGATCTTCGGGCCGTAGAACGCCCCGTCGCCGTCGTTGATCTTGAACTCCCTGCCGGACTTCACGAGCGCCTGACGCAGGGCCTCGGTGGAATTTTCCCACATCTCGTCGGAACCGACCGACATCTCAGGCCGGGTCGACAGCTCCAACTTGTACTGGAAGCCGAACGCCGAGTAAACCTCGTCTATCAGCTTGATCAATTCTATGATCTGCCCCTCGATCTGGTCGGGGGTCATAAATATATGCGCGTCGTCCTGCGTAAATCCGCGTACCCGGAAAAGCCCGTGCAGGTTCCCGGATCGTTCATAACGGTGCACGATACCGAATTCGGCGACCTTGAGAGGCAGCTCACGGTATGAGTGTTTGGTCTCACGGTACACGAGAAATCCGCCGGGACAGCTCATCGGCTTGATCGCGAGGCTTTCCCCCTCGACAGTCCCGGTAAAGAACATGTTCTCTTTATATTTATCCATATGCCCCGAGCGCGTCCAGAGGGTGTCCTTCAATATCAGCGGGGTCTGTATCTCGATATAGTTCAATTCGTTCAGCTTACCGCGCATGAATTCGACCAGTATGTTTTTCATGATCACACCGTTAGGGAGCCAGAACGGCATCCCGGGCGCTTCCTCATGGAAACTGAACAGGTCGAGCTCTTTCCCGAGTTTGCGGTGATCGCGCTTCTTGAGCTCCTCGATCAGTTCGAGATGCTCCTTGAGTTCCTTCTTATCGGCGAACGCGGTCCCGTAGATACGGGTGAGCATCTTGTTCTTCTCGCTGCCCCGCCAATACGCTCCCGCCACCGATAGGAGTTTGAACGCCTTCAGGTGCCGGGTAGACGGGATATGCGGGCCGCGGCAGAGATCGGTAAAATCGCCCTGAGTGTACAGGGTGATATTCTGCGCCTTCAGTTCCTCGATCAGCTCTATCTTATAATCCTGTCCCATTTTAGCAAACATTTTCTTCGCTTCGTCGTAAGATATATCCTTCCGTACTACAGGCAGGTTCTCGTCTATAATCTTCTGCATCTCCTCTTCGATACGCGCGAGGTCTTCGTCGACCACAGTACCGGGGATATCCATATCGTAGTAGAACCCGTCCTTAATCGTCGGGCCGATGCCGAGCTTGGCGCCGGGGAAGAGACGCATCCCCGCCATCGCCATGATATGCGACGCGCTGTGACGCAGGGTATCCAGTCCCTCGATCGTTCGGGGCGTGAGAAACCTGACATAACCCTCTTCGTCGAGGGGGGCGGATAAATCGCGCATGACTCCGTTATACTCGGCGATAATCGCCTCGTCCAGGTCGCCGGACACGCCGAATTCTTTCGCCGCGGCGCGGTTCTCCTTCAATTCCTTCAGCACATCGATAATCCGTTTTCCGTCCTGTACGTCCAGCTTTCCGCTTCCGATTTTGATCTCGGGCATAATTCAACCTCTACAATGAAAATTGCAAATATTAATTTTAACGGGGACTTGAAAATAAAGCAAATACGCGGACACTTATTTTCTTATCCGGCGAGTCTTATTACGGTGTTCCCGCCTGCAATCGTTTATTGTTACTAATGTTTATAACTACCACATTTACAATCATTTATCCCGCTTTTTGCTTGACAAAAATATTCTATAAATTACTATAATAGAAACAAATTTCATGGAGAAAACTATGCATATTCCTCAGTATATGTTAAACGGCGCGATTTGTCCGGTCACGGCAGGCGTAGCCGCCGCGGGAATCACCACCGCATCGGTTTTGGCGTTACGCGCGAAAGAAAAACCCACCGCGTTGAAGTTCGCGGCGGTCACTTCTCTGATATTCGCCGCGCAGATGATGAATTTCCCTATTATGGACGGGACTTCCGGCCACCTGATCGGCACCACCCTCGCCATCCTGCTCCTCGGCGCTCCGTTCGGGGTGATCTCCATGTCCATTATCCTCGCGATCCAGAGCCTCATATTCTCCGACGGGGGTCTCAATGTCCTCGGCGCGAATATTATCAATATGGCGCTAATCGGCGCGATTCCCGGTATCATCCTGACCCGTCTCTATAAAAATGAAAAAATCTCCGGTAACCCGGTGATGAAATACGGCCTCCTGTTCGCCGGGGCATGGCTCTCGACTGTGCTGGCGTCCGGCGCATGCGCGCTGGAAATCGGCATAGGCGGCGAGATCGCGTTAGCGCAGGGTTTACCCGCGATGCTGTCGGTGCATATCCTGATCGGTATCGGCGAGGGCCTTCTGACCGCGCTCCTCGGGCTGGCGTTCGCGAATAGCAAAGTCGCATCGTCGCAGAAGATGTCGGCGGGCATCCCCCTCGTATCGGCGGCGGTGGTCGCGTTGGTACTAAGCCCGCTCGCTAGCGGTTTCCCCGACGGGCTGGAATGGGTCGCGTCGAAGTTTAACGCGCTCCACGAGACGGCTCCTGCGTTTGTAGCCCCGCTTTCCGGCATCCATGCCGCCGCGGGACTTCCCACCTCCGTGTGGGTCGCTCCTCTCGCGGATTATTCGGTCGCGGGTATCGCTAATCCCGCGTTATCGACCGGTATCGCCGGGCTGATCGGGGTCGCGCTGACATTCGGCGTCATGTACCTGCTGGGGTTATTATTCAACCGTAAAACCGCGCCTCAGAAATTATAATTATAGAACTTTAATTTTCTATCCGGCGGGGCGTGTCTTCGCCGGATTTTTTATTTATGGTCACTTCTAAATACTCTGTTAAGGAAGTGTCCATTGGGCGTTTTATAATCAATTATACTTTAATATGTTAGAATAATCAGAGTTTTTAGAAGCACCCTTATTACATACAAAGGAATAAACCTATGAAAGATTTCGATATTTCATTGAATAAGTTCTGCACATGTACGCAGGGCGGATGTCCGATTCGCGGAAACTGCGTGCTCTGTGTTCAGAACCACTTAGACCATAAGCGGCATATTCCGGAGTGTATCCAGAACCTGATACG
>MIBD01000030.1:38226-38368 GCA_001829395.1 Spirochaetes bacterium GWF1_49_6 | reverse complement strand
TCTCGCCGTGCGACTCCATCCGGCTCGCGGTGTTCACCGTGTCCCCCCACAGGTCGTACGTAAACTTCTTCATACCGATCACCCCCGCGACCACAGGTCCCTCGCTCATCCCGATACGGATACATAACGGGATATCGTTTTC
>MIBD01000030.1:38024-38146 GCA_001829395.1 Spirochaetes bacterium GWF1_49_6 | reverse complement strand
GAAGCCCGCCCGCGAGCATATAACTGTCGCCGATCGTCTTGATCTTCTCCAGCCCGTGCCGCTCGCAGAGAATATCGAACATGGAGAATATCTCGTTAAGGATTTCGACTATTTTTTCCGGC
>MIBD01000030.1:31263-37788 GCA_001829395.1 Spirochaetes bacterium GWF1_49_6 | reverse complement strand
GAGGATAACCCCGTTATAATTCTCAAATATGGTGAGGATGATCGGGTCGACTGTTATAACCGGCGGGAAATACCCGGTATAGAGATTGAGGGCGATATAAAGAAGGCAAAGCCCCCCGGAGAACAGGATTTTCCCGGTCAGTTTGCGCGACGGGAAAAGGAAGATATACGAGATCACCCCGGCGATATAGATATAAAACCCGCTCCGCCATCCGAGGAAATAGATAGCGAGTACGGCGTGAATTAGTATTTCGGTTATCCCGATAAACATCGCCTCGAACTGCCGCCCCCGGAGTCCGATGATGTACGCGGTAACCCATATAGCGACGGAAAAGATATTGACGATAGCGAGGGGGTATATCCCCAGCGCGAAAAATGAGATCAACAGGAACAGATGCCCCGCTATCGACACCGGGATAGTATATTTCCCGACCAGGTAGACATGAAAATACTCCCGCGAGATATTGGGATTCCCAAATAGGCCGCGGAACATCTCGTTATTCATAACCCCGTCCTCCTTCGCCCGTCGACACTTAAAGCCTATGTTCAGCCGGAAAAAATGTCAAATTTAACCCTTCCGTTTATTGCCTAACCTTCAATCTTAATATAAAATTTAGCTGAGATGAAAAACAGGGGGTCGATATGGCCGATCTTGCGGTAAAATACATGGGATTACAGTTGAAAAGCCCGCTGATAGTCGGGAGTTCCGGGCTGACGAATACGCCTGAAGAAATCAGGAAATGCGAAGAAGCCGGAGCGGGAGCGGTCATACTGAAATCCATATTCGAGGAACAGATACATTCGGAAGTCAACCAGGAGATGCAGACGGCGAATTTCGACATGCATCCCGAGGCGGCCGAATATATCCAGGGAATGACGCGCGACCGCAGCGTATCGAAATACCTGTCCCTCATATCCGATTCCAAGAAAGCGGTAAATATCCCCGTGATAGCAAGCGTCAACTGCGTGAGCGCGGGGGGATGGATAGATTTCGCGCGGAAGCTCGAGGAAGCGGGCGCCGACGGTATCGAGCTGAATGTCTACATATTCGATATCGACCACCGCGACGACTCCAAGGAAATCGAAGAACGTTATCTCCATATCCTGAAAGCGGTTAAGTCGCAGGTAAAAATCCCTGTCGCGCTGAAAATCAGCAGCCAGTTCACCAATCTCGCGTCTATCGTCCGTCGTCTCGAATTCGACGGGGTGGACGCGGTCGTCATGTTCAACCGTTTCCTGCATAACGATATCAACCTCGATAAAATGAAGGTGACTCCCGGACACGGCATCAGCTCTCCCGACGAGTTCATGGTACCCCTTCGTTGGATCGGCCTCCTTTCGCACGAGACCCGCTGCGACCTTTGCGGCTCCACCGGCGTGCATACCGGCGAACAGGCCGTCAAGCTGATTCTCGCCGGGGCGAAAGCGGTGCAGGTCACATCCGCGCTCTACCTCCATAAAATCGATTATCTCAAAGAGTTGAATGCCCAGATCAGCGGATGGCTGGACAAGAACGGGCATAAGAGCGTCAACGATATCCGCGGTAAACTCTGCGGGAAAGACCCGTCTATCGCTAAGATATTCTCCCGTTTCCAGTATATGAAATATCTATTGGAACGTTAGCCGATCTTACGCGCGATAATTCCCTTGAGGTACTCCGATTCGGGGTACGCCAGACGTAACGGGTGATCCTCCGCCTGCGTCATATATTCGATAATCTGCATCTCGCATCCCGCGTCGGTCGCCGCCCATGCGAGCGCCATTTTCAGGTCGTGCGCGCTCACTCCCCCCGAGCATGAAAATGTCGCGAGTACGCCGTTCTCCGCGAGCGCCTTGATGCCGTGGAGGTTCAAATCCTTGTACGCGCGCATCGCCCTCGCCAAAGACGCCTTAGTCGGCGCGAACTTCGGCGGGTCGAGTATCACTAGGTCGAATTTTTCCTCTTGATCGCGGTAACCCCGCAGAAGCTGGAAGATATCCGCCTCGACCGTCCGTACCTTATCCGGGTCGAACCCGTTCAGCGCGATATTCCGTTCAAGCAGTTCCAACGCCTCCCGCGACGAATCGGCGGCGGTCACGCTTTCCGCGCCTCCCGCGAGACACGCCATCGTAAATCCCCCCGAATAGCAGAAACAGTCCAGCACGCGTTTTCCGCGCGCGTACCGCGCGGTTATCCGGCGGTTATTCCGCTGGTCGGCGTAAAATCCGGTCTTCTGCCCGGAACGCAGGTCGATGTAGTACTTCAGCCCGTTCTCCCTCACAATCAGGTCTTCGGGCGGGCTTTCACCGTAAACCGTACCGGAAGTGTCGCCCACTCCCTCGAGGGCCAGAAGCTCGTTATCCGCGCGGGAGTAGATACCCTTCGGCTGAAAGACCTGTGCGAGAATATCGACCAGTTCGTTTTTAATACGGAGCGCCCCGGCGGTCAGAAACTGGGTCACGATATATCCCGCGTAATAGTCGGCGATCAGCCCCGGAAGCCGGTCGGCCTCCGCGAAGATGAGTCGGTACGCATCGGTATCCGCGGAGTTGGACAATTCCCCGCGCCGCGCGGCGGAACGTTCGATCATCCCGCGCCACCAATCCATATCGACCGGACGACTCTCGTCCCATTCGAGCAGACGCAGCATGATTTTAGAGCGTGGGTTACAGATGCCCCACGCGACAAATTCGCCGCGCGAATCAATCACGCGGACGGTCTCGCCCGGTTCGATTCGCTCCTTCGGCAGAATGACCGCGCTCGCGAAAAGCCACGGGTGACGCTGGCGCGCCGAGCGTTCACGCCCCGGCCTCAATTGCAATGTTTTTATCAATGATTTATCCTTACCGCCTGTCGAGATAGCGCAGGTAGATTTTATCTTCGTCTTCGAGAAACAAGTCGAGCAGTTCGGGATCGAACGCCTTCCCGCGCTCATCCCGCATAATCTGCAATGCCTTTTCGATCGGCATCGCGGGACGGTACGGCCGATCCGATGTGATGGCGTCCCAGTAATCGGCGACAGTGACAATGCGCGCGACCAACGGTATCTGCTCGCCGGAAAGCCCGTCGGGATATCCCTTGCCGTCATACCTTTCCTGATGATGATAAGCAATCACATACGCGACCTCGATATCCTCGAGTTTGGACAGGATATTCCGCCCATATACCGGATGCATCTTGATATGTTCGAATTCCTCCGGGTCGAGCTTGCCCTGCTTATTGAGCACCGATTCCCTGACGCCGATTTTACCGACATCGTGGACAATCGCGCCCAAGTAGAGTTCTTTCAGTTCCTTATCGACGATCCCGTACCTCGCCCCCAGGTCTCTCGCGAAAAGGGCGACACGTTCCACGTGCCTCCCGGTATAGGGGTCTTTCGATTCAATCGCAGTCGCCAGCACCATCAGGAAACCTTCCAACTGCTTCTCGGCCTTGTCCCGCAGCATTACGGCGTTGTCGCGTTCCTTTTTTATAATGACGGTCTGTTCGTTCACCAACTCCTCGAGCGAATCGCGGTAACGCTTCAGTTCGATATGCAATCCGATTCGCTGGCGGGCGAGCGGGATACTGAACGGCTTAGTGATATAGTCCACCGCGCCGACCTCGAACCCCAACTCCTCGTCATGCTCCTCGCTCATCGCGGTTACGAATATCACGGGTATTTTCACTGTCGCCGGGTCGGACTTCAGACGTCGGCACACCTCGTACCCGTCCATCTCCGGCATCATCACGTCCAGCAGGATAATATCCGGCTGGTCGGGATTATGCACCAATTCGAGGGCTTTCTTTCCGCTCTGCGCGACCGATATTTTATAGTCGTCCTTCAACGCGTCGGACAGGACTTTTATATTGATAGGGGTATCGTCCACTATCAGGACACGGGCTTTTCTCTCTTCCATCGCTCCTCCATTATTACGCGGGAATACTGAACCGAAACACCGACCCCTTCCCTTCCATCGATTCTATCCATATTTTACCGCCGTGCCGTTCGATAATTTTCCGGCAAAGCGCCAATCCGATCCCCGTGCCCTCGTACTCCCCCGCGTCCCTCAGGCGCTGAAACGGGATGAACAATCTCGAAATATCGTTCTCCGCTATCCCGATACCGTTATCGGCAACCGAGAATACGGCCTCCCCGTCGAGCGCCTTCCCCCCGACCGTAATCATTGGCGTAACGCCCCGGGCGGTAAACTTGAGCGCGTTACCGATCAGGTTCTGGAACACCCGGATGATCTGGAGCTTATCGCCGCGAATGGGGGGTAAATCCCCGATCGTCACCGCAGCGCCGGTCTGTTCGATCCTCGCGCCGAGGTTCATGGTCGCCAGACGGAGGACATCCTTCATATCGAGGGTCTCGAACTCGCCGCCCTGTCTCTGGATGCGCGAGTACTGGAGCAAATCGGTAATCATTCGATCCATCCGCTGAACGGCTTCCGTACTGTATTTAACATAGCTTCCCGCGTCCGCCGTGAAACTCTTATCCAGCAGCGTCAGGTAATTGATCACGACACGGAGCGGTTCCCGCAGGTCGTGCGAAACGGCATAAGCGAAACTTTCCAAATCCTCGTTGGAGTCGCGTAGTCTCAGGTTCAGGCTCGCGAGTTCGCGGTTCCGTTCCTCCAGCGACCTCCGGTATATATTCAAATCGAGATGCGTCCGTATCCGTTTACGCAGCACCGGTATACTGAACGGTTTCATGATATAATCGACCGCGCCCAGGTCGAATCCCCGCGCCTCGTCTTCCTCTTTCGTCATCGATGTGATGAATATCACAGGGGTATCCGCAGTGCGGAGGTCGGATTTGATACGGCGGCACACCTCGTAGCCGTCCATATCCGGCATCACGATGTCAAGCAGTATCAGGTCGGGGAGATCGTCCCCCGCGAGTATCCCGAGAGCCTCGCCGCCGTCCCGCGCTATCTGTAAGCGGTACTCCTCTTTCAGGGTACTGCTTAATATATGGAGATTGACCTGAGAATCCTCGACAATCAGGATACTCTGCTTATCTTCCATCGTACCCTCGCGTTATTAAAGTACTTTTATTATCCGTTTTTTAAGATCGGGTATACTGAACGGTTTTAAAATAAAGTCGGCGGCGCCCAGTTCGCGGCCTTTTTTCTCATCGGCGCCCTTCTCCATCGCGGTAATAAACATCACGGGGATACCGGACGTAGCATCGTCGGACTTCAGCCGCCTGCATACCTCGAAACCGTCCATCCCCGGCATCATAATATCCAGCAGGATAGCGTCAGGGGTGTTCTGCCCGCGCGCGAGTTCCAGTCCGCGCTCGCCGTTCGGCGCAACCAATATGCGGTAGTCCTCTTTCAGCGCATCGGAAAGAATTTTTATATTGAGAGGCGTATCGTCGATAATCAGCACTATTTTTCTATCGCTCATTTCTCATCACCCCACTCGACCCCGATTTTATACCCCAGTTCCAGCAGGAGTTTTTCCGCCTCGTCGAAACGGTAATTCGATATATGCTTACCCAGACGGGTATAATATTCGGCGTATTTCGAACGGAGCATATCTTTCTCAATACTCTTCATAACAGTTTCGGCGTCCAAATCCCCCGCGCGAAGGAGCTTACGCAGTTCGATCAGCAAGGGCTTGAACTTCTCGGCATCGATCTCCCCGGTCTGCGGTGAATCTCCGTTCTGCCCGTTCAGATTGAAAAATTGTTCGATCGCGGTAATGACCGTGCTTAAATCCTTCTCGACCTTTCGAATCAATTCCCGGTAGGTATCCTGTTCGGCGTTCTTGAACGCTTCGTCCAGTTCGCGGGTGGACAGGTAGAGATCCGACGCCCCGATCGCTCCCGCCACGCCCTTGAGGGTATGCGCCATGCGGTGGGCGGTATCCTTATCGTGCTTTTTTACCGATTGGCGGATTTTATCCGCGAAACCTTTATTTTCCTGCAGGAAATCCTGCAGAAGTTCGAGATAGAGTTCCTTGTTATTTTCCAGACGTTTCAGCGCGGATTTAATATCGATCCCTTCGAGTTCCGACGGGAAGTGCCCGTTACCCGTAACCTGCTTCGCATCCTCCGCCGATAGTTCAAATCCTCCGGGCTCGATCCATTTTTTTAATACGGAGAAAAGCTCTTCTATATGAATCGGTTTCGAAATATAGTCGTTCATGCCGGATTCGATGCATTTCTCACGGTCGCCCTTCATAGCGTTCGCCGTCATCGCGATAATCGGGATATCCATAAAACGCGGGTCCTGACGTATCCTGCGGGTGGCCTCGAATCCGTCCATCTCCGGCATCTGTACGTCCATCAATACCGCGTGATAGGTTTTACTCTTGACCGCGTCGATCGCCTCGATCCCGTTACTCGCGATCTCGACATTTACCCCGGCCTGCGACAGTATTTCGGTCGCGACCTTCTGGTTGATCCGGTTATCCTCCACCAGCAGGACTCTCGCCCCGCGTACGAACGAACGGTTGATCGACTCGCGGGTCAGCAATTCCTTCCGGTTAAGATTTTTCCGTTCGGGGTCACCGGAGAACAGATCGATAATAATATCGAACAACTGCGACTGC
>MIBD01000030.1:31001-31247 GCA_001829395.1 Spirochaetes bacterium GWF1_49_6 | reverse complement strand
GGAACGCGTCCACCCCGATATTCTTTGCCTCGTTGATCTCGCGGACGCTGCCGAACGCGGTCATCAGTATGACGGGTATCTTGCCCCATTCTTTATTGAGTTTTATTTCTTTCGCGAGCTCTATCCCGTTCTGGTCGGGCATCTTCCAGTCGATCATCAGGAGCCCGAACTGCTTGTCCTTTTTACCCGGACGCTTCTTTAATTCCTTGATCGCGTCTACGCCGCCCGGGACGCTTACCGTCCTGA
>MIBD01000030.1:30636-30974 GCA_001829395.1 Spirochaetes bacterium GWF1_49_6 | reverse complement strand
GCACGATTCGGGTCGCGTCGTTATCGTCGACAATCAGCACGTTCAGGTCGGACAGCTCCTTGGGGAGTACCAGCCCCTTTGTTTTGACCTTCGTCTGGAGCTCGGCGGCGATAGTAAAGAAGAACGTCGATCCCTTGCCTTCGGCAGATTCAACCCATATCTCGCCGCCCATCAGTTCGACCAGACTCCTGCTGATCGCGAGACCCAAACCGGTTCCGCCGAATTTCCGCGTAGTCGAACCGTCGGCCTGCGTAAAGGATTCGAACAATTTATTGATCTTGTCCTTCGATATACCCATACCGGTGTCCGCTATCGAGAAAAGAAGCTGTACCAGATGG
>MIBD01000030.1:29653-30618 GCA_001829395.1 Spirochaetes bacterium GWF1_49_6 | reverse complement strand
TCGACCTTAATGATAACGGAACCAATATCGGTAAATTTAATCGCGTTGGATACCAGATTGATGAGGATTTGGCTGATACGAAGCGGGTCGCCCAGCAGCATCATCGGGACTCCCTTATCGGCGGAGATAATCATCTCGATATCCTTCTCGATCGCGCGGTTACGGAACATATCGATAATCTGGTCGAGTATCTCCGAAAGATTGTACTCGGTCTGCTCCAGTTCCATCTTTCCCGCTTCGATCTTGGAAAAGTCGAGGATATCGTTGATGATCTGCAGGAGGGACTGCGAGGAACCCCGGATGATGGAGAGATACTCCGCGAGCTTCTGATCGAGGTCGTTGGTGAGCGCAAGCTCGGTCATACCGATAATCGCGTTCATCGGCGTGCGGATTTCATGGCTCATATTCGCGAGGAATTCGCTCTTCGCCTTGGTGGCGGCCTCAGCCCCCTCCTTCGCGGAACGAAGCTCGTTCTCCGCCCGCACCCGTTCGGTAATATCGAACGCGAACGATGTGAGACCGATAATCTCGCCCTCCTCGGTGAGAATGGGGCTGTGGATATTCTCGTAATAGATACATACGTCGGTCTTATCGGAGTACTCGTACGGGACGAATACGGAATGCCCGTCGGGGAGTTTCTTCTCGAAATACGCCTCGACATTGGTCATACTTTTCCCGCTCAGGACAAAATCGATTTGCTTCTTAACGGCATCGCGCGCGGCAGGGTCGTGACCCAGCCAATCGAGTTGGGATCCGCCGATTTTAGGATGCATCATCCAGAGTTTCCAAGTCATATCTTCGTGCGCTTTATTATAGAGGATATATTTATAATTCCTGTCCAGCGAAGAAATACTGACGTTTTCCGCGCTCTCGAGTATCGATTTCTGGAGCGCCAGATACTGCCGGACTTTTTCCTCAGCGTTCTTCCGTTCGGTAATATCCATCTGCATCGACGTCAGGTTGGT
>MIBD01000030.1:25898-29602 GCA_001829395.1 Spirochaetes bacterium GWF1_49_6 | reverse complement strand
GACATCGCCGCCTTTTTCAAATTTCATTTCCTCACGGAAAACATTCCCGGAAAGTACGGTTTCCTTAATCGCGGGATCGAGCTTATCCACATCGAGACGCTTCAATTCGCCGTCCTCTTTGAAGAACTCCCCCGATTTCTCAAGGAAACTGGGGTTGATATATTCGAAGTTCCCATCGAGGTCGAAGATCGCGATGCAGGACGGGCTGTACTCGATCACCTGCGAAAGTTTAATGAGTTCCTGTTCCGCTTCGTGCCGCGAGATCGCCTCGCCTAATCCGCCCGCCACCGCGGTTAATAACGATTCGTCCGACGACGACCATGTCCGTTCGGTACGGCAATCGTTGAAGCCGAGGAAACCCCAGAAATAGTCTTTTATCTGGATAGGAACCGCTAAGAGAGATTTTACACCGAAAGACTCGTAGTTCATCCGTTCGCTGTCAGAAAGGTCCTTTATCAGTACGTCGATAAAACCGCCCTTGGAAAGCGTATCGAACCATTCTTTGGAAAAGCAATCAAGGGAAACATGAAGCATTTCGGGGATATCGCTGATTTTCCCGATTCCCTCCGCAGTCCATTCGAACTTGAGGGACATCATCTTCCCGCCGTTTCCGTCGTTCTCGTTCTGGAAAAGGTATACCCTGTCCACATCCGTACTGCGCCCGATATTTCCCAACGAGTTATTGATAGCGGTATTGAAGTCGGTATTGGTCACCAGTTCCAGCATCGCGCGCGAGACGCCCTCCAGAAACTTATCGCGGTGAACCAGTTCTTCCGTGGCGCGCCGTTTTTCGGTGATATCGCGCACGGTTCCGAGGAACGCTTCCTTCCCCATATAATCGATACGCGCGGAGGAGATATGCAGGGTCTTCGGCTTCTGAGGGGTATCTTTCAGCAGAACATAGTATTCGCAGAAGCCTTCCTTCATACAGACCTGCTCCGGGGCGAACACATTATCCGAACCCTCTTCGGTAATCACGAAATCGTTGATATTATGCCCGATAATCTCCTCATGCGATTTCCCGATCATTCGTACAAAAGGCTGGTTCGCGAACTGGATTTTATCTTCTATAATAATAAGTACGCCTTCCTGGATATTCTCGATCAGCGTCCGGTACTGCTGTTCGGAGTTCTTGAGGGCTTCCTCCATATTACGCTGTTCGGTGATATCGTTACAGAATCCCTCGAAATACTCGGGGTCGCCATTCTCGTTCCGTTTCAGCCGGAGAATCAGTTCGCCGATCAGTACTTTCCCCGTATGATGAATGAATCTTTCCTCGGTCGTCGTCCACCCGTCGCGGTTGGAAAGCACCTCGTTCAGGAAACGGTCGCGGTTTTCCTTATCCGCGTAAAGTTGTTCGCTGAGGTCGGTGATACTCTCGGTCAACTGTTCGGGCGAATCATACCCGAATATCTTCGCGAACGTGGGATTTACTTTTGAGAAACGCGAATTATCCGGGAGGGACTGGAAGATACCTACAGGGGCATTTTCAAATATACTGCGGAAACGCTCCTCCGATTCGGTCATCTCGATCTCCATCCGCTTCCGTTCGGTGACATCGCGCACTGTTCCCAGTACGGCAGGCCTGCCGTTATAGGTAATCAGCCGGGAGTTCATGGACATATATTTCCGTTTCTGGGGAGTTCCCAACGAGAGGCCGATAAATTCCATGCCCTCTATGGCGGTATTATCATTCTTCTCGAAGGTCAGCCTCATAAAGTCTTCGCGGCATTCCGGCGCGATCATATCGATCGCGCTGATGGAATAAAGCTGTTCCTTAGAGGCTTCCGTGATACGGGCGAACGCTTCGTTGACGAATACGAACTTTTCGTCGTCGATAATAAAAACGCCTTCCTGCAGGTTCTCGACCAATACCCGGTACTTCGCCTCGGACTCGCGGAGCGCGGCTTCCGCCGACTTCCGGTCGGTAATATCGAGCATCGCCCCGATCGCGCCGTCGGGAGTCCCGTCCGCGTTGTAGATCAGCGAACGGTTATAAAGGATCGTATGCACCGACCCGTCGCGGAACAATGTTTCCGCCTCGAGGGTATCGGCGGATTCCCCGTCATCCCACTTGGGGGCTTGGGGGTAATCATATTCGTTTATTATTTTAACATTCGCCGCCGCAAGCTTCTCCTCTACATTTTTCCCAATAATATCATCGCGGGTCATGCCTAGAATATCGAGAAACGCGGTATTGCAGAAAAGGAATCGGCGTTCGGTATCGCGGTAATAAATAGGTATCGGGATAGCATCGATAAACTTCTGCCGGAATTTCAGATCGGCCTCGATTTTCTTCTCGATCTTGATTCTTTCCTCAATCTCTCTTTGGAGATCGTCGTTCAGTTCCCGGAGCTCCTTGGTACGTTCCTGCACCCGAAGTTCCAATTCATCGCGCGCCTGCTGGAGTTTTTCCTCCGTTTTGATACGTTCGCTCAGTTCGATATTCAACTGCTTGGTTTTCTGGATAACCTGCCGCTTGAGGGAACGGTTGATCATCAGCGTACCGAAGAGGAACGCGCCGATACCGAGAACAATGATGATGATAGAGGAAATCTGTTCCGGCGGCGGGGGCGGGGCTATTTTCCCGGTAATCCATTTATCGACCAGCCGCATCACATCCTCATGCGACGTGGAGAGAATCGCCTTAACCAGTATCTGGTGGAGTACCGGCCAATCCTTACGGACGGCAAACCCGTACTTCGCCACATAATCCATCTCCCCGGCGATCCGCAGGTTCAGAAGTTTCTCCTTCTCGATAAAATACGAGATGGCCGCGGTATTGTCGATCAGGCAGTCCGCCATCCCGTAGGAGACCTTGCGCAGTCCGGTCGGGACATCCGCCGCCTCAAGCAATTCGATATCGGGGTAGATGGATTTAATAAACTGTTCCCATACGCCGTCTTTTACCACGGCGACCTTCATCCCCTTAATCTTCTCCTGATTCATAAACTCCGTAACCGTATTCTTCGTGACTATCGCGCCGGTCAGGTTAATATGCGGCATCGTGAAAAGCATATACTTTTCAAGTTCTACCGAAAACACCGACGCTGACAGCATATCGACTTCCCTATCCTTCACGCTTTTTATCACGTTGCTCCATGAATCCAAGCGGATAATATCGAATTTGATGTCGAGTTTTTTAGCGATAAGTTTCAGGAAATCGATCGACAGGCCCTGTACCTCGCCCTGTTCGTCGTACCATTCGATAGGCGGAAACATGGGATTCGGCGCGACCCGGATGACAGGATGCTGCTCGAGCCACTCCTTCTCTTCGGGCGACAGATTCGTCAATTGCGGCGCCGCGTACAACCGCGCGCCGGACAGGATGAGGATTAAAAACATGCAGGCAAAACGAATTAGCGATAATAATGAAATAGTTTTATTTCTCACGCGTATTCCCATAAAATTCACTCGGGGGATAATCCGCCATGAGAAATTATAGAAGAAAGAATAAATAATTGCAAGGGCGGGAACACTTCGGCTTCGCTCAGTGTCCGGGCTAACCCCATTATCATTGTATCCGGCAATACTCAGCCGTTAGCCTGCGGTCACTGAGTGACATCTTTCTCAGAGGATAGACGGGTTCCCGAACAAATTGCGGGGCGTTGCAGCCGAAAGAATCGATAACCCGCCCGTATGCAGGGTATGCCAAGATAGACGCATTCAACGTTCCGGGGACAGCAGCTCCTTTAATACCCGGT
>MIBD01000030.1:24221-25811 GCA_001829395.1 Spirochaetes bacterium GWF1_49_6 | reverse complement strand
CCCGCCGTATCATACCCTCGATAGTCATCAGGAAATCCCGGATAGCGGTCGCGGCCTTGGAATGCGCCACCAGGTCCATATTCTCACGCCGCACCGGCAGGGACTTCCTCTCCGCCGCCCGCTTATCCCTCATAATATCCGCGACCGCGAATATCAGTTTCCTTAGCGGCATATCCGGCAGCGTCTTTCCCGCTTTCGCGGTGATGCTCATTAGCCGCGCGGCGTCCCCCTCAGTCAGCGGGGTATCCGTATCCTTCAGGTAATTGTCGAATAAGCCGGTGATAAATATCTTCTCGTCCGCGCTCATCGCACCGATAAACCGTTCGAATTTCATAGCGATGCTCCCCAGATAGTGAAAAGTAACAAGTAACAAGCGCCAAGTAAAAACACGCCGTCATTGCGAGCGACCGCAGAAAGTGAAGCAATCAATAGGGGATATTTCACCGGCCGCTCCGCTAACATATCCCTCGACTCGGCTCGGGATGACGTTCCCGCGCATCCATCGAACGAAGGGGCGAGGGAGCATAAACGTCACCCTAAGCGTAGCCGAAGGGCTTGTTGACGAAGAAGGAATTTCGCGTCACTGCGGACGAAGCAGTCTGTATAACTCCTTTTGAGTTATTAAAATAGATTGCTTCGCGGATTTTTCAAATCCACTCGCAATGACAAAACCGGGTTTGTCAACAAGCCCCGAGGGGCCGCTTTTTTACTCTCCTATATATAGCCAATCGCGGGGGCGGTTTTTTTACGCTTTTTTCGATAGTCCGGGAATTTGATTTTATCGATGCGATGGCTTACAATTAAAGAAAATGACGCAGAAAAGGGTGGAATATGCTGGAAAATATCGATTTATCGAAGGAATTGGGGAAAGACGAGTACCGTGAAATGATGCCGGAGATGGCGATCAAACTCGCCGGACTCCAGCGTGAGGCGAAAGACCTGAATATCCCGGTCATCATCCTGTTCGAGGGATGGGACGCCGCCGGGAAGGGCACGCTGATCAATCAACTCATCATGCCGCTCGACCCGCGCGGGTTCAGGGTGAATCCCACATCCGCTCCCAACGACGAGGAACGTTACCGCCCGTTCCTCTGGCGCTTCTGGACGAAAATCCCCGCCAAGGGGCGTCTCGCGATCTTCGACCGTTCATGGTACGGCCGGCTTTTAGTCGAACGGGTCGATAAGCTGATCGGCAAGGATACCGCGAAAGCCTCCATCCGCGATATCAATTCGTTCGAACGGATGCTCGCGGACGACGGGTATGTCATCATCAAATTTTTCCTGCATATCTCTAAATCCACGCAGAAGAAGCGTTTCGAAAAGCTCGAACACAACCCGTCCACCAAATGGAAGGTTACCAAGGAAGACTGGCGAACCCATAAACAATACGACCGTTATTTTGAGGCGGCGGATGAGATGCTCGAGAACACCGATACCGCATCCGCGTCGTGGACGGTCATCGAGGCGGAGGACCAGCGTCACGCCACCGCGAAGGTATACAACACGGTGATCGACATCCTGCAGAAGCGGATAGACGATATTCACGCGCACGAGCATAAGAAACGCCCCGCCCCGGAGATTATCCTCGGC
>MIBD01000030.1:21978-24205 GCA_001829395.1 Spirochaetes bacterium GWF1_49_6 | reverse complement strand
CGCTCGACGAAGCCGATCTTACGGTGACGCTCGAGAAAGAGGAATACGCCGGCCTCTTAAAGAAGTACCAGAAGAAAATCCGCGACCTCGAGCATGAGATATACGAAAAACGTATCCCGGTGATCGTGATGTACGAGGGATGGGACGCCGCCGGGAAGGGCGGGAATATCCGCAGGCTCACGCAGAATATGGATCCGCGCGGATACGAGGTGATCCCGGTCGCCGCGCCGTCCGCCGAGGAGCTCGCGCACCATTACCTGTGGCGCTTCTGGAACGCCATCCCCAAGGCGGGGCATATCTCCATCTTCGACCGCACGTGGTACGGCCGGGTGCTGGTGGAACGTATCGAGGGGTTCTGCTCCGATAACGACTGGAAGCGCGCGTACCGTGAGATATGCGAGGCCGAGCATCATATGACCGACTTCGGCGCGGTGCTCCTGAAGTTCTGGCTCCACATCAGCCCCGAAGAACAACTCGCGCGTTTCGAGGAGCGGCAGAAAACCCCCTACAAGCAATGGAAGATTACCGAAGAGGACTGGCGGAACCGCGAGAAGTGGGATAAGTATAAAACCGCCGTGGACGAGATGATCTACCGAACGTCGACCGATAACGCGCCGTGGACGGTGCTCGAGGCGAACTGCAAGTACTCCGCGAGGATCAAGGCGCTCAAGACGTTCATCGACGTGGTGGAAAAAGCAATCAAACGGAGCTAAATTGTTCTGCGTATATATTCTCCGGTGCGCCGACGGGACATACTATACCGGCGCGACGAAAGATATCGAACGGAGGCTCGCCGAGCATAACGCCGGGCGCGCCGCGAAGTACACCCGTATGCGTCTCCCTGTCGAACTGCATTATACCGAGAGCGCCGGGGAGAACTGGGGCGAAACCCTCAAGCTCGAAGCGAAGATCAAGAAGTACTCACACCAGCGGAAGGCCGGATTGAAACAAGACGACTTGGGTAGGTAGAATGTTGTAAAATATCTTGATTTTTAGAGCGTTTATATATATACTTTAATATTCTTATTAAAAGAGATAAATATGAATACTGAAAAAGGTGCAAGTCCGTTTTATCCGGGGCAACCGGTTCCCATCGAATACTTTAGCGGAAGACAGGAACTCATTCAGAGAATGCAGCGCACAATAAATCAAGTATCACATGGTAAGCAGCAGGCTGTTTTTATTTCCGGTGAATATGGAATAGGTAAAACTTCCTTAGCTAATTATATCAATTTCCTTTCAGAGGAACATTACCAATTATTCGGTATTCATTTACTATGCGGAGGTATTAATAATCTTAACGATCTTTCCATAAGATTAATAGAAGCAATAATAAAATCAGGATATAAAAAAAACACCTTCGATATAATACGTGGAATGTTATCAAAGTATATTGGGGAACAGGAATTATTCGGTATTAAAATTCATCTGGATAAACTCAAGGAAGACAGCGAACAGAATTCTAGAAATATTCTTCCAATATTAAAAGAATTATTTAAAAAAATAACATCGGGCGATAATAAAATCCGAGGGCTTTTACTTATCTTAGATGAAATAAACGGTATTGCTTCTAACCCTGATTTTGCTTATTTTATTAAATCGCTTATTGACGAAAACGCAATTAGTAAAGACCCTCTCCCGCTTTTTTTGATTTTATGCGGGGTTGACGAGCGTAGGAAACAGCTCATTCATTCTCACCAGCCCATTGAAAGAATTTTCGATATCATTGAAGTAACTCCTATGAATGATAAAGAGGTTGAGGAGTTTTATAAAAAAGCATTTCAATCCGTTGGTATTACAATTGAAAATTTTGTACTCCCTTTCTTAATTCGATACTCCGGTGGATATCCTAAGCTCATGCATATTATTGGGGATAATGTTTTTTGGATAGATGAAGATAATACTATCACTATTGAAGATGCTGTAGATGGATTATTTGCAGCAGCCAATGAATTCGGCAGGAAATTTATCGATTCGCAGGTTATCGATGCTTTAAAAAGTCGAAACTATCAGTCTATTTTAAAAAAATTAGCCGATAATCTTGCCGATAACAATATTATGTATTTTAAAAAATCGGAAATTGAAATTGCTCTCAACGATTCGGAAAAAAAGATTTTCCATAACTTCCTACAAAAAATGAAAAAACTCAATGTCCTGAAAGAAGGAAGTATTCGTGGCGAATATGTCTTTTGTAATGAAATGATACGTTTATATTTAGCCTTGAGTT
>MIBD01000030.1:20809-21930 GCA_001829395.1 Spirochaetes bacterium GWF1_49_6 | reverse complement strand
AATTATCCCACCAATGATATGTACCCACTCTGTAAATTCCTGCATTAACGCTTGAACTTTTTCCTGGAATGCCGAAAATTGAAGGGATGTATTAATTTTCGTCAGGAGGAACTATGAAAAAGTCCGCGCTTATCATGGGGGTTGTTTTATCGGTGATTATTCTCGCCGCGTCCGCGCCGGCCGGTGCGAGCCAGAGTGCCGTACCGTTTTCGTCCGAGGTGATGACGAGGATTGTCAAGAATATCCAGGACTCTGAGGCGCTCCTCGAAACCGCGCAGGGATATCTGAACCAGTACCGCGATGTACTGTGCAAAATCCGCGAACTCATGGTACGCGGTGCGAACGGTATCTACGATGAAGGCGACCGTTGGGATTTGATAAAGCAAGTTAACGAATGCATCGGCGAATGCGAACGTATCCTCGAGCACGCGCAGTTTAACGGATTGAAGGTTTTCAATAATCCCGAGACAGGGGAGAGCTTCCATGTCTATCCGGTGACGCTCAGTCCCTCGGAAACCACGTTTAAAATCACGATATCGTCCGGGAAATTCAATGCCGCCGTGCTGAAAAAATTCACCGACAGCCTGAAACCCACTCCGCTCAGTATGGAAAACGGTATCGCGAAGGTCGACGAACTCCTGACCGCCGTCTGCATGGAAGCGGCGAAGCTCGGGGCATACCAGTCCCGGATGGAATACGCCGCCCGTTTCGCGAATATCCTCGCTAACGGCGGGCCGGCGGGTTCATTAGATAATTACTTCATCAAACTTAACCTCGATATCGATACCCGCCTGTTCACGCTGGCAGTCCAGAGCGCGAGCGGGATATACTGCGCGGACGACCGTAAGCAAATCCAGATGGAGTTTAACGAGCTTTTCGACGAACTGAAGCGCTATGAAAAAATTACCGGTATGAAAAGTATGTTCAATGACCTGAAAAACCCCACCCTGCTCACCCAGAAGGACGCGGAGGAACTGATGATCCTGATGGCGGGGAAGTTCGCCGAATCGAAAAAAAACTAGTCTTTTTACGATAGGAGGGATTGATGCGAAAACTCATTTTTTCGATGGGGATTGTTTTATTATTGACGGCAATTAATGCATCGTCGCCCGCAAACGCGG
>MIBD01000030.1:20020-20786 GCA_001829395.1 Spirochaetes bacterium GWF1_49_6 | reverse complement strand
CCAGAGGTATATGCGAGAATTATTCAAAACCTCAAGGATATGTATATATTTCTGGACAACGCACGTCTATTCCTGAACGATGTACATGACAATCTGAATACAACCTGGAATTTCTTAAAGCAGGGGGTGGATAATCCCAATGCCACCGAACAATTATTAAAGAGAATAAAAAAACTCCTCGATAAATGCGCAACCACCGTCAAATTCGCGGGATTTAACCAGTATCCTGTGTTCTTTAATCCCGATACCGGCGAATACACGCGGGAGTATCCCGTCACACTCAGCCCGTTCGAACCAACCTATAAAATCATCCTGTCCGCGGATAAATTCAGCCCCGAAGATTTCACCAAGCTTGGTAACGAATTATTACCCTCGGCGATCAGTATGAACTACGGGATTGGACAGGTGAATAAACTTATGGATGCCATCAGCGACGAATGCGCTATCATCGCTTCTTATCAAATCAGGCTGGATTGCGCCATGCGTTTCGCGGAAATTCTGACTAATGGGTATCCCGACGATGTGTTTCAGGAAAAAATGAAAAATCTTTATTTCGATGCCGATACTTCCCTTTTTAAGCTCGCCCTCCAGAGCGCTAACGGGATATGGGGCGTGAAAGAACGATGGAGAATCAATTTTAACTTTAACGAACTATTCGACGAAATGAAACGGATTGAGAAAATCTCAGGCATCAAGGGGATGTTCAATGACCTGAAAAACCCTACACTGCTCACCCAGAAGGACGCAGAGGAACTGATGATCCTGA
>MIBD01000030.1:19277-19990 GCA_001829395.1 Spirochaetes bacterium GWF1_49_6 | reverse complement strand
TGTTGACAAACATGGAAAATAGCTATTTTCCGTCACTGCGATACCCCGCGCTGCAATATGCTTTCGATGCGCGGAGTGAACCAGTCTGTTTTATTCCGTATTTGGTATTAAAATAGATTGCTTCTACCGCGCTTCAAATATTTTTTGTTGCGCGGCATCGCAATGACAAAAACAGTTCGTCATCAAGCCCTTAACGCTCCCCCTCTTTCATTTATTTCCCTTTCACATTCGCCATATTCTGTTTGAATATCTCGTCCTTCCATTTCTGGTATTCCTTCGCGGTAATCTTTTTCCCGCTGTACTTCTGGTACATCTTCGCGTAATCGGCCGAACCGAACGCGTAGTAGGAATCCTCGAGATACGCCCGCCAGATAGCCTCACGATACCCCGCGAACGCCGGGTCTTTCGCGATCGCAGTCCAGAGCGCCTGAAGGTCGGTCACCTTATATTTCGCGATCGTCTTCATCAGACGCTGGAACGCCGCGCTGATTTTATCCCATTGATTGTAGGTCTGGATGTCGATTGTTTTCCCGGTATCGGTCTCGATCTGCGATTTGACGATGTCGAGGAGCACCCGCACGACCACACCCTCGCAGGCAAGCATATCGTCCTGCGTGCGGAGCTTCTTCATCGGCAGGAGCTTCCCGTTCAGCAGAATGTCTATCCCCTTCGACTCGATCTTCTTGAGCGTCTTACTCCCCCATTCGTCCCAT
>MIBD01000030.1:19028-19224 GCA_001829395.1 Spirochaetes bacterium GWF1_49_6 | reverse complement strand
ATGCCAGAACGGGATATTTTCGAGAAAATGCCCGGACTTGTACTGCGGCATACGCAGCATGAAGAAAATTTCGAACAGCTCGGCGAAGCCCTCGTCGAACGCCACATTCGGGTCTGTTACCGACGAGACTCCCTCGGACTGTACCTCGCGCTGGGGGAAGTCCGGCACCAGATTGGCGAGTATGATATGCGCGGCC
>MIBD01000030.1:18679-19007 GCA_001829395.1 Spirochaetes bacterium GWF1_49_6 | reverse complement strand
AACGCCCCCGTCTTTACCGATTCCTTGTCGCCGTACTCCTGGTGGAGGGGCAGGAAGAAAATCGAGCCCTGCGTCTTTTTCCCGTCGAGCTTAAACGAGTACTTACCGGTGTAGTGCTGGACAAACGGGACTCCCATATAAGGAGAATCCTTCTCGCACATGGCGAGATAGAATATCTTGTTCGGCGTGGACGATACCTGCACCGAATAGGCGAAGAGTTCGAAGGTTTGTTTGATGGTCTCGCTTTTCTGGATTTCCTTGATGAGATAGCCGACCTTGCCGGTATCCTCGAGCGGCTGAAGGTCGGAGGACGGCATCTCGTCGTCCG
>MIBD01000030.1:17678-18581 GCA_001829395.1 Spirochaetes bacterium GWF1_49_6 | reverse complement strand
CTGCCCTCTTTAATCAGCCCCTTAGGGTCGTCCGCGTATATTGCGGAAAATAACGAAGCGAAAATAAGTGATACCGCTACAAAAAGATACACCGCCGATCTTTTCATACACACCTCCTGAACGGATAAGAATATTTACCCGTTCAAGACATTATACACCCGCGAAGAAAATACTTCCAGATGAATAGTGGAAATTTATTTCGTTATGATAAAATATTCTAATAAAGGAGAAACTGTGAATGGGTTTCCTTTCCGGTATAATTCCGGTATGCGGTACTTTCGCTCATCAGGAATTGCGTGACTATCGTGACGCTCCCGCCGGACGGGGTAAATTTCACGAAAAGGGTGTTATTCGATAAGCTATCATAACGGTTCGAGTCGATAGTGACCCCGGCGAAATCAGTGAAATAACTGCTCAGCGCGAACATCGCCGCGTTCGTTCCGGATATTTCGTTATTGCAGATTTTTACATTATTTACCTGTCCGGGCGTGCTGTCGAGGAGATAGCCAAATCCCCAGTTTGCCCCGGCCTCGCGCTGATCGGCAGCCCCGCCCCATCCCCCGCCCATATTCGAAAGGATATTGTACGAAAAGTCGATGTTGTTCATTATTCCGTCCGAAGTAGTAATCCATAGCTCATATCCCGCGTATCCGCAGGTATCGATAGTATTGCTGATAAACGATAAACCTGTTCCCTCGGCGGGACTGCTGATAGCCTGATACGATATCCCCGAGTCGTAAATCTGCGATATTTTGTTGCCGGTCGCCTTGCAGTAATACGCGATGCCGAAGAAATCGATAGCGTTGCCGTAACGGGTCTGCGGCTGGCCGTCGACCTCCGCGCCGCCCATCCACGCGATATCGCAGCCGGCGATATAAATATGATGCACGCCCTGAAACCTCA
>MIBD01000030.1:16592-17643 GCA_001829395.1 Spirochaetes bacterium GWF1_49_6 | reverse complement strand
GTGAAGATAACATTGGAGATACCGTGCGCCCCCATATGCGGATAGGTGGGATTGTAACGATAGATCATATGCTGTCCCAACGCGCATTCGATGTCCGTATAGACCGTGGCGGGATTGGTCGACGAGATCAGATAGAGGGTATCGCCGGACTTGTCGTAATAAAAATCCCCCTGCGCGCTCATCGCGGCGTATGTCCACTTTTTTACCCCGCAGGACGATTCGTTATCGAAGATCAGGTTCCCGGCGTCCTCGCCGAGCGCAGGGGCCCATTTCCATATCTGGTTGCTGACCCATATCCAATCGTTTGTCGCGTTCAGCTCAACCGACCCGATGAAAAGGGGTTTCGCCCCGCTTCCGTATGCGCCGTACACCAGCCATCCGTCCTTCGCGCCCGATTGAGGGATAATCCGTTCGCGCCATACCCCGCCGCATGCGAACAGGATGCTGTCGCCTGACGCATACACATGAGCATTGGCCTTCGCGACTGTCCGCCATGCCGACCCCGTGGTTAATCCGTCGTTGGTATCGTTACCGGCGGCGCTATCGATATAATACGACGTACCCGTATTGGTGACCGGGGGATAGTCCTCCGGTATCGGATATGTCTGATTCGACGGCGCAGTCCCGCAGGAGAGAAGAAACAGAACCGGCAGGAATAACGGGGCGATTTTCATAGACATCCTCCTCAAATAAAAAGGGCGAATTGCTTCGCCCTCGAGTACATAGCCGCCTGAGGGACTTGAACCCTCAACCTGCTGATTACAAGTCAGCTGCTCTACCATTGAGCTAAAGCGGCGTGTTTTATCAATCATTATCACATAGGCAAAGATTATAATTTTTTCCGAGTAATTTGTCAAATAAAAGGTTTTGATGTATACTATTATAAATCAATCGAAGGAGAGTACTATGAAATCGATATGGAGACTGGCTCCGCTTGCTCTTATTTTATTTCTCGGAGTAAGCGCCTGTCAGGAAACAGTCAAGTACACCTATACTTATCGCCCCTATGATGAAAGTAACTGCCCGGATTATAACTTATATAATTCCATTT
>MIBD01000030.1:12400-16570 GCA_001829395.1 Spirochaetes bacterium GWF1_49_6 | reverse complement strand
CGTGCTGGAGGTCGGGGTAACAGGTTACACCTCGCAGTTCAATCTGCTGGTCTCGGGCAAACCGTTATACGGATGGAGGATATATTTTACCGATATAGTCCCGCTGCCCGCATCGGATATTTCCGATATATCGAAGGGTACGACTAAGGGCGATATCCAGAACCCGCCCACCGCGCGCTTCTATGTAAAACTCGTACAGAACACGGCGACCGTCTACGCGCGTTATATTATGCCCGCGCTGCATAACTACGACTTTATCTACACCTATGAGATGAAGGGCGGGAAATGGACGCTGACGAAGGCCGACGATATCGGCGACCATCACCTGAAAAAATAGAAACAATCGCCCCGCTCACGCGCTTGATGACGAACTCATAATGTCATTGCGATGCCGCGCAACAAAAAATATTTGAAGCGAGGTAGAAGCAATCTATTTTATTAATGCGTATAATTATATATAGACTGCTTCACTCCGCGCATCGAAAGCATATTGCAGTGCGGGGTATCGCAGTGACAATATTTCTACAAACACCGTATTTTTCAACAATCTCGCCCCGCTCGCGCGGGGCAATTTTATTTACAATACCCCGTTCTTTTTGTCTAACTCACGGTTCCTGAAATACAGCCCGATATCGATCAACACCATGACCGCGTTCAGTATATAGAACCCGATCACCGCATCGAAACTATACAGGGCTTTATGGATTATCCCGCTGATGTAGCCGAGGAATACGATGATGAGGAACGGCAGGGATTTCCCCTTGCATGTCCGCGCGCGCAACGATTTATAGATCGATACAGGCCACGCGCTCCCGAATCCGACCAGCATCCCGATTTCGAATACGCTCATGATCTCAGGCTCCTCTTTTGGTTTCCAGATATTTAATGATTTGGATGAGTTCGTCGAAGTACAGGTCGAGGTATTCCGCGTTGAACGCGGAAGAGTGCGGGGTGATGATGACATTCGGGAAACGCCAGAGCTTAGACGTCAGCGGTAACGGTTCTTTATCGAACACGTCGAGCCAGAAGCCCGCGATTTTCGAATAGGTCACCGCCCAGACGATGTCCTCCTCCCCGATGCAATTCCCGCGCCCCATATTATAGATGTATGCCGTTTTTTTCATATTCTCAAGGTGCGTCCGGTTAATCATCCCGTCGGTCTCCCTGCCTCCGGGAAGCGCCAGCACCACATGATCCGCCTCGCGGAGCGCGGGAATGATATTATCGAACGTGATAACAGAATCAGCGATATTATCGTTCGTCCCTTTGGATAGATCGCGTTTGACCCCGATCACCTTCGCGCCCAGCGCTTTCAGGACTTTCGCGCATTCCCTGCCGATATTCCCGTACCCGATAATCAGCACGGTCTGACGGGTGAGAGAATGGGTATCCGAGTATGCATCCCGCTCCCATTTCCTGTCCGACTGGTTCTGGAGCGTATCGAATACGCGGCGGTTGAAATAAAGCATCATCGCAAGTAGGGTCTCGCGCATAATTTTCCCATGGAAACGTCCGAATATGGTGGGAGTTCGCCCGGCCGGATCGGGTTCGATCCATTCGCGTCCCGCCGAGGGAGTAAATACCGCGTGCAGGAAAGGCGCTCCGGCATACCATTCCTTTTTAAACTCCCATGACACCGCGTAATCGGCGTTATGGACATGTGTGATAAAATCTTCGACGCTCGCGCAAAGCGTCACGTTAAAATCGGGGAATGCGTTCCTGAGGCGGAATATCTGCTCCTCGCGAGCCGTGCATGCCTTAATATCCGTGGTAAGATATACGGTAATTTCCCTCGTATGCATTCTACTTCACCATTTGCGACAGATTGAACACCGGTAGGAACAAACCGATAACAATAATACCGATCAGGACGCCGATAAACGCGATCAGGATAGGCGTCATCACAGATGTGAGTTTCTCCACCGAAACATCCACCTCCTTCTCATAGAAATCGGACAGATTATCGAGTAGCTGCGCGAGACGCCCGGACTCTTCGCCCATCGCGGTCATCTGCACGAGTATGGTGGGAATATGCGGGTTCTGTTTCAGCGACGCGGTAAAACTTTTACCCTGCGTGAGATTATGTATCGAATCGATGATAGTAGCCTCGAACGTCTTATTATTGACAATACCCTGGACAAGTTCGAGCGCGTCGACCAGGGTGATTCCGTTCATCAGGAGCACCGAAAGGGTGCGCGTAAAACGCGAGACCAAATCCATTTTATAGAGCGAGCCCGCGACAGGAAGCGCGAACAGAAATTTTTCGTATACGGGACGTCCCTTCTCGGAACGGATATACATACGCAGCAGGTAAATAGTGACCGCGAGACCGATACCGACAAATATAAAATTTGCCTTGAACCAGTCGGCGACCGCGAGCAGCCCTGCGGTAAACTCGGGAAGTTCCCCGCCGAAGCTCGAGTAACTTTCCTTGAACTGCGGGATAATTACCGCGATAAAAAACCCGAGCACTAATACGGCAAAACCGAAAATAAATACGGGATAGAGCATTGCAGAGGATATTTTCTTCTTGAGTTCGTAACGCTTCTGGATATATTTCAGTACCTCGCTCAAGGCCTGCCCGAGCTTCCCGGAACGTTCGCCCGCGCGCACCATATTCACATACAGTTCGGAGAAAACGGACTGGTAGATATAGAGCGAATCGGAAAGGGATTTACCGGTCTTCAACTGGTGCAGAATTGACAGGATAATAATCCTTAGATGGCTGGTCACCGGAAGTTCTTCCATCGTGATCTCGAGCGCGCGCGTCAACGGGACGCTGGCGTTGATAGCTGTCGCAAGGAGACGTGTGAAGATAATCAGTTCCTCCGGCCTCACCCGCATCGAACCGCCGCTCTTCACGGGAACCACCTTACTGACAATCAGGTTCTGTTCATATAAGATTCCGGCGACGTCCTCTTTACGATCGGCGTCGATAGTACCGACAAGTTTTTCACCGCTTTTATTAAACGCCTCATAGGTAAAGATCATTCTAATCTCCCAGCGAAACTATCTTTTCCATCTCTTCAAGAGTCGTTATTCCATTTTTAATCAGCGTGATGCCGGAATCCCGCAGGGTCATCATCCCCTCTTTCCCGGCAATTTCCCTAATCTCGAACGAGGACGCGTTCCGCAGAACCGCCGCCTTGATGGTATCGTTCAGTTTCAATATTTCAAACACGGGCTGTCTTCCGAGATACCCCGTCTTGTTACAGGATTTACATCCCTTGCCGTAGTAAACTTTCTGCCCGGGCTTGAAGAATACCCCCAGCCCGTAGATTTTTATATCCTCGGCAGTCAGTACCTTCTCGGTCTTACAGTGCGGGCAAATCGTACGAACCAGGCGTTGCGCGATAATCAGGTTCACGGTCGATGTGAGGAGGTACGCGGGGATGCCCATATCGATGAAACGGGTTAGGCTGGACGCCGCATCGTTAGTATGCACGGTCGTCAGTACCAGATGCCCTGTCAACGCCGCGCGGACAGCGATATCGGCGGTCTCCTTGTCACGGATTTCTCCGACCATAATGATATCCGGGTCATGTCGCAGGAACGCGCGAAGCCCCGCCGCGAACGTCAGCCCGATTTCGGAATGCACCTGCACCTGCGAAATCCCGCCGATCTGGTATTCCACCGGGTCTTCTATCGTCAATATTTTATTCTCGAACTGGATGACATACTGGAGTACGGCGTAAAGAGTGGTGGTTTTACCGCTTCCCGTAGGGCCGGTCACGAGAACCATCCCGAACGGCTTACGCGCTTCTTTCTTGATCTCGATCACCATTTCCTTGGGGAACCCGATATCCTCGAGGGAACGCATCGATTTGCCTTTATCGAGGATACGAAGCACAGCGCACTCGCCGTACACGGTCGGGATAATGGAGACGCGGATATCGATCTGGCGGTCGTCGTGCCGGATCATGATTCTGCCGTCCTGCGGTAGACGTTTCTCGGAGATGTCGAGGTCGGCCATAATTTTGATTCTCGATATAACGGCGGGATACATCCGCAGTTCGATATCGTCGCCCTTCAGGAGAACGCCGTCCACACGGAAACGGAGGAGCGCGATTTTCTCATATACCTCGAAATGTGCATCGGACGCTTTTCGTTCTATCGCCGAGCGGATAGTCTCCTCGACAAAACGCACGACCGGGGAATCGTCCTCCGACA
>MIBD01000030.1:7742-12310 GCA_001829395.1 Spirochaetes bacterium GWF1_49_6 | reverse complement strand
TTTCAAGGTAATCTATAATCGCGCCTTCGGTAGCGTACTCCACTTCGACCACACGACCCGACAGGAACGATATTTCATTCAGCATGCCCGTATTCGTCGGTTCGGACACATAGACCTTGATAGTCTTGGGAGTGACTTCGACCGGGGCGATCACTTTATTCTTGCAGTATCGTAACGGGAGATGCGCGAAATATTCCGTCTTGGGTTCGACATCGATATTCTCGGCGAAATGAATTCCAAGCTGGGTCTGAAGGAACGAATAAAGGGTGGTCTCGTCTATCAGCCCTTTCTCACGGAGAATCTTCCCCAGTTTCTTACCGGTCTTTAACTGGGAGACCATTGCATCGCTCAAGGCCTTAGGCTCAATGATGCCGTTCTCGACCAATATTTCTCCTAACGTTTTCTTGAATACGTTCGGCATTCGCTTCTCCAATCCCTTTTTCTTTATTCTAAGCCATCTTTAGCAAAATCACAAGTCTATTAATGTTATGGGACCTTCTAAAAACCCTCTTCTCTACCAAGTTATGAAGGAAAAGAGGATAAGCCTCCGCGCTTCGCGCGAAGATAAAGAAGTGATCATTGGGCGTGTTATAAAGAATGATAAATACTATTGTTATAAATGTCAATAGTTTTTACGTCAGTCCGCCCTTATGAAAAACGCTGAAGGAATTTTTTAAACTTCGCGCCTAATAACCGGACGAGAAGCCCCTTCAAGAGGCTAAATCCGTAAAAAAGCTGTGCCCATACAAGCAGTAAAAAACTCCTGAAGCCGTTTATCAGCCCGAAGAAAACCACCCTGCTCAGGAGCAGGAATCCGTAGTAGGTATACAGCGGTATCATCAACTCCGATTGGCGGAAAATGAATACCGACGCCACGCTCGCGGCAATAAATAATAATACGCCGATGGAGATAAAAAATTTGTAATCCTTTAATTTGCGGTCTTTCTTCCCGGAGAAAATCTGCTCCAGCCGTGCGTTTACCTGGGTCTGAAGACCCTCCATGAATTCCCAGTAGCTCTCGGGGAAACGCTGGTATAACAGCAAGTCCGGCGAATACATGATGATTTCCTTATTCTTCTCGACCGCCCTCGCTAGAAGCACTTCGAGCTTCATCTCTTTACTCGTGTCCGGGGTCAGGGAATTCAGATAATCCGCCTTGATAATCATCCCGTTTAGTTGAAGTTCCGATACCTTTTTAGGATTCAGCGCGCGGTAACGGTAATTCAGGTTGGCGTTCAGGAACATGCTTTTGGATACCGAATGCGCCAGAATCTCGTATGGCATCGCGTTTGTCCGCAGGACGACATACCCCCCCGCCGCCCCCACATCCTTGAGGGATAGGATTCTACCGGCGGACAGAAAGAAACGCCCGTCGGGATAGGCGTTCAGCGCGGAGAGCACGATATAGTCGGTCTTCAGTTTGGCCTTATCGCGCACTTCTATCAGGCGGCCCGCATAGGAATCGTCCGCCGATTTGATAAATTTCAGTCTCGGGTGCTTGATCCCGAAATCGGTCTGCCCCGTCAGGATTACATCGTATCCGTCGTAACTAATATCGAGGAAACGTTCGAGGCATATTTTCTCATACTCGTCGCCGGTGTCCTGAAAAAGAATGAATGTATAATGATAACGGATATTTTCGCCCAGTTCGCGCTGGTAAAAACGCAGGATTTTATCCCGGTAAAAGATGGAAAGGGTATCGACGATGATCTGCACGATATTATTCAAACGGATTTTCCCGAAGGCCCCGCGCGAGAATTTAAGCTCTATCGGGGCGGAAACGATTTTCTTTTTATACTCGTGCAGGATAACCAGAAGTTCTATATCGAACGCGAAACGTTTGACGATCAAACGGGGCAGGGAGAGTTCGAGCACCTCGCGCTTGAACAGTTTGATGCCCGTCTGCGAATCCATGATAGGCAGCCCGAATAGGATTTTTATCATCGTATAATAAATATTACTGAAAAGACGCCGCGCGTTGGGGTAATCGAGTATCGAATCCTGATGGAGTTTCGACCCGATGACCGCATCGGCATTCTCATCATCCATCACCCGCAGGAAATTCGGGATATGATAGGGAGAGAGTTCGAGGTCGGAATCGAGGAACAGAATGTAGTCCCCGGTCGAGTATTCGTACCCGGTTTTAATTACCCACCCTTTCCCGAAATTCTGGTGATTGCGCACCAGTTTAACCCGTTTCTCTTTATCGAACTCGGCGTGCAGTAATTCATACGAACGGTCGGTAGAACCGTCGTCGATCAGGATTATTTCGTAGTTGATTTTCAGTTCGCGCATCATACTCATAACGGAATGCGTATTCGCGACAATAACATCCTCTTCGTTGAGAAACGGCATTAATATGGAAAGTTTCTTTGATTTGGTGATGTATTCCGGGACGGCCCTGTACTCAATAGGATGCATACGACCTGCCTTTCAATTTATCGGGTTTTCGTATTTTAAAGCGCGGAGCAAAAAGAATCAAACTCCTAATGACTTCTACGGATATAACGTATTTAGCATTGACTAAAGTTAAATATGAAGATAGAATACTATGATTTCAAGAATGAAAAATATATATTTCCGGGATGAAAAACGAATGTTTTCATGGTTCAAAAACCTGCCCGCCGCTAGAAAATTCAGGTACTTGTCCGTTTTGAACGCGCTCAATCTATTCCTCATCGGTATCGTGGTATTTCTAGCCTTCCGCATCTATCAGAACAAAAATTCGTATTACCAGGAAGAAATCGTCCCGCGCCAGAAATACCTGCTCGATATGAAATCCCAGATGGGTTTCGGCGGGCTGATCCATCATTATTATATCTATATGCTGACATTCGATATAAACAGCGTGGATACCTTCGGCGACAAGCAGGAGAAACTGTTCAACATCATCCTCGATTACCGGCATTTAGCTTACATTACCCCTGAGGAGGATACCGCCCTAGCGGCAATTTATAATACGGTGGGTATCTACGCCCAGAAGATCGGGATGGCGATACGACTGAAAAGTTCGGGCATGTTCAATCCGGCGGAAATAAACGATTTTGTGCGTATCGACGAAACCCCCGCGCTCGAGGGCTTCGATATTATCGAAAAGTCATACCATACCCTAGAGGAAAAAGCCTCCCAAGAGATCGCCGGCCTTCTCGCGCTATTCGTTTTCATTATGTTCGCCGCCCTTCTGCTGCTGTTCTTATCCGTGTTCCTGATTAATTACTTCGTCTTTGTCAAACCCCTCGACCTCGCATACGACGAGCTCAAGAAGAAAGATAACTATACGAATATCGACCTCCAGATCGCGAAAAAGATTCAGGCGAATATCCTTCCCAAGGATTTGTCAAAATTCCAGAACTGTAAATTTACCATCCGCTATCTCCCGCTGACCTTCATCGGCGGGGATGTCTACGATATTATCGAGATGCGGCGCGGGGTATTCCGGGTATTCCTCGCCGATGCTACCGGACATGGTATCCAGGCCGCGCTTCTGACGATGCTGATTAAAAGCGAATATGAGAAGATGAAGGAAGTCATTTCCCAGCCCGACGAGCTTCTCGAAATACTGAATAACGAGTTTATCGAACATTATGCCCTGAACTTCTTCTTTTCATGCATTATTATCGATATAGACATGAATAAGAAGATTCTCACCTACGCCTCGGCAGGCCATCCCGACCAGTACTATATCCATAATAAGCAGGTCACCGCCCTCGTGCCCACCGGAAAGATGATCGGTATGAAAAAGGACCTGACCTATCATTTCAAGCAGTACTCCTTCCATTATAGAGACCGAGTCCTCCTGTTTACCGACGGCCTTTTCGAGGAGTTCGATAAGTACGGCGCGCTATGGGGCGAAGACCAGATTCGTTCGCTTATCGAAAGCAACGTCACCCTGCCTGTCCACCAGATCATCGATCTGATTATGAGCAGTCTCGAGGTCTATCTGAACGGAATCCAGAAAAACGACGATATTACGCTCATCGGTATCCTCCTTCAGAAATCCGCCAATACGCACGTATGATTTCATTTTACCATACAATGTACATAGCTTAATTTTAAGACTTTTCGATACTCATTTTCAGGGATTCCCCGATATACATTATCCTACTTTTGAACTAGTATATGATACAGAAAAAAAAGGGAGTGATTATGGGGAAATCTATATTAGTCGTAGACGATTCAACATCGATGCGCTGGGTAATCAGGATGTCCCTGCAGGATAAGGGATTCAAGGTAGTCGAGGCGGTACATGGCAAGGACGGCCTGAGTAAACTAGCGATAAACGATATCGACCTGGTAATTTCCGACCTGCATATGCCCGAAATGGACGGGTTCGAATTCATCAGAAATATCCGCTCCAATCAGAAATACCGTTATCTCCCCATCTTAGTTCTGACGACCGAAGCCAATCCCGCGCTCCAACAGGAGGCAAAAAACGCCGGGGCTACCGCGTGGATTATGAAACCGTTTACCGCCGAAAAACTGGTTAGCGTCATTCAAAAGCTTGTTCCGGCCCTGTTTGTATAGTGAACGAGGTAAAAAAATGACAAACGGTAATAAAAGGGTACTCT
>MIBD01000030.1:4100-7718 GCA_001829395.1 Spirochaetes bacterium GWF1_49_6 | reverse complement strand
ATTCGCGGTAACGCTGCGATCGAACGTACATCCGCGTTAAAAAATTCGCTCCTCAAACTGCTGTACGATAATACGATAGAATCTTTACAGATAGACGGGTCGGAAATCAGCGCTATCGATCTATCCTTTCTCCAGATCATCGTATCCGCCTGCCGGTCGTTTTCCCGCGCGGGGAAGAAGCTGCAGGTAGTCAATCCCTCATCCGCGCTATCCCATACTATGGAACTATCGGGGTTTTCGCATCAAATTCATTGTAAAGACTGCCCCATGAAAAAATGCGCGCTCCTGAATCCTGTCCAGAAGGAGGGAGTATGAATCCATCCGGCGCGGCGGAAACCTATATCGAAGAAGCATACGAAATCCTCCAGAATATGGAACAGCTTCTCCTGACCCTCGAGCGCGACACCGCCAACCATGAAATCATCGATAGTATTTTCCGGTGCCTGCATACCATCAAGGGTTCGGGCAGTATGTTCGGATTCGACGAAGTTTCCGCATTTACCCATGAAATCGAATCCTTGTTCGATAAGATACGCCAGGGTAAAATCCCGGTGACCAAGCAGATTATCGATATGACGCTCGCGTCACGGGATTATATCCGTTTCCTGATAGAAAACCCCGTTTCCGACGAGGTTACCCGTACTCATACGCGCGAACTGATCGCCGATTTTCAACGGCTCTCCGGGCAAATTTCAGCAAACCCCGCACCCGACGCGCCGGTTCAGGAAATCCCCTTAGCTCAGGAAAACCCTCTTCCGGCGGGCGAGCTGAAAACCTACCGTATCCGTTTCGTGCCTAACCCCGATCTTTTTACGCGGGGGATGAATCCTATCTCGCTGCTCGAGGAGCTAGGTACCCTCGGCCGGATGGAAACGGTCATCCGGCTGGATAACCTGCCCTATCTCGAGGATATCGATCCTGAAAAATGCCATGTCGGATGGGATATCATCATTTCCACCGGCGCGGACCCGAACGCGCTCCGCGATGTGTTTGTTTTCGTGGAGGGCGATTCGAAATTAGATATAGAGATTATCGATACGGAAGGGATACTCGAGGAGTTTACCGATTACAAACGGATCGGAAATATCCTGTACGAACGCGGCGATATTTCGGCGGAAGACCTCAGAAATATCCTGAGCGAACAGATTAAATTCGGGGACATCGCTAAGAAGAGCGGGATTGTCTCCGAGGAAAAAATAGAGTCCGCTTTTACCGAACAGCGCTATGTCCGCGACCTCCGGCAGAAACGCCTCGACCAGACGAAAACATCCACAATCCGCGTGAAGTACGAGAAGCTCGACCATCTGGTAAATCTGGTCGGCGAAATGGTCACCCTCCAAGCCGCCCTCGCGCAATTCGCGTCCCAGACAAAAAATGAGGAAATAGAGCTGATCTCCCTATCCGAGCACTTCGAACGCCTGATCACCGAACTGCGCGACAACGCGATGGAGATTCGGATGGTGCCGATCGGCGAGACGTTCGCCGGATTTCAGCGGCTCGTCCGCGATCTTACCGCCGACCTCGGGAAAGAGGCCGATCTGGTCACCCGCGGTTCGGAGACCGAACTCGACAAGACGGTTATCGAGTCGCTGAAAGACCCGCTTCTGCACATCCTGCGTAATTCACTCGACCACGGGATAGAGACTCCCGCCGAACGCGTGCGGCAGGGTAAGCCCGCCAAAGGGACGATTATCCTGAGCGCGGAGCATTCCGGCGGACAGGTATATATCCGTATCTCCGACGACGGCGCTGGTATCGACCCGTTAAAAATCCGCGCGAAAGCGGTCGAGAAGGGCGTCATCGCTTCCGACGCCGAACTCTCCCGTAAAGAGATTCTCTCCCTCGTTTTCCTGCCGGGATTCTCCACCGCCGAACAGGCGACGAATATTTCCGGGCGCGGGGTCGGGATGGATGTCGTCAAGGGGAATATCGAACGGCTTCGCGGGACTGTCGAGATCGAGAGCGAACCGGGCAATGGCACGACCGTCCTTCTGAAAATACCTCTCACCCTCGCGATCATCGACGGGCTTCTGCTGAAGATCGGCAGCGAGCGTTTCGTAATCAACCTTTCTATAATAGAAGAATGCGTCGACCTGACCGACGAGATTCGCGGCAATACCGAAGGACGGGATATCGCGGTCGTACGCGGGGAAATCATCCCGTATATCAACCTGCGTAAATTGTTCGATATCCCCGGCGAACTCCCTGAAATCGAGCAGATGGTGATCGTCCGCCTCGACGATAAAAAAATCGGCCTGATCGTGGACTATGTCATCGGGCAGTATCAGACGGTGATCAAGAACCTCGATAAGGTCGGGGCGAATATCGACGAGATCTCCGGGGCGACTATTCTCGGCGACGGTTCTATCGCGCTGATATTGGATGTCGCGCGGATCGCGCGCGGAGTGGAAATCAACAAAAACGGATCGTATATAGATCAAACTGTAAATGGAGGAAAAAAATGAAGATAGGCCAAAAATTGATTTTAGGTTTCGGGCTGATCGTTGCGTTATTCGCGGCATTCGTAGTCTTTAACTATTTCCAGCTTCAGCAGATAAAAGAGAAAAAGGATGAAATAGTCCTGGATTCCGATAACGCGGTTTTGGCCACCGAGATTCACGGATTAGGCGCCGAGTTCGCCGAGATTATCGGCAGCGCGATTATCAACCAGAATAAAGAACAAACGGAAAAGGACTGGGCGGCTAAAAAAACCGAATCGGTCTCCGATTTGGACATCCTTAAAAAGATTGTGAACTCCAAAGAGGAAGAAGAAGTATTCGCGAAAATGATGGAAAATTATAAACTGTATATTTCGACAGTTGACGATAAACTGCTGCCGCTGATTTTCTCCGGGACCGGCAGTTCCGCCGAGATCGAGAAAATTGACGCTCAACTGGACGGCATTGTTAATGACTTTACCGCCGCGCTTCAAAAACTCCAGGTAAGCGTCAACGACGAGTTGGAACATGACCAAAAAGATATCGCCGATACTATTGCCGCTATTATCCTCATCAGCATCATTATCGCGCTTGTCGTACTTTCTATCGCGGTCATCATCGCGCTGGTTATCACGAATAGTATCACGAAGCCAATCAACTACTCCGCCGACGTTCTCGCGCGGGTCGCGAAGGGCGACCTGACGGTAACAATATCCGACAATTTCCTCAACAGTAAGGACGAGGTCGGGGGAATGCTCAAGGCGATGGATATGATGATTACCGACCTGAACAAGATCGCGTCGGATATCATCAACGGCGCCGAAAATATCGCGGCGGCCACTATGCAGGTCGCGCAGTCCAGTCAGGAGCTTTCCCAGCGCACTAGCGAACAAGCCTCGTCGGTAGAAGAAATATCCTCGTCTATCGAGGAGATGACCGCAACTATCCGGCAGAACGCCGATAACGCGAGCCAGACCGAGAAGATCGCCACCAAGTCATCGGGCGACGCGTCCGAAAGCGGAAACATCGTCAAACAGACCGTACAGGCGATGAACGAGATCGCCGATAAAATATCTATCGTACAGGAGATCGCGCGGCAGACCAACCTGCTCTCGTTGAACGCGTCGATAGAAGCCGCGCGAGCGGGCGAGCATGGTAAGGGGTTCGCGGTGGTAGCGTC
>MIBD01000030.1:3424-3993 GCA_001829395.1 Spirochaetes bacterium GWF1_49_6 | reverse complement strand
GCGTCGAGATCGCCATACTCGCGGGCGAAATGCTGACCCGTCTCGTACCGGATATCCAAAAGACGTCCGAACTCGTCACCGAGATTAATGCGGCGAGCGGCGAACAGAGCAGCGGCGTCCAGCAGATCAATAACGCCATCCAGCAGCTTAACACGGTCGTCCAGCAGAACGCATCCTCCTCCGAGGAACTGGCTTCCACATCCGAGGAAGTCACCGCGCAGGCGCAGTCGCTGAAGGAAACCATCGGGTACTTCAAGATTTCCGAGGAACAGCACAATACTAAAACTGTGACCCATATTCCGAAGATCGGCCCCAAACCCGCGGCAAAACCAACCCCTACCCATATCGCGCTCCATCACGACCAGAACCCGGGAAAAGGTTATGAGTATAAACTTGGGAATCCCGAGGACGCGGAAGACGAGCATTACGAGCGTTTTTAACGCTAAGGGAGGCAATTATGGAAAACGTAAATAGAGGCGCCGAAATCCGGCAGTACCTCACGTTCGGAATAGACAGGGAAGTATACGGGGTAGACGTGCTGAAGGTACGCGAAGTTCTGGAATTCGGCG
>MIBD01000030.1:1241-3403 GCA_001829395.1 Spirochaetes bacterium GWF1_49_6 | reverse complement strand
GCCCCCCGTATATGGTCGGCGTCATCAACCTGCGCGGGCATGTCGTCCCGATCATCGACCTGCGCCTGAAGTTCGATATGCCGACCGCGGAAAAGACGGTGGACACGTCCATCATCATCGTGGAAGTCGAATACGAGGGGCAGGTTATCGAAGTGGGCGCGCTGGTGGATACAGTCAAGCAGGTGGTGAACCTCGATTCCACCCAGCTCGAGGCGCCCCCGAAGATAGGAATGAATATCAAGTCAGACTTTATCTCCTCGATGGGGAAAACCGAGGACAGCTTTATCATTATCCTGAATACCGACAGGGTGTTTACTGGCGGAGAGCTCATGTCCCTGAAGGAGTCCGTATCGGATACCTCCGAATTAGTGACTATCGACGCGGAGGGATAATCTTTATGACCCCGGGGGATTTCCAATTATCGCTGACGAAGATGACGGACGAGGACAGCAACCGTCTACGAAACTATATCCAGACGAATTTCGGGATACGCCTGAAGGAAGAGAAACGCGCCCTGTTGGAGGGGCGGCTTCATAAACGGCTCAGGGTTCTGGGAATACGCACGTTTAAAGAATACTGCGACTTTCTCTTCAGCGATGAGGGGATGAAGTCGGAACCTGAAACGCTGATGAATCTGATATCGACCAATAAGACGGATTTTTTCCGGGAGAATCACCACTTCGAGTACCTGCGCGATCATATCCTCCCGGAGCTATCCATGCGTTCCCTGAACATCTGGAGTGCAGCCTGTTCGACCGGCGAAGAACCGTACACTATCGCCATGACCGTCGAAAATTACCTGACGGTTAACAATATCGGCGATCTTCATTACAATATACTCGCGACCGATATTTCCACCAGTGCATTGAACGCGGGCTTCAGGGCTGTGTACACCGAAAAAGTGATAGAACCGGTTCCTCCCGAGTTCAGGCTTCGCTTCCTGATGAAAAATAAAGACCCCAATTCGGACCTATACCGGGTAGTCCCTGAGATGCGCGCGAAGGTCGCTTTCCGATACCTGAATTTCATGGATCACCGGTACGATGTAAAAGAAAAAATGCAGGTCGTTTTCTGCCGGAATGCGCTTATTTACTTCGACGCCGATGAAAAAGAGAAAATCGTGAATAAGCTCTGCGACCATCTAATAACTGGAGGATATTTTTTTGTCGGACATTCCGAATCCCTATTCAATATGAAAATCCCGTTGCGCCTGATTAAACCTACTATTTATGTTAAGGAAAACTGAAATGGAGACCCAATACTTAAAAAGCGGCGAATCGATTATCGCCGATACCGATGTACGCGTATTCACAATACTCGGTTCATGTGTCGCGATCATGCTGTATGACCCAAAATTAAAACTCGGCGCGATGTCCCATGCGCTGTTACCCGACAACAGTTTTTCCATCATGGAACGGCGCGATAAAAATCCCATGTTGTATGTAGAACAGGGGTTATACGCGCTGATGGATAAGATGATCGAACGCGGTTCGTTAAAACACCGTCTGATTGTCAAAATATTCGGCGGTTCCAGTATCAATATTTGTGAGGACGAACTTTGTAATAACCCGCGTGTCGGCGAAAAAAACGTACTGAAAGCGCTGGAGATTATCGAGAAGGAAGGGCTAAACCTCGCTGTAAACGATACCGGCGGGGATACCGGCCGAAAACTGATATTCTATCCCGCGCAGGGTGTTGTCTACAGGAAATTTGTTAAGAAGAATCCTTATGAATAGACCGGGAGTATGGGGCAATGAATAAAATCAAGGTATGTATTGTCGACGATTCGGCAAGCATCCGGCAGACGCTCTCGGAGATACTATCCGAAGACCCGTCGATAGAAATATGCTGTACGGCATCCGATCCCTACTATGCGGCGGAAAAATTCAAGACCGTTCTCCCCGACGTCATCATCCTCGATATCGAGATGCCCCGTATGGACGGGCTGACGTTTCTGCAAAAAATCATGTCGCAGCGCCCTATCCCGGTCGTCATTTGTTCGTCGCTGACCGAAAGCGGATCGGAAGCCGCCCTGCGCGCATTGGGTCTCGGCGCATCCGATATCATTACCAAACCCAAACTCGGTACCAAGGTTTTCCTGGAAGAATCGAAGATCAGGATTATCGACGCCGTGAAGGCCGCGGTGAAAACCAATCCCCGGC
>MIBD01000030.1:0-1168 GCA_001829395.1 Spirochaetes bacterium GWF1_49_6 | reverse complement strand
CACGATGGAGATGACCGATAAGGTGATCGCGGTCGGCGCGTCCACAGGCGGAACCGAAGCCCTGCGTTACTTCCTCGAATCCCTCCCGGTCACCATCCCCGGTATAGTGATCGTCCAGCATATGCCAGAGGGTTTTACCAACTCCTTCGCGAAACGTCTCAACGAACTTTGCAGAATCACCGTGAAGGAGGCGTCCGACGGGGATAACGTGCTTCGCGGGACTGCGCTGATCGCCCCCGGGAACAAACATACCCTGCTGAAACGAAGCGGCGCGCGTTTTTATGTCGAGGTACGCGAAGGCCCGCTCGTGAACCGCCACCGCCCGTCGGTGGACGTGCTCTTCCGTTCGACCGCGCGGTATGCCGGGCAGAACGCGGCAGGCATTATTATGACCGGGATGGGTGATGACGGCGCGAAGGGTTTGCTGGAGATGAAAGAAGCGGGCGCGTACACAGTCGCGGAGGACGAAAAATCCTGCGTGGTCTTCGGGATGCCCAAGGCGGCGATCGAACTGGGCGCCGCGATGAAGGTATTGCCTTTGGATAGGATAGTCACCGATATTATCTCGCGCTACGGAAATATGTGATATTTTCTTGAATATTCGGCGGGATTTGGTAAATACGACTATATATACATTATTACGAAATAAATAAATATTCCATGACCCCTATACTTATTCCGATTTATTAGATATAATGTTCTTTAACTTAGAAAAAAGATAGTCGAGGAAAAATAAAATGGAAGCAGCCGTTCTGATCGTAGACGATGCCGTTTCCGTTCGTTGGATCGTGGGGAAAGTTTTTCAGCAGAAGGGTTTCAAAGTCTTCGAAGCCGTCAACGGCAAGGAAGGCCTAAAATTTCTGGATTCTCATCCAATCGATTTAGTCATAGTCGACCTGAATATGCCTGAGATGAACGGACTGGAATTTATTACCAAGGTGAAAGAAAACCCGAATTATGCCGATCTGCCGATAGTCGTTCTGACCGGCGAATCAAACGCTCAATTATTGAACATCGCAAAAGAGCACGGCGCAGCGGGTTGGGTTATCAAACCATTCAACCCGGTAAAATTCCTTGATAGCATCGAGGATTTGGTGCCCCGCTTATTCCAACCTGATTAATCGTCACGGCCGGGATAACGGAGACCCTTCCTACGGGACTTGTTGAC
>MIBD01000029.1:11385-15968 GCA_001829395.1 Spirochaetes bacterium GWF1_49_6 | reverse complement strand
TAATGCGAACCCGCTTATCGACGGCGACGGACTGATAACGGGACGCACCGGCGTACTGTTAGGGATACTTACCGCGGACTGCGTCCCGGTATTCTTCGCATCCCCCGTCGGCGTTATCGGGATAGCCCATGCCGGATGGAAGGGATTATTCGCGGGGATACATCTCCGAATGCTCGATATATTCCGTGACGGGTATTTTGTCGAACCCGGCAAGATAAAGGTATGGTTCGGCCCGAATATCCGCGCCTGCTGTTACGAGGTAGGCAAGGAACTGGTAGATAAATTTATCGATAGCGGAAAAAATCCGGTATACGATATTCGAAACGGGAGGTATTTTTTCGACCTCGAGGGGACGATTTCCGCGGAATTAGTGTCTAATGGTGTGACCGCGGGAAATATTGCCAGTCCTGAACTCTGTACCTATGAAAGTTCGGCGCCGCGTTTTTATTCCTTCAGGAAGGGAGACGTATCCTCAAGGACGCTCTCGTTTATTGGAATTAGCGATAAGGGCGGTTCTAAAAAATATTAACATTTTTAACATTAGTAATGATATATCTTTAAAATACGCCCAATGGTCACTTCCTTGTCCTCTTTTTCTTTATATTTCATTATAGAAAAGAGGGTTATTAGAAGTGACCATAAATAAAATAAATCTTGACAGTTCGTATTTTTGATGTATATTTATAATAAGCACGAAAAGGAGGAAAATGTATGAGTGTGAAGAAATTATTGATGACAGCTTTCTTGGTGTTAATAGGCTTTGGTATGCTGGTAGCTAAGCTCGACAGCGGCTACAAGAGTTACGAAATTAAAGAAAAGAAAGACAACACGATGTATGTTATCTTTAGAATTAATATCCCCTACACCGTTCAATACCTCAAAAACCTGCTCGACGGGTTTAAAAAGAAACTCGAGACCGCTGAAAAAGGTAAAAAGAAACTCCAGCAAAAAATCGATAACTACACCGTTATTCTTGCCCAGTTAAAGAATAATAAGGTAAAGAAAGTCTGTGTATTCGGCGATTTCAACGGATGGAAAACTTTTGCCAGCGACAAACCGAACCTCCTGAAACCGGGCAGCGCGAATCCCGATACGTGGTATACTTCGCTTGCGGTACCGTTCCTGGTATCCGGGCCCGGCGAGAAACTCCGCTATAAGTTCGTTGTCGACATAGGCAAGAAGTTCACCGCCGCCGACGGTACCGAACAGGAATTTCTCTATCTCGAAGATCCCAAGAATCCCCAGAAATCTGACGACGGTTTCGGCGGATATAACAGCGAATTTATCTCTAAGTAAACTAAAAGGAGAGCCGCCTCCGGACGGCTCTCCCTAACTTTTGTATTGGGGTGTACTATAAGAAGGGCATATATGAAGAAGGTTGAGTTCATTGAACGTAACGGCGCATATATTATTCAACCGCATGGAGAAATGACATTTTTCTTTCTGGAAGAGTTGGATGAATTTATCAAGGAAAAAATCACCAGGAACGAGCATAAATTTATCTACGATCTTTCGGATGTAAAGTGGATCGATTCCATGGGGCTCGGCTTGGTCGCTATGACTGTTAAAATCGCGCTTCTCAATAATTCGCGCGTATGCGTGGTACAGCCGCGTGAAAATGTAGTCGAATTACTGCGCCTAAGTTCTCTGATCGACCTGATTCTTATCTACGATTCTATCGACGAAGCCTTGGCGTTTTTCAAATAATCCCGTAATCCTTTATATTAACGTATCATACGATTACCTTTAAACTGATTCACGTTTCCATCGGTGGAGGCTGAGGCCGGAATAGCAGAGATGGAATCCTGACTTTTCAAGCGATTCGATCAGTCGGGTCTGCGACGGCTCGACCCACATCTCCATCATCAGGTATTCCCCCATCCGGTTCTGAATATCCCCCAGTAACTTTTCACCGATTTCCATATCGGTATTCTCATCCATCACTATCAGGTCGGATATCTTATACACGGGTGTGCTCACATTCAGGGTACTCATCGATAGTTTATCGATACTGAGGTGTATCATTCCCTGGGAACACCCGTTATCGCGGTACTCGAGGACTGTCTCGTTCTCACCCATCGATTTCTTGAGGAACTGCTCGGAGATATACCCCATCAGGCGTTCCTGCGAAATCTTCCTGTCCCGGAGTAACGATACCGGACGCGCCAGATAAGGGAGGTACTGGTTCAGGCCGTGCATGCTGATTAAATCGATTTTATCCGAGACGAGGTTCGGATCTCGCGGTAGTTCGGGATAGTAACGGTAGATATGCCAGAACATCGCGCTCCTGAAACCGTTGGATTCATACACGTGGATAGCGGGTATATTATAAAGGTCGGTACCGACCGTAATCAGGTCCGCACCGTAGGTATAAAGTACGCCGCACCCCTTCTCCACCAGGAAGCGCCCAATCCCCTTATCACGATATGACGGTTCAACCGAAAGGAGGTAAATATTCCCGATCTTTTTCCCGATAGCCTTCGATAACGCCTCGTTCATCCCGACAGTGATATACCCGATAATTCCATTCTCGCCCTCCGCTACTATATTGACGGACGACTTTTTACGGATCATATCGTCCGCGAACGTCGGGTAAAAATCGGGCGACAACGCCCTGAATTTTTTATCGATGGTAAATGGGGAATAGTCGAATAGAAAGGAAAGCTCGATGAGCCGCGGGGTGTCTTTTTCTTCAGCCTGCCTGATAGTCATAGGCTACAATGCGCCTATGTCCGACGGGATATCCATATACAATTTCGCCTGATTGGTGGGATATTCCAACGCGGCCTTCTGGTACTTCTCGGTCAGTGTTTCATCCGACGGGGGCGCTAACTTGATCATAATCGTACTACGGTTAAACGTATCGACATAGAGCAGGGTTACCTCGAGATTAAGGGTTTTCCAGTGCATAATTTCGTTACCGATAACGCTGTCGGGTTCGCCGTAGTCCTTCTCCAGCTTTTCCTTGATGATTTGTAAATGATCCAGTACTTCGTCATGATGGTATACATTGGTGATTTGGTAGACGAGGGATGTTAATTGATTGCTTTCGAACGCGTAGGTCACGAGGATATCGTAGCCGTACATTTTGTCCATATAAGCGATCCGCTCTTTTCCGTCGAAGTAATTCGTCGATGAAAAATAGTCGAAGTTCTGGACGAAGTATGGGATAACCTGCGCCTTTTCGGATTTTTTTATCTCGTGGGGATTCATCCCCCAGCAAACGCCGCGGACGTCGGTGATTTTAAAGAATTGCACCATCAGGATAAAAAGCCCTATCATGCCAAAAAAAAGGATATTTCTCAGCATATTCCTCTCCCGGTTTAATCTGTATGATTATCGGCAGAAAAAGGAATTAGCTGATTCTGTACCTCTTTTTTAATTCGGTCAGTTTCCGGTCGAACTCCTTGAATGTCACATAAAGCTCGTCGTGGAGTTTCGCGTTATAGGGGTTTTCATCCTTGAGGATATGGATCGCGCCGTGGAGGTATTCCATCGACTTATTCAGCAGACGGATTTCCGCGGGCACGTAGGAGAGAACCTCGTTATCGGCCTCGGCGGATTGTTCGTACTTCCCGAACTTTCCACGGGGTTCGGGGGTCTGTTCGTTACGCCTCTCGGAAATATCCCGTAATAGAAGAGTCAAACTTTCCGGCACCGGGTTACCGTCGTTCATATAACGGACGATGGCCTTCGATACTTCCAACCCCGTAATATCGATATTCGTATCGCTGTCGACAATCCGTATTTCATCACGGCCGAGAATGAATTGTATCAATTCCTCGAGCTTGATGAATTTTTTGCCGCATGTATCGTACATTTTCCTGTTGGAATACTTTTTTACAAGGTGGAACATCCCGTCATCCCATCATTTTTTCGGCCAGTTTTACCGCATTGACCGCGTCGGCGGCATAGTATGCTCCTATCTCCCCGGCATAACCCGGAGTGACCGCCGCTCCCCCAACCATGACACGGAACTTCTCGCTCGACGCGAGTTTCATAAACTCCTCCATCCGCGGCATGGTAGTCGTCATCAACGCGGAAAGGCCTACGATATCCGCCTCCACCTCTTTCGCCTTCCGCAGTATCTCCTCGTTCGCGATATCCTTACCTAAATCGATAACCTGAAATCCTTTATTCTGAAGCATGATGATCACTATATTTTTACCGATATCGTGCACGTCCCCCTTCACTGTCGCGATCACTATCGTGCCCTTCGGCTCCTGCGCCTCCGCCTTCAAGAGCGGCTCGAGCCTCACAAACGCCGCCTTCATCGCCTCGGCGGACATCATCAGCTGGGGTAAAAAATAGAACCGTTTCTCGTACAGTTCGCCGACCTTATTGATGGCCGCTATCAGGTGATTATCCAGTATCCCGATCGCGGACATTTTTTCGGCGAGCGCCTGCTCGATCAGCGGCAGAATCCCGCCCTTGTTGCCCTTGAGTATCGCGTCGTACATCTTTTCGCCGATAGTCGCGGGAGCGCTCTCCTGCTTCGCGTCCGTCTTGACCTGCGACGCGCCCGGTTTATCCGTCTCCGAGTACACCCGTATATATTCCTTGGAGTTCGCATCCTTAGATAA
>MIBD01000029.1:11278-11352 GCA_001829395.1 Spirochaetes bacterium GWF1_49_6 | reverse complement strand
GTCGGAGTCCAACGGGTTCATAATCGCGGATGTCAGTCCCTCGGAGATAGCCATATTGAGAAACGCCCGGTTAA
>MIBD01000029.1:10848-11123 GCA_001829395.1 Spirochaetes bacterium GWF1_49_6 | reverse complement strand
TTTTTCTTATCGATACCGAGACGTTCCGCCTCTCCGATAATCTTCCGCATCAGCTTGATTCTGCCCTCGGATGTCTCGGGTATCCCGTTCTCGTCTATGGGCAGCGCGATAAACGCCGCGCCGTACTTTTTTATATCCTTGAGGAGTTCGAGACGGTCGGCCTCGGCGCTGATAGAGTTCAGTAACGGTTTGCCCGGGTAGAGCCGCATCCCGATCCGCGCGGCTTCGGGATTGGACGTATCTATCGCGAACGGAGCCTGTACCGTATTCGATAG
>MIBD01000029.1:7159-10800 GCA_001829395.1 Spirochaetes bacterium GWF1_49_6 | reverse complement strand
CCCCATATTCATATCGAGAATCGCCGCTCCCGCGAGTTCCTGGGCGAGCGCCTCGTCCTTAAACATGCTGAAATCACCGCTCTTGATGTCCTCTGCGAGCTTTTTACGCGCGGTGGGGTTCAGCCTCTCACCGATCACGACAAACGGCTCGTCATGGCCCATCAGGACTATCCGGTAACGCGATGAAATTTTAAGGAAATTCCTGCGGACTACGTTGCGGCGGTTGATTTTCGTCCCCTTGGCGGACTCGATAAGCCGCGCGATATGCGCGGGCGTGGTGCCGCAGCATCCGCCGATCACGTTAACGCCGGTATAGTTCATTTCTTCAATCATGCGCGCGATATGCTCCGGGGATGTACCGCAGCATCCGCCGATGATGTTCGCTCCGCCGAAGTCTTTGAGGTCGATCATCTTAACGGCTTTGCCCGAGAAGGAATCCGGCGTCTCGTCGAACACGGTCTTTCCCTCGTGGATATGCGGCATTCCCGCGTTCGCCTGCGCGATCATCGGGATATCGAAAAGCCCGCGCGTGCGGGCGATAATTTCCGCCATCTTGTCCGGCCCGGTACTACAGTTCGTGCCGATCACGGCCGCGCCGAGCGCTTCCATCATCGCGAACGCCGCTTCCGGCGGAGTCCCGGTAACCGTGCGCCCCTCGGCGTCGAACGTCATATTCGCGATCATCGGGAGGTCGCATATCTCGCGGCATGCGACCATCGCGGCCTTGAGTTCCAGTAGGTCGACATGCGTCTCGAAATCGATTGCATCCGCGCCCGCGTTCGCGAGCACTTCTATCTGTTCCTTGTATATCTCGACCATTTCGTCGAACGATAATTCGCCCAAGGGCTCGATAAATTTCCCGGTCGGGCCTACCGATGCGGCGACTATCGCCTTCCCGTTCGCGGCGCGTTTGGCATTCCGCACCCCCGCCTCGTTCAGTTCCTTCAGGCGGCCAGCGGCCTTATAGTTCGACAGCTTGAGACGGTTTCCTCCGAACGTGTTCGTTGTCAGCATCATGGAGCCGGATTCGACATACTGCTTGTGTATCGCGGTGATGTCCTCGGCATGCGTGACATTCCATATTTCGGGGCATTCGTCGGACGTCAGCCCGATCTGCTGTAATAACGTTCCCATCGCGCCGTCGCTGAATACGATTCCATTCAGCGCGAGGCCGTAAAAGTCTTTCCAGTTCATTTCAACTCCAATTTTAAAATTTAGATATTGTAAACTTTATCGTAATTTTTTGCTAACATTTTAACGGTATTTCTCGTTATAGAATTCCTTGAGTATCCGGCGCGGTTCTTCCATCGTCCACGCATATTCCAGCATCGAACGGAAATACGAGTATGGCTCGCCCGTATCGAGCATCATCCCCTGCACCGGGTGCGCGAGCACCTTATCCTCTCCCGCTAATTGCAGGATGGTGTCGATATGGAAAAATTCGCCCGTCCCGGTGAACTCCGCGTAATGTTTCTCCAGAAGCGGCAGGAATTCCGCCGAGAAAAGGTATCGCCCGATCGATACGAGGTTGCCCGGCGCGTCTTCCTTTTTGGGCTTCTCGACAATCTTCCGTACATGCAGCTGACCGTCGATTTTCTCAGCGGCAATCACCCCATAGCGGCTCACGTCGATATACTCCTCGCGGACGGCGAGCACCGATTTACCGGTCTTGTTATACAGGTCGATCAGCGATTTTGTCACCCCCGGCGTGCCGAGCACGATATCGTCGGGATACGCCACTACGAACGGTTCGTCCCCGATAACGGGATGCGTGATGAGGAGGGCATGCCCGGTACCGCGCATTTTCTGCTGGCGGATGAATACGAAGTTCATATTGCGTGGCTGAATCGCCTTAACCCACACGTCCTTCCCGGCCTTTTCAAGCTCGGTCTCGAGCTCCACTTCACGGTCGAGATAGTCGTCGAGAGCCTTCTTGCGGCGGCTCGTGATAATCACTACGTCCCTGATGCCCGCCTCCTCGAACTCGTCGAGGATGAAGTCGATGAGTGGCTTCGTGAACATCGGGAGCATTTCCTTCGGAACGGATTTGGTCGCCGGTAAAAAACGCGTCCCGTAGCCCGCCGCGACTATGACACCTTTCATATTTTCCGCCTTATTTGGATGTTTTCATTTTAGTCATTTTCAGGTACCCGATAATAAACTCTTCTATTTCGCCGTCCATTACCGCCTGGATATTTCCCTTCTCGATATCGGTGCGATGGTCTTTCACCATCGTGTACGGCTGGAACACATAGCTCCGTATCTGGTTCCCCCATTCGATGGATTTCCGTTCGGGAAGCCTCGCCGCGTCCTCACGGTCGCGCTTTTCCTCTTCATACTTGAAAATACGGGCGCGCAGTACGCGCATCGCGAGGTCCTTGTTCTGGTGCTGGGAGCGTTCGTTCTGGCAGGTCACGACTATCCCTGTGGGGAAGTGCGTGATACGTACCGCGGAACTGGTTTTATTAACATGCTGGCCGCCCGCGCCGCTCGCGCGGAACGTATCGATACGGATATCGTCGTCCTTAATGTCTACTTTTATCTCGTCGTCGACTTCGGGTATAATACTGATCGCGCAGAACGAAGTCTGGCGTTTATTGTTCGCGTTGAACGGCGAGAGGCGCACGAGACGGTGAATTCCGTTCTCCGCCTGAAGGTATCCGTATGCGTAGGTGCCCCGCATATAGATCGTCGCGTCCTTCAGCCCGGCGACGTCGCCCGGTTCGTAATCGACCAGTTCCGCCTTGAAGCCGTTGATTTCCGCCCACCGGAGATACATCCGCAGGAGCATATCGCCCCAGTCCTGGGACTCGGTGCCCCCCGCGCCGGGATGGATATTCAGGAATGCGTCGTGCGTATCGTTCTCCCCGGAGAAAATCATCTCTATCTCGAGCCGGGAGAGTTTCGAGGTCAGGGATTCGAAATTCCTCTCGAGTTCGGCGATCATGGCCTCGTCACCCTCGGATTCGGTCAGTTCGACAAGCCCCTGCAGGTCTTCGATATCCTTCCGCATGATTTTCCATGCCTCGATCTCCCGTTCGAGCATGGACAGGTTCGAATTGAGCTTGGACGAGAGTTTATGATCGCTCCAGACTTTTTCGTCGGTCAGTTGGACGCGGATACTGTCGATCTCCGAGACCCGTTTTTCGATCTCAAAGATACCTCCAGTCATGCTCGAAAGTCTTTTTCAGCTCGGTCACACGTTCGTATAATGCTCCCATTGCGCTTCCTTTATCGTTATTCCACCTTTAGTCCGATCATCCAGTAATCCCCGCTGACACGGTAATGCTCGATCCCGGCGTCGAAAAAATGCTCGTACCGGAACAGGACGCTCAGCGACGCGACGTCCCCGCCGAAGCGGAAGCCCCCCTCGAGGAGCCAATCGACCGGCGCGGTAATTCTCCCGTCGTCATTGTAGAAATTGATCATCACGCGGGGATAGAGATAAAAACATATCCCCTGATATTCCAGCATTTTTATATACGCGCCGAATTCCAGCGCGTCGATCAGGTTCGTCAGACGCACGTCCGACGGGTAATAGTTCGTGCTCGTCAGGTCGCTTGTCAGCACGAAAAAATGATTCCTCACGAAGGGCTTCACCGAACTGAACAATCCGCCCCCCCAGTCGATCACGGCGGGGT
>MIBD01000029.1:2586-7129 GCA_001829395.1 Spirochaetes bacterium GWF1_49_6 | reverse complement strand
AAATCGATACCCGCGCGAGATACATCCCCGTGCGGATGAACTGGTTCAGATTATCCACGTCGTGCTTGCACCGGTGATAATACCCCAATCCCAACGTATACTTGTCGAGCTTGAGGAACATCAGAAATTCCTCCTGCCAGAAGAACGCCCGCGGCTCGAAAAATATCGTACTATTCGACGACGATATCAGTTCGAGGTCGCCCCCGACCACGATGCTGAAAAGGTCGCCGATGCGTAGAAACTCGCCGTAAGCGCCGATCTTCGCGTCCCAGAAATGCAATCCGTCCGACTGCGCGACATAACGGCTGAACTCGCCCCATCCCCACACCTGCGTGAAATAGACGCGGCTAAAATTCGTGCCGGTTTCGAACGGGTCGAACAGGATATTCCTGTCGGCGAATACCGCGCCGTATCCCCCGGCGGATACTGAAAATAGAACGAGGAGCGCGGCGGCCAGACATTTCATCGGATTATCCGATCAAGCCTAAGGCGCGGTCGAGCCGTTTGACGGTACGTTCGGAGCCTATCACGGGTATCAGGAAATAAATCTCCGGGCCGTGAGGCCGTCCGGTCAGCGCCGCACGGAGGGGCATGAACAGATTTTTGCCTTTCACCCCGGTCCTGCGGGAAATCTCGTCCGCGATTTTCACGAACTGCTCCTCGCCGACATCGCCGGTCTCCTTCAGGATCAGTTCCCGGAACGCGTTGATGACGGGCGCGGAGGTGTCCTTCTTCAGGAACGCCATCGCGTCGGGATGTATCTCGAAATCGTCGTTGAGGAAATAATCGATATGCTCCTTAATCTGCGAGAGGCGCGAACAATACCCGCGCGTCAATTGGACGACGCCCTTCAGAAAATCACGATTCTTCGTATCCGAAAGGTACGCGTCGTCGATCAATCCGGTCTCCATGATGTACGGGAGCGCGAGATTGAAGATACGTTCGATATCGGAATTGATAACGTCGTGCTTGGCGATCCAGTCGAGCTTGACCGGGTCGAATATCGCGGGGCTGGTCGAAAGACGGTCGAGGTCGAACAGTTTGATCAGGTCGTCCTTCGAGAGAATTTCCCGCCCGTCGGGGCTTGACCATCCGAGAAGCGCGAGGTAGTTCAGGAGCGACTCGGGGAGATACCCCATCTTGCGGAACTCATCCACACTCGTCGCGCCGTGACGCTTGGAAAGCTTCTTTTTATCGGGGCCGAGCACAAGCGCCATATGCGCGAACACGGGCGATTTTACGCCGCACGCCTTATATATCATCAACTGGCGCACCGTATTCGAGAGATGCTCGTCGGCGCGGAGGACATGACTGACTTCCATCAGCATATCGTCGATCACCACCGCAAAGTTATAGAGCGGGAGTCCGTTGGAACGGAGGATCACGAAATCGCCGACCATGCCCTTGGGGAACTTGACGTTACCCTTGACAACATCGTCGAACTCGAAATCCTCCTCGTATGACCAGAACCGGATGACCGGGACACGCCCTTCCGCTTCGAGGGTTTTCCGTTCGGCGGCGGACAGATGGCGGCATTTCCCGTCGTAGTGAGGGGGTTTGCCCTCCGCTTCGAGTTTGGCCTTCCGCTCCTCGATCTCCTCCTCGGAACAGTAGCAGTAGTACGCGCGCCCCTCGCTCACGAGTTTCTCCGCGTACTCCTTGTATATCGCCAGACGTTCGCTCTGACGATAGGGGCCGTTCCCGCCGCCCGCATCGGGGCCTTCGTCCCATTCCAGCCCGAGCCATCGCATATCTTCCATCAGCGCGACAGTGAAATCCTCGTGGGAACGCTCGATGTCGGTATCCTCTATCCTCAATATGAACTTTCCGCCGGTATGCCGCGCGTACAGGTATGCGAAAAGCGCCGTGCGGATATTCCCGATATGCAGTTGTCCTGTCGGCGACGGGGCGAAACGGGTCTTTATCATGGTTTTCTCCGATTGTGAAGTGGAATATTTTATACTGTTTTCAAGTTATTCTCAAGCAATGAAGTATTGAAGGGATTATATTTTACGGAGGCTGGACAGGAAGTTGCCGCCCATCGCGCGCAGGCCCCAGTTATCGAATTCTATCTGCATCAGCTTCGCGGAAACCGATTTGACAGTGCCCGCCCCGAGCATCGGGTGACGCACACGGTCGCCGGATTTCAGCTCGTCCATCCCACCTACCGACTCCCCTTTCTCCGCGCTGCCGATCTTACCCTCGTAGGTATACGCGGGTTCTTCCGCCGGACCGGGCTTCGCCGCCGCGGGACGGTTGGTGAACTTGCCCATCCCTTTCCCCGCGGAGGATGTCCGCGTATCGTACATCGAATGAGTCTGTATCGGGTCGAATAGTTCCGACGGGATATCCAGAAGGAATACCGAGGGCTTGGTGGGTATGATTTCGCCGTACACTATCCGCGACCCGGACAGCGACATATACAGCTTATCCTTCGCGCGCGTGACCGCGACATAGAACAGCCTGCGCTCCTCCTCCATCTGCTCCGGCGAATGACGGGAGTTGGAATGCGGGATCAGCCCGTCGTTCACCCCGGAGATGAACACCACCGGAAATTCCAGCCCCTTCGCGTTGTGGATAGTCATCAGCGATACGGTCTCGCGCTCATTCTCTTCCTTCAGGTCGTCGATTTCGGCGTGCAGGGTGATGCTGTTGATAAAGTCGACGACAGTGCTGCCTTCGCCGCTGACCTCTAACTCCTTCACCGAGTTGACTAATTCCTCGACGTTCTCCCAACGCTCCGCGCCGGTCTCGTCGAAATCCCGGATATACTTTTTATAATCAACCGAATCGATCAGTATTTTTACAAAGTTCGTCGGGCTGATCTGTTCGAGCGACTGGTTGAGTTCGAAAAGCACCTGCCCCAGATCGTCGAGCTTCCGTACCGATTCGCGCTGGATACCGCTTACCTCGCCGGCCTTCGTCAACGCCTCGACATACGAGATACCCATTTCCTTGGCGTATGAGATCAGCTTCTGCTTGCCGACATTCCCCACCCCGCGCGCGGGAATATTCACAATCCGCTCGAACGCCTGACGGTCGAACGGGTTGATGATCAGGCGGATATAGGCGATCACGTCCTTGATTTCCTTACGCTCATAGAACTTCTGTCCGCCGAATATCCTATACGGTATGTTCGCGCGGAGCATCGCTTCTTCCAGCACGCGGGACTGCGAATTGGTGCGGTAGAATACCGCGATCTTGTCATATCCGACCTTCGCGGATAAATCGCGGATCGTGTCCGCGATGACGCGGGATTCGTCGGTCTCGCGCATGGTCTCGATCAGCCCGATCTTGTCCCCGCCGCTTCGCGCCGTCCACAGTCGTTTTTCCATCCTGCCGGGAATCTTGTTGACCACGTTATTCGCCGCGTCGAGGATAAGCTGGGTCGAACGGTAGTTCTGCTCGAGCGGGACGACAGTCGGTTCGTAATCGCGCTTGAATTTATAGATATTCTCGATATTCGCGCCGCGCCACCCGTAGATCGACTGGTCGTCGTCCCCGACCACACAAATGTGCTTATCGCGGGATACGACAAGTTTCATAAACTGGTACTGCGCGATATTGGTGTCCTGGAACTCGTCGATCATCATATACCGCCAGAGATTCTGGTAATACTCCAACAGGCGGGGGTTCTCGCGGAAGATGCGGATCGGCATCAGGAGAAGGTCGTTAAAATCGAGCGCGAAATTCTCCCGGAGCCGCTTCTCGTACTCGCGGTACACCGACGCGGTTATCTTATCTATCTCGGTCGCGGCGTCGTTCTCGAACTCCGCGGGAGTAATCATATTATCCTTCGCGCGGAAGATAGAATGCATGACCGGCCCGGTCTTGTATACGGTTGTATTGATATGCAGGTCCTGCATGACGGAACCCGCGACATCCTTCGAATCGTCCGCGTCGTAGATCACGAAGTTATGGGGATAGCCGATCGTCTCGGGGTTACGCCGGATAATCATCAGCCCCGTCGCGTGGAATGTCCGTACCCACGAATGAGAGGTCGATTCCCCGGTCAGCCTTGCGATACGTTCCTTCATCTCCCCGGCGGCCTTATTGGTAAACGTCACGGCGAGGATATTCTCCATCTTGAGGTTTTTCTCACGGATGAGGTACGCGAAACGGTTCGTGATGACGCGCGTCTTGCCGGAGCCCGCGCCCGCGAGCACCAGTACGGAGCCGTCCGCGGCGACAACGGCCTCACGCTGTTTATCGTTCAGCCCGTCAAGGATAGGATCCATTATTTACCGCCCGATATGATTTGATAGAATACCCCGCGGCCGCCGATTACCGGCCGAACCTTCTTATCGTGGACAAGCACGTCGAGGTATTTCTCCAGTTCATGGATATGCAATCCCGTAACCTCGTGAATATCGCGCGCCGTCAACGGCCTCCGCGATATGGCCTCGACGATAGAATCTTCGTTCTTCTTGAGGTAGGACGCGATCTCGTTACGGCTTTTAAATTTCATCACTATCTCGACTAACCATTTTCCGCCGCCGGGGTCGATTTCGTCCCGGAGGCGCTCCATCAGGCTCATCGACGG
>MIBD01000029.1:422-2448 GCA_001829395.1 Spirochaetes bacterium GWF1_49_6 | reverse complement strand
GGAACAACGCTATCCCGTCGATAACCGCGTTGAGGTCGAGCTTCGGGGCGGGCTTATCGATACTCCCGAACCCTCCCGCGCAGGCGGAATCGAGAGACGGAAGCACAAGGTCGGACGCTAGTATCTCGCCACGCACATCCTTCCTGTAAAGGAGAGTCCCGTTCGTCAGGACGGCAAGCGGGATACGCGGGTACTCCCGTTTGAACACGGTAATCAGTTCGCCGATACCCGAATTGAGGGTGGGTTCCCCGGAGCCGGAGAGGCTCACATATTCGGGGGCGGGGTTCTTCGAAAGGTAATCACGGAGTTCAGCCAGTATATCGCGGATGGAAATATATTCCGCGCGTTCGGTCGTCAGGCCGGTCGTCCCCCCGCATTCGCAGTAGATACAGTCGAGCGTACAGGTCTTATGCGGAACCATGTCGATACCGAGCGAGATTCCCAGACGGCGTGACGGAACGGGGCCGTAGATATAACGATACATCCCTATTGCTCGTGTTCCTGGATATAGAGAATGCATCCCCAGTAGACGATAACCAGACGCTGGGAATTGCTCATCATGGTATGTTTTGCTTCGATAGCCAGCGATTGATTGGTAAAAACGTAATAGCTGTTCGACTCGGTATAAAGTTCGTATGTCTGTACGGCGTTCGACAGGTGAGTAAACCCGCCGAGTAATGCCGTGATTTTCTCCATAGACGCGGGGGTTTTATCGAACGTAAAATCGGCCTCTACGAGATAGGACTTATGATGCGCGACTGACCCGACGAATTCCAGCCCTCCGGTCTGTATCCCCATAAGAGCGGGATCAATGGGAAGCGGATAGTACATCACCCGTGTATCGACGAACGACATACCCGGTACGAGGATATTGCTGATCTGACCGAGTTTCGCCATATTCTGGAGCGCGGCGTAGGAATCGGCATAATACTCGCCGAGCGTGAAGCCGTAGAACGATACGCCGGTCTTCCATTCCTTCGAGGTCGAGCAGGAAACGAACGCCAGCGCTATCAGCGCCGGCAGAAAGAATTTTTTATTTTTCATATTACCCCTCACGCGTCCTTTAGGAACGCTATATATGCTTTATAGGTCTGGTAATGATCGGCCTTGCAGATGATCTCGTAGGGGGAATGCATACCGAGCACGCCCACGCCGCAATCGACTACACGGATGCCGAGATCGGCGATATATGCCGCGACAGTGCCGCCGCCGCCTTCGTCCACCTTACCGAGGGTACCGGGCTGCCAGACAACCCCGTTATCGTTAAATATCTTGCGTACCTTGCCCATATATTCCGCCGATGCGTCGCTCGCCCCGGACTTTCCGCGCGAACCGGTGTACTTCTCGAGGATGATCCCGTAACCCAGCTTCGCGGCGTTGTACATATCGTTCACCTGCGGGTACATCGGATCGACCACCCCGCCCACGTCGCCGGATATACAGCAGGAGTTCTCCATTATATCACGAAGGTCGGATTGACGGCACTCGCTCCCGTAGACCTCATGGATACGCGTCAGCGTATTCTGGAAGAAGCGCGAGCGGATACCGCTGATGCCATAGGAACCGATCTCCTCTTTATCGACGAGGAATACGAGGAGAGTCTTTTCGGGCACCCCCTCGACGTCGACGATGGAACGGTACGCGGGGTAACTGCACGCGCGGTCGTCATGCCCGTAGGCGCCGATCATACTCCGGTCGAACCCCACGTCCTTCGCCTTCAGGGCGGGAACGACTTCTATTTCAGCCGATACGAAATCTTCCTCGATAATACCGTACATCTCGTTCAATTTCCGCAGCGCCATTTCCTTAACTTTCTCTTTAATATCTTTATCATCGACAGGAATACTCCCGACCAGCAGGGTCAGGTTCTCTCCCTCGATGCCCTCGAGGAGTTTTTTATCGCCCTGCGCCTTCTGCGCGAGATGGATCATCAGGTCGGTAATCGTGAATACCGGGTCGTCCTCACCCTCGCCGATACTGATATCGACTGCGGAACCGTCCTTACGAACGATCGTGCCGTGCAGGG
>MIBD01000029.1:0-309 GCA_001829395.1 Spirochaetes bacterium GWF1_49_6 | reverse complement strand
GAATCGAGATGGGACGATATAAAGTTGATTCCCTTCGCCGGGGGTTGATTGCCGAGGATGACCAGAACGATATTTTTATTCTCGTTTTTAAATAAAATACGTTCGCCGGGCACGGGCTTCGCGTCAGCTAACTCCTTAAATCCCAACGATCTGGCTTCCTTCTCAAGGTAAGTCACGCACTGCCGTTCGGTCTTGCAGGCGTTCAGGAATTTTTTATAATCGGCGGCAAAATCATCTATTTTTCGGCGTTCCGGCTCGGTCACGTTCTTCCACGAGCTTTCCCGTTCATACGCGTATTTGGATTTCTTA
>MIBD01000028.1:2444-13571 GCA_001829395.1 Spirochaetes bacterium GWF1_49_6 | reverse complement strand
GTTGCCGTTGGTCATCCCGCTGATATAGACCAGCTTCGTCCCGTCCTCCGGTAACGAGGATACCAGCTTCACGAGATACTTCGGTTTATCGAGGCCGTACTGTTTAATCAGTTCCGGGGTACGTTCGTAGGACGCGAACTGTACGAGCGGCAGCGCGGTAAACTCGAGAATTTTCCGCTGAACCGCGTAGTTATCGACAATCATCTTCTTCGGCTGAACCAGCGTCCACTGGTTCGCGGTATAGCCGAGCCGGTACTCCTTCCCGTCCATCGCCACGATCGTAACATTGGTCACCGCGGTCGCCTTCAGCGAGAAGATGTTCCGCTGGATATAGATATCCGCGTAACGTTCAGACGAAGAGAACATATAGGCATAAACGATATAGATATTATTCGAGTCGTGATTGAGCATGGTGTAATAATAGTTATCGACAGGCGCGAAACCGCCGTTGATGATATTGACCTTCTTGCCGTTGGCGAGATACACGTCGATCACATCGATAGGTTTGTCGAAACCGAACTCCTTGAACTGATCGGACGTCACATTCGTCAGTATATCGTCGCTCTTCGCGGCCATCAGATCGTCGATCAGCTTCTCGACCTCGGCGGAATACGCGAGCGTTTTATAGGGATGAGTGACATTCCACCCGTTGGTCAGCTTGGTTAACGCTACTCCGAACGTGTTGGAGAGCTGGGTGAACATAATGTCGAGGGCGGTAATATCGCTTTTCGTGACACCGGATAGGAGCTGTATCTTACCCCAGTCCTTTTTCTTCAGGTTCGCGGGCTGTACGAAGAACAGGTAGAACCCGCCGAGAATCAACAAAGCCCCGAAAAGGAGTACAAGGTTGATCACCAATTTTTGCTGCGACTTTTTCATTCAGCCTCCGGACCCCCCGAAATTTAACGGTATATTATAAGTCCGCCGGCCTAAGATGTAAAGAGAATCCGCCCCTAAAAATCGAGGGAAATCCCCACCCCCAGCATCGGGTGGATTTTACTGTCGATAAACGAGTACCGCGCCTTGAGGTCGATGAAGAAATTCGCGATATCGGTCTTCAGCCCTATCCCCGGCGATACCGTGAACGACGAACCCCCGCTGGTCATGAGGAATCCTGTGCCGAATACTGTCCCGGCGAGAGATAACGGGAAATCCTGTAAACGCAGGAAATAGTAACTAGCCTCAAGGTCGAACTTCAGGAGATTGTTAATCGACGAGCTGGTCAGCCCGGCGACAGTGACCTCGGTCGGGTAGAACATAATGCCGAAGAATAATCCCGCCTTGAAATCGGGGGTGATTTTATAATTGATACCGATCGAGAGCGACAGTCCCCCCTCGAGCCCCTTGAGCGCCATCCCGAACTTCCGCTGGCCGACCGCGAGATCGATATTCGCGATCGCGCTCTCCCCTTCCTCGAGCGCAATATTCATCGTACCGAGCACGTCGCCCTTCGCGTTCACGACCTCCAGTTTATGGGTCTTGGTGATATCGACGTTACGTAACTGGAACGGCTCGCCCTGCAGGACATCCCATACCTTCTCGCCATTCCACTTTAATTGGACAGGCTCCTTGGCGTTCATCACGGTGACGACTATTTTCCCCGACGGGGTATACTCCACCTTTTTCACATCGCCCTTCTTCAGGGTGAATATCTCGCGGTACGCTTCTTTCATACTGGCCGCGTTGACCATCGTGAGTTCGTTCTCCTCCCCGGCGAACACCTTCTCAGAGAACGGCTGAGCCTTCGATGCTTTCGCGATAAACTTACCGTTGAGATATACCCTGTATTCAGCGGTATCGGCCTTGATATTGATTGTCAGGGCCGCGAACTCGATCTTCTTGCCGAGCACGACTCCCGCGATTTCCTCGGTGATGCGGTCGATCGTATCGAATACGTCCATCCCCGCCGCACCGGAAAAGTCGCGCTGGAACTTGATCTCCGCGGTAACCACATCGATACCGAACACGGTCACCGTCAGTTTATCGCCGGAAACTTTATAGACACCGAATATCACCAGCCCCGCGCCCGTCTGCTGCGCGAGCTTGGTCATCGCGAGATTGAGTTCTTTCCCATTGGTGATAGAAAGGACCCCGTTAGCTTTGGCCTGCTCGAGCGAATCCTTGGGTTCGACCAGGTCGCTCCCGGGAATCTTCGCGAACAGGTTGTAGAGAGAACGGGCGGTCAGTTCGCCGATATTATCCTGCTTCTTATCCCCCAGATTGACAAACCCGCCGATCATGGTTTTCACCGCCGACGGGGCGGAGAACCCCGCTGCAACCGAAAACATTAAAATGGTGACAATTAATAATAAAGACTTTTTCATTGTTGGCTCCTTTAATTTGTCGTATTGCCGGACACGCTTCCGGCGGGATTATACCCGTTCTCATCCAGCGAATTCAGCGCGGAAATGGATGTAATATCATAGGCTGTATAATCATAATAGAGTATCGTCGTATTTAAAAACCTATTGAACTTCAAAGAGGTGGGTTGGGATGTAATGTACCCTTCGTATATGTTTCCCGGGTAATTCGCATCGAATAGATTATAATCGATAATCATCGGGGTCACGGAGAAATCCATCTGGATTCCCGAGCCTCCATAATTATATGTAGAGGAGTTCGAGTTCATGGAAATCTGATTGCTGATTATTTTCCCCCAGCATTGCCCCCCTAACATTATCGCTCCGCCCTGCGAACCGTAAAAGGAATAGCAGGTGTTTTTATAGAATTTCGATTGGATGATCGAAAAGTTGGTTATCGCTGACAGGTATAATCCACAGCCGCGTATGGAAACCTGATCCACGGTATTGCTGGAACTATTATTACTGAATACGCAATTCTTCATACTTAAAATTCCGCTTGCGAAAAATGCCGTCCCCCCGAAAATATCGATACCCTCTGTCCCATTAAAAAGAGAACACGAATGAAGGATGGAATTACCCAGGGTAAACGACCCGTTCTCAAGATAGAGACTCCCGCCGGATTTCTTGGAGGTCACGTCCGCTATCACCGAATTATCCATCGTAAACAACGCGACATTCTTCCCGTATATCCCCCCGCCGCTCTCGGCGTAGGTATTCGTAATCATCACAGTGTCGATATCCGCCATAGCCACATCGTACAGGAAGCACGCGCCGCCCTGGGACATCGCGATATTCTGCCGGAACAGGGTATTCGAGATAGTCACCGACCCGCTCATCACATATATCCCGCCGCCGCATTGAAGCGCATAGTTGCTTTCTATAATACAGTTCTTTATCACCATTTCGGTACCCAGAACAAGGACGCCCCCGCCGTGCTTCCCGAACAGGAAGTCGTCGTTAGCGATACCCCGGCTGATAATCAACCCGTCCAATGTACACTTCCCGCCGTCCACCGCGACTATGACATGAAGGACATTACCGGATAACCCGTCGATCTTCGTCGGGTACAGCGCGGGGTCATTGACCGCAAACGTATCATCGTACCCGCCGTGGATAATCATTCCCGCCTTCATCAGTACGCAGTAATTATTGAAATAGTCGTCGTATACCCCCGTCGCGACACGGATTTCCCCGGCGCCGTTCAGTTCGTAGAGCTGCGCAGCCTTCAGGATTGTCCTCACCGGCGAACTATTGGTTATCCCGGAATTGGTATCGTCGCCCCATCCCGCGACATAGATCGCTTCGTTCTGGAAGACACGGATATTATTGCTGAATTGCACCGACTTCCCGTACTCGTTGACCGCGTTGAATACGATCGTGAAATTCCCGGGGGTGACCGTCTTGACCCACACCTGATTCGACCATATATCCCCGGACTGTTCCAGACTGAGGATACCCATACCGACCGGCGTCAAATCGGCCTCGACCGATACGATTTTCGCGTCCGTCCCGGTGACCTTCGCCGTTAATGTGAGATTGGTATAGGTCTTCACCGAATAAAGATCGGGGTTCACCGCCGCCCAGTTGAAAACAATCGTGCCCTGCGCGGTTTCGAGCATATTCCCGATATCGGTATTATGGAACATGTCGCACGAAACAAATACCGCCGCTATGAGAAAGATGATGATTTTTTTCATATTCGCCCCCCTACCAGTTCGTCACACGGTTATTCGTGCTGTTCGGGTAATTTTTAAGCGCCGTGTAATCATTTATATTATCTATATCGTCGTTATTGGTGATAAACCGCCCGGTCGCGGCGATTAGCAGGAAATCCATCGTATTAGTCGCGAAAACATTCGCGACCATTGTGTTGGTATTCCCGTACCCCGCGGACTCGAATATCCCGGCGTTTACCGATGAATGACCGTAATCGAGTACGAACAGGTTCGATATAAACGTGCATCCGCGAACCCAATCCCATGCCCCGTCGATTTTTACGATAGAGCTGACATTACCGCCCGACCAGCACCCGATAAAGATATCGCCGACATTTGTGGTGATGCAGGAAAGGAACGCGCATGCCCCGCCCCCGTAAATACCGCTTCCGCTCGAATAATTACTGATCCAAAGATTATCCTGCATTTTTATAAACGAACTGTTTGCCCATAAACCCCCGCCGTCATAACTGCTTGCTTTATTATTGATTATCCTGTTGCTCACAATAAAGTTGGAGCAGAATTTCAAGTAAAGAGCGCCGCCATAAGAAGTAACCTGATTTCCGTATAGAATATTCCCCATTATCAGACCCTTGCTGTATTCCGCGCCGAACGCTCCCCCGAATAAACTTGCATTATAGTTCAGCACACCATTATTGGTAAAGCCGTTTCGCAGAACAGAATACTCACTGTAGATAAAATGCATCGCGCCGCCCATATGATAGACATTGTCGTTCACCGCGTTATTCCCGTAGAAGGAGTTGTCGGCTATTATCAAAGATTTACAGTTCGTAGCCGAAATCGCTCCTCCGCTCCCGGAACCGCATATATTCCCGGAAAAATAATTATGATAAAATTCAATCGTGTGCGGGCAGTTTTTCATCCCGACAGCCCCGCCGTATAAGACCGTGATGTTTTGACAGTAATTATTTGCGAACGTATTCCCGTAGAACACGCCATTAGAGCAAATATACATGAAAACCGCCCCTCCCGACCCGGCGCTGGAATTATTCGCGAACATGCAATCGTAAAGATTGATAAACGATTGCACATAACAGATCGCCCCGCCGGGGTTTCCGCTGGTGTTATAACTAAAAGAGCAGTTCGTGATATACGGGTTGGATTCGTTAGTGACAAACATCGCGCCGCCCGCGAGAGTATAATTAAATTCGCATCCCGCGATCTGGGGGTCGGACTGGAATATATAGATTCCCCCGCCGATTGTCGCCGAGTTGCTGATAAATTTCACGTTAGTCATAAATACCGCGGACTGGTTAATCAGCATACCTCCGCCGCCGACCGCCTCGCATCCGATAACCTTCACATCCCGGAGGGTCAACGTGGATTCCCTCGCTAGAATTCCCCCGCCCCGTGTCAGGAACATATTCAATATGTCGTCCGCGACATCATACCCCTTCACTGTCAGGCCGTCAAGCAGAATACCCTCGCTCCTGATAACCGCGATACCGGTGTTCGGGTTATTTACCTTATCGATAACAGTCGGGTATATCGATATATCCCGCGCGGTGAAATCCTGATTCCATCCGCCGTAGAGCGATAAATTTGTTACGTTCTCGAGCCGCAGGTTCACATAGAGCACGCTGTAGACCTCGCTGTAATTACCCCCGGCGATATAGATAACGGGAATTCCCAACGACTTTGTCAGACTGATAGCGGCGGCGAATGATTTCACCGGCGCGCCCTTCAATGTCCCGATATTCTGGTCGCTTCCCGAAAGGGAGACGTAGATAATACTTTCATTGGTAGATACGGTTACGGATAGCTTGTTCGTTTTAACGATCCCCTTACTGTTCAGGGCGATCAGGTAAATACTCTTGATACCCATACTGCCGGGCGCGGCGAATGTCAACGCACTCCATTCGGTACGGGTATAATCGGGGTTAAGCTTGAACTCGGTTCCGCCGAGTTCCGTCAGGTTCGCCTTGACCTCGAGGATCTGTTCCTTCGATGATATTTTACAAATGATACTAACAGATTGATTGGTGCCGGATAGGAAAAATGTGGGATTGCATGCCGCCGAACTGAACACGATATCGCCCCATTCCTCACGGATCATCTGGTCGATATCCGAAGGACGAAACAAATCTTCCACGAACGAACAGGAGGATAATAATAAAAACAGACTAATACCCGCAACCCGATATTTCACCATTCACCCCCTCGAGATATTAACATATTTTAACATGGTTTTTTAGAAATTAAAAGTTGAAATTCACATTTTTAATCGAACTTTACCTTAACCCGGACGGTCGCCTTAAAAAAACCGTCCTTGATACTCTGCATCGGCGCGGTGATGAAATATATTTTACCCTTGCAATCCTCTGGGAATTTCGTCCCGAATTGGCGCTTTATTTCCGAACCAACGATTTGCTCGAGGAACTCGATATCCATGTTCTTCATTTTATCGATAAAGAACGGGCTCCATTCGCCGTCGCAGTCCCGCATCGGAAGCTCCACCCCCACATTGACGGCTTCGATATCGCGGAATTCTTCCGGCTCGGCGGGGATGTCTATATATACCGTCGCCTTCACGAAGCTCAGCTCGCCGCCGTATAAACCGCCCTCGCCGTACTTGACCGCGACCGTATTCGTCCCGGTAAGCACCGCGAATGCCGCCAGATTCATCCCGTCGTATCCCTTTGCATGAAACTCCGCCGTATGGCCGCAGAGAGACGCCTTCTCGAGCAGAGCCGTATAAAGGTTAGCGCCGTTATCGTCCTTCAGGATATAATTTTCCATCTCGAAAGTTTTATTATATAGGAAGGGAGTGTCGGCGGAGGGTTTCGACTGATGGGATTCCCCGTTGGCGGAGTTGCCCGCGACCGCATGGAAAAACCAGACGCTGACAACCTCGTCGTAATCGGTGACCGTCTGTTTTCCGGCGCATCCCGCGAGTATCAGGAAAATACCGCACAGGAGTAAATTATTCCGCATTGTTCGCTCCCCGAATAGTGTAGCATATTCCGGCGGTTTACGCCACAGAAAATTTAATTGGGGTTACCCGTAAAAGAATTCCGATTCCTTCCGAAAATATTGTAGGGCGATTTTAATAACCGGAACCTAATCGAAATATCGAATCTTGACATCGATCGCCGTTATTACTGAAAAACAGGCGCCGTTTTCACAACGCTAACCGGAGGGGAATATGAGCGAAATCGATTTTATCGATATCTTTCCCGAAACCAAAAATAACGAACCATCCGCGAAGAAAGATACATTTTCGAATTACAACTTCGACGAACCCGACGCCGCGCCGGGCGAGCGGATCAAGATCAGCGACTATAAGCATACCAGCGCGTTCAATCACCGCGGCGGAAACACCTATATACAGGAACCATTAGCTAAAGAAGCGGAATACGCGCCGTCGAAGTCCCCCAAGAAAGCGCTGAACCTTTCCGATGAAAAAATCGTATGGGCGGGCGCGATCTTCGTTTTCTTCGGCGTATTTATCTTCCTGATCGGGTACTGGCTCGGCAAGACCACTATTAAGAACGTCAATCTTTCCAGTTCGGAATATATCACCCAGATGGACGAAAAAATCCATGCCCAGCAGATGGAAGGCGAGTATGTCAAGCAGAATACTCCCGGCGCGATCCCGCAGGACTCCATGACGCCCGTCATCCCGCAGGTCACCGCTCCTCCGATCGGCGTCAACGATAACGTGAAAAAAGAAACCGTGACCCCTCCGTCTATAGACGAGGTTAAGAAACCCACCGTGCAGAAAACCGAAGTCAAGCCCGCGGATAAGCCCAAGCAGGACACTCCCGCAGTCAAACCTCAGGATACCAAGAAACCGGAGGTGACCCCCGTGAAGCCGGTGACCGCCAATGTAGCCGGGAATTTTACGATACAGGTATCCGCGCACACGTCGCTCGACAAGGCTCGCGTTATCGAGAACGAGCTTCGGAATATGGGGTATCAGGCATATATTGTCGAAAGTATTGTTAACGGGATTCGTTACTATAGGGTAAGGATAGGAAAGTTTACCGATAAAAACAGCGCATCGGATGTGCTCGCGAAACTCAAGCAGACACCCATCGGAAAGGATTGTTATATTATCAATATGAATTAGGGGATAGAACCACAACCCAGTATAACCACGATGACCCTCTAAATAAATTAATAATGGAAAGGCGCAGGCGCAGCGCCTTTTTTTTATTTCCGGCTCATCCCGCGATTATTCTTTTCGGATAATGAAGCTCAGAAGATTAATTTCATTCTCCATATACCCCATATCGACCAGTTCGTCACGGGATTTCCCCTCGCGTAGTAACGCCTTTAACGTTTCGCTGCGCGATAACGGCTCGGCGGCGGGCTTTTTCTCAGGTTGGGGCTTCGGCTTCTTGACGGGCGGTTCCTTCCTGATAACCGGCTCTTTCACAATCGGCCGAATCTCCTTTGGCGGCTCAGGTTTCTTTATCTCCTGCGCAGGTCTCGCTTCGGGCGGTTTTTCCTCACGGCGGCCGCGTATTTCGACCGTATCCTCCGGGTATCTCGACGCCGGGACTATCATACTCTCGCGTGTCTGACGGGTATCGCCGTCACTCCCGATCATCCTCTCTACCATAATAGGACGGTTCACCCGCGCGGACATCTCGTCCATCTGCGCCATCTTCTGGGTCGATTTCTGAAGCATATTATTCAGCTTCTCGATCCGGTCCTCGATCAGGTTGATATTCCGCTCGGCGACACGGTTGAATTCCGCGATCAGCGCCCCCATCTCGTCACGGGCTTCCTTGGTGATCAGGTCTTCTTTTATCTGCGCGATCTTACGGTTCGTGGTGATAAAAAAGTACAAACCCACGCCGAATATGACGATGGAAATAATTATCGGGCCCATTTTCCCTCCCGCAATATTATAACGGATACCCCGAACTTAATCAAACTGCCGGTCATTGCATGACAGCTAATCCCATTACCATAGTATCCGGTAAGATATATCGCCAGCCTGCGGCGCACGATATAGCCCGTGATGAAACAGATTGGCGCATTTCCACAACACGGGCTGTTTTTTTTCTATGAGAATATAGCTGAATATCGGGGTTAGTGTGCGCAGCACACCGGGCGAAGTCGAGGCGCTGTCGGGAGGCATCTACCCTACATCAGGTTGCGGTTTTTATATTTCCATGTTAATATAATCAAAATTTTCGGAGGAAGTGAAAATGAGGGTTCTTCAAACCATGTGTTTATTGTTCATTATAGCCGGTTCAGCCTCGGCGTTGGACGTCAAGTTCGACGGTAATTTCCGCACGCGCTTCTACGCGTTTGTGAATAAGGACTTGGATTTTACCCGTAACGCCGATTACTGGTCGCTCGATTCCCGGCTCCGTCTGGGCATCACTCTTGATATCACCCCGACCTTCTCGGTGTACTATCAGCTCGAAGTCGGTAATATCCCGTGGGGCGAACTTGCTGTCGGAGGCGGGCTGGGCGCCGATAAATGGAATCTCGAAACTAAGAATATGTATATGGATTATAAGGACGTGTTCTGGCGCGGTAAACTCGGTATCTTCGGGTTTAAGACCCCGCTCGAATCGGAACTCGACGACGACCTGATGGGAATCAAGCTCTCGTTCAACCAGCCCCTGTTCTCGATCGACGTCCTGTTCTCGAAGCTCTATAACGGTACGAACGATTCCATCTCCAATATCAACGACGACAACGATTATTTCGAGGTTGAAAGCTGGAACTCCACTTATTTATATTTCGTTAACGGTCAACTCAAGCTCGATCCTGTCAACGCCCAGGTCTATTATATGCGCGTGGTGGACGACCGTTTCGCCTATAAGTATTCGCTGAACTGGATCGGCACCTATAATACGTTGAAGCTCGACCCGTTCAAGCTGGACCTCGGGTTCTCGCTCAATATGGGCGCTGTCGTTAATCTCGGCACCAGCATCGGGGTTTCGGCGTACCATCTCTACGGGAAGGCCGAGTTCGAATTCTTCGGTTTCCTGAAGGTGTTCGTCCGCGTCAATATGACCAGCGGAAACGATACCAACCATGACATGATCGAGCAGTTCCAGGTCGCCGGCAATCACGGTAACTTTAAGACCGATCTGGGCATCCTCTTCGGCGGCGGCCCGTTCACTCAGCAGTCCTATTTCGATTACCGTATCGTCACCGCCGACCCCCGCAAGAACCTGACGCGCGGCGCGATTCGTTTCGACGATCCCGGGCTGTTTGTAATCGAATTCGGCGCCGAGGCGAATATCAAGGAGATCGGCCTCAAATCCACATTGGTCGCGGGGATCGCCCAGACCGCGGTCTCTGTCGGCACCAATAGTGTCACATTGCTCGGTATCGAGTTCGACCTCCATAACCGTTTCAAGCTCGATAAGAACGTCTACCTCTACCTGAGCGGCGCGTTACTGCTGCCCGGCACGGCGCTTACCCCGGTGTATAATATCAGCCATCCGACTATAATCCTCGGCTCGGATATCGCGTTTAAGCTCGACGGGAAGTTCGAGATCGAGTTTTAATGGCGTCCCGGCTGCGCTCGATGACCGCGCCTAAATTATAAAGATTTTTAGTCATATAATAGAATAAGCCCCGCTCACGGCGGGGCTTGATGACGAACTCATAATGTCATTGCGATGCCGCGCTACAAAACTTATTGAAGCGCGGTAGAAGCAATCTATTTTATTAATGCGTATAATTATATATAGACTGCTTCTTCACTCCGCTCATCGCAGTGACGGAAAATAGTTGAATTTCCGTATTCGTCCCCCCCCTGCCGGCGGGGGTTTTACTTTGAATGGCTGATTATAGATGTCATTACGGGGAACGGCGTGACGAAGCAAGCCTATCCCGTTATCGCGGATTATTCCCGCCCTCCGCTCTCACCCATTTCGCGGAACTTCCGATAATTCTATTAGTACTATGCTACAGGAGTCATCTATGAAACACTGTCAGCTCATCCAACGCGACTGCCTCGGGAAACACTGCGTATTCCAGCGGGTATCCGAAAGTAACGATACTCCCGCGCCCTCCGCCGATACCTGTTTATTCCTGCGCGAATGGGTCAT
>MIBD01000028.1:1629-2433 GCA_001829395.1 Spirochaetes bacterium GWF1_49_6 | reverse complement strand
CCCGTCAGGTCAAGAACATCAAGTCTCCCGATTTCGCTATCGGGGCGTGATCCCAGCTATTTTTCTGATATTTCCCGCCCTATTTCGCTGAATCTTTGTTTATTTTCATCCAACATTTGACATTCTATAAATTTATTTTATAATATTCGCCGAAATGTAAGCGCTTACAGATTTCTTACGGAGGATGTTATGAAGAAATGGTTCTGGGGTATCTTTCTGTCATTATCCGCCCCGTTCGCGGCTTTTCCCGCGCCGGGTTCGGTTCCCCTGTTTTCTCCATCTATCGACGGGTTCATGGACTCCGGCTGGGGCAGTTCCCCCACCGCGTCCAGCGCGAATTACAAAGCCCTGACTATCTCCGCGAATTCCGTGTTCCATGTGCAGAACGCCTGTCAGGACGTCTATGTCACCGACGACTCACAGTACTTATATATCGGATACTTCTATGACGGCGATGTGCTGAATAACGGCGGTAATGCGTCGTCGCGCATCGTATTCGGGTTTATCACCAACTCCAGCGGCGAGACCGGCGGCTCGTACGATCCGTGGGAGAACGGCACCACCTACGGTTCGGCCAATAAGCCCGACTTTCTGCTCCGTCAATGGACGGAGGCGCCCTACGACGAGCGGATGGAGTTCGGCGGGCCTATGGGATACAGCTCGCTCACTAAAGGGGTGTCCGAATTCCTGAACTGGAACGGCTCCTCGTGGGTCGGCGCGGGTTCGGTCGTCCACTTCGAACGGCTGACAAAAGTCTCGAATAATATGAAAGTCTACTTTTATAAACCCGCCGGATGGGCGGGC
>MIBD01000028.1:877-1622 GCA_001829395.1 Spirochaetes bacterium GWF1_49_6 | reverse complement strand
GTATCCATTACTGGAACGGGGATTTCGGCGCATCGGACTGGGCGACCCGTCCCTACATGACCTCCGAGGGAGGGAGCCTTTATTCCTATACGTTCAGCGGATACGGCACCACGATGCTGATGTTCTCCGATACGAATAAGACCCAGTTCACCGCCGACCTCACCCGTTCAGGAAGCGGCACCTACAGCAATACCGCATGGCTTACCGCGGATGTGAACCTTTCTACCCTCGCGAACAACTGGGGCGAGATGAAAATACCGTTATCGGCACTCGGTCTCGAGACCGGCGATACGGTCAAGGTTTTCATGTACTACCGACCGGATATGAGCAAGCCCGGCTTCTCGGATTCCACCCCGTACGACCCCAACGCTTCCGCCGACGCTATTACCGCCGCCGCGCTGAATTCCAACTTTATCTACATCATCCGTTCCGACAATATCAAGCCCGTTCTCTCGCAGTTCTCGCCCGCGCAGTTTACCAATACCCAGAACCGCGGCGTCAATATCTCGTTCCGCGTGACCGATAACGTGAACTTCTCCACGACTAATATCGACATTATTATAGAAGGAAGCGACGCCGTCAAGAACGGCGTGTTCCAGCCGGGCTTCACCGGAACCATCGTAACCAATTCGCAGAAGGACTACGCGGTCACTATCAATCCCGATCAGGACTTCTCCTACGAGCAGAAGGTCGATATCGAGGTCACTGTCTCCGATGCGGCGGCGAACGTCATCCAGACGGGGTA
>MIBD01000028.1:353-827 GCA_001829395.1 Spirochaetes bacterium GWF1_49_6 | reverse complement strand
ACCCCCTGCCCGGCGCGGCAGGCATCGCCCGCAGTACTACCATCTTCTTCAATGTGAACGATGACGACCAGGTCAACCAAAGCACTATCCTCGCGACTGTCAACGGTGTGGTAGCGCTGTCCAATAACTACAAGGCCAACGCGTCCAGCCAACTAATACCCACCGGTAACGGGTATAACGTCACTATCGTGCCGGTGTCCGATTTCAGTTTCAGCCAAACCGTCACCGTCGGACTGACCGCGAAGGATAACAAGGGCAACACGAAAATTACGAATTACTCGTTTACGATAACCGCCGACGATATCAAGCCGACTCTCGCTAACGGGAGTCCCGCAGCGGGGGCGAACAACCAGCTCCCCGGCGTCAATGTCAGCTTCCAGCTCGACGATAACATCCATGTCGCGCTCGCGCAGATACAGGCGAAGATCGGCGGGACCAACGCTATCGTCAACGGCTCGCTCCAGTCCGGCTACG
>MIBD01000028.1:0-330 GCA_001829395.1 Spirochaetes bacterium GWF1_49_6 | reverse complement strand
AACGGATATAACGTTCTCATCAATCCCAATACGGACTTAAACTACAGTCAGGCCGTCAACGTCTGGGTGCAGTTCAAGGACAACCAGGGCAATACGACGACCACCAACTGGGGGTTTTCCGTAATGGCGGACGACGTCGCTCCCGGTATCTCGAACCGGACGCCCGTACCGTCGGCGGTCGACCAGCTCCGTTCGGTCAATATCCTGTTCGACGTGTACGATAACGTGCAGATTAACCCGTCCGCCCTGAATGTGACTATCAACGGGCAGAGCGCCGTCAGCGGCGGCGGCTTCCAGTCCGGCTACGGCGGGAGTATTACCCCGCTCCTG
>MIBD01000027.1:21833-22064 GCA_001829395.1 Spirochaetes bacterium GWF1_49_6 | reverse complement strand
GAAATTATTTTTATTTTTTTGGAATTTTTTTATAAATATAAATCTCCTATCCGCATGCGGATGGGGTAACCGTTACCACTCCCATACGCCCGCCGCGCACGCGCCGACGTACTGCTTGGGGCATTTTCCTTCCTGCGCGAGCTTAGTATATCGCGCGGTAAACTCGTCTATCGAATAATAGCTCGCCGCGAAATAGACTCGATCCGGCGCGGGTATTCTGCCGTCGGACTC
>MIBD01000027.1:8562-21761 GCA_001829395.1 Spirochaetes bacterium GWF1_49_6 | reverse complement strand
GTCGAGCGCCCCGGCGGTTTCCGCCTCGGCGATACGCTTCTCGAACTGCTTCAGCCCGTCCTTCGACGCGGCGTACCACCCGTGATAGATAAACGCCACTGTCCCGGCGGAGTCGATCTCCTCGAGACGTTTGACGAATATATCCGCGGGCTGTGTCGACCCCGCATACAGTCCGTAGAACATCTCGGGTATCTTACCGTTATTCTTCGCCTCGTTCAGACGCCCCGAAAGCGTCGGGCGGAACATCCCGCACCCGGACAGCAATAATATCAGGAAAATTCCTGCTATGTTGATAAAAGAGGGGCGAAGTATTATTATACATTTATTTGAATTCGCGTTTATTTCAACGGAGGATCTTAAAATGGATTGCTTCGCGAATCCTTGCGGATTCCCTCGCAATGACACACAGGTTTTTTCATTAACATGATTCCCCGATATAGTTTTCATAACGCCTCCCGTCAGCCGTTCGTCCATTTGACGCTATAGGTGATGTATTCTTTATTCGTCAGTTTTTGGAACACCGGCTGGATTCCCCCTAGCGGGATACTGATCTTCTTGAGCTGGTTCACTATCTCGAGGGCCTTCTTCTCCTTCGCGAACTCGGGTACGAATGTCGACGTATTCCTGACGAGCGGGATAACAAAATACTCGGCGGTGATCTTCTGCGCCTGCTTCGTTACCTTGACCTTCCCGATCATCGTCTGCACAGTCGCCGCGTACTTCTGGTCGAACAGGAGATTCCCCATACTATAGAATATCACCCCGTTGGCGCGCTTCTCGATCCCCTCGAGAATATGCGGGTGATGCCCGATAATCAGATCCGCCCCCGCGTCGATAATCGCGCGGTAGTTCGTGAGCACCCTCAGGATAGGCGTCTCGAAATATTCCTCGCCGTCATGCAGGGCGACGATCAGGAAATCCACCTGCGGGCGGAGAGCCTTGAGTATCGGGAGGATATTGCTGAGCTGGATCGGGGCGGTTCCGCCGCGTTTGGGAGTCGCGTCCATCAGGTCGAGGGGGCCGTTCAGCCCGAACGAGAGAAACCCGATCTTGATGCCGTTCTTTTCCAGTATGACCGGCTGGGACGCCTGCGCGAGGTTGGTTCCCGCTCCGGTAAAGGCTATTCCATATTTTGATAGGATTTCCCGCGTATCGAGGATCGCCTCGACGCCGTAGTCCATCATATGATTATTCGCGAGCGCGACGATATTTACCCCGGCGTTGGAAAGCACTCCCGCCTTATCGGGGCTTGCGCGGAACACGAAGGGTTTATCGTAGGGAGTCCCGCCGGACGAGATGGGGGTCTCCAGATTGATGATGAAGAAGTCCGAGTCCGCCGCCGCGATACGCACATCGCGGAACAGGTCGCCCCCGTTTTTTATTTCGGGGAGAAGCCGCCGGTCGAAGAACGTATCACCCGCGAACGCGATGACGATCGATGTTTCCCCGGACGGGGTTTTCCCTCCGCACCCGGCGAGCGATAAAAATATCGTCAATAAAAGAAGTGCCGCATAGCGAGCTTTCATAGGTATGTCCTTATTTTGGGATATTCTTGAAAAATTCCATCATTTCGGTATAAATCACTTCACTGGATTCGTCGAGCAGTACCAGCAAGTGCTGTTTATGCTCCGCGCCGCCGAGGTCGAAGACCCGCACCTGTTTTATTTTCGACGCGATATGCGTATCGATATAGCCGAGGTTCTTGAAGTTCACGACCTTATCCCCGATGGCCTGCGCCATATATACGGGGATAGTGATCTTCGAAAGGTCGTCCTTGATTCGTTTCAGTCCGATCTTGATCGACTGAATCTGCGTGGGAAATACCCCGTTATACCCGACCCATCGACGGACATCCGCCCCTCCCTCGCCGTAGATCGAGTAATCCCCGTCTATTTCGTTCGTGAAGAGGGAGATGATACGGCAGACATACGCGGCGGGATGCATCACCACCCCGGATTCGAATAGACTGTTGATAAACACCGGAGCGGAGATGACTGCGATTCCCGTGGGAGCGAGCGCGGGGGTCTTCGCGGCTTCGAAGTTCTCCGCGAGCTTCAATGCGAGCGACCCGCCCATCGACATCCCGACAATATAGAATTCCTTATAATTCTTGCGGTACTTCAGGTAGATTTCCTGGATATAACGGCACCATCCCGAAAAAGTCTGGTCGTACATATCCGCAGGCGTAGTACCCATCCCCGGAAGGAGCGGGACAATCACATCGTACTTAGCCTTGATCGCTAGATCGGCGTAGTCCCGGAATGTCGCTGGAGTCCCGGCGAACCCGTGGATGAAAAGTATCGCTTTCTTATTACCCTGTATCGAATAGATCGGGGCGGCGCGTTCGTCCATCAGTTTCGTCAGGTCGGATTCCATGTACTGGTTCGATTCCCAGTACAGGAACGGCGCCTCGTTATACGCGATAATACCGGATATCAGGCCTGCCGTTATCAGCACCCAGAACATGACCCGCCCTAATACGTTCTGCACCCGTTCGTTATCCTTCATATCGTCATCCGTTCGCTTTTCAAATATTATACGGTTTTTCCATCGAAATGTCCACCGGGGAAAGTATTATCCGCAGGATGCGCCACGGCAGCGGATTTTCATAAAAAAACCCCCGCCGTAAAAGTTTGCCGGAGGGGGTTCTATATCTGGGGTTTTAGGCTATAGCAGGAAATTGATATTAAAACTCACCCTGAGTTTATTATAGTTATCGATCACCTCGCTCGTCAGCCCGGAGAATATGAGCGGTATCTCCAGCTTTACCGACGGGTCGATAAATATGTCTGTCTTCACCCCGGCTAGATACGCGGTCTCGCTTTTCGCGATATCGGTCAGGGTGATAAAATCGACCCTGCCCATCAGCGTCAACGACCATTCCAGCGAAATATCGTAATTCAGCTCCAGAAACACCGTGTGCACCGCCGCGTTATTATAGGTATAGAGCATATTGGTGGTGGAGAACACGGTCAGTCCGCTACGGGAGGACATATAGTCCGAGAACATATACCCGAGCTTGATATCGGTATTATAGTCCGGGACGAGGATAAACGCCGCGGTCGCGCCGATCATATTATTCCCGAGTGGCGCCGACGGTATCACATCGGTATAGGTCCGTAATCCCCCGTTGACACTGATATCGGCCAACAGAAAATCGGTAATATCCATGAACGCGTTCACCTTCACGCCATGATTGATGTAAGTCTCATTGGTGGCGCCGGAGAGCGAGCTTTGCGAACGGAGTTCATACGTCACCCCGCCGGTCAATCCCGGGGTCAGGTCGCCCTTAAATTCGGCCAATGCATTCACCGCGCCGAATACATTCATATAATACTGGTAGGCGCCTATGGCTTTGATGAAACTGTAGATGTTCGGTTTGATAATCAGGCCGGCGGCGGCTTTCCCGTCGAGCGACATATAATACTGGTTCAGTTCGCCATAAATATCCAGACCACCGTAGAATTGCAGCGGCTCCTCGCCGAACACGCCCTCGCTCTGGATATTAATCATGCCAAGTATCCCGGCGATAGCGTCGGGGTCTGAGAAAAGGTTGGAGTCATACCCTGCGCCGACTCCCGCCTTAAAGAAAAACGATTCGCCCCATAATCCGTTGATTCCTATAAACAACCCGAGCAATATCCCGGTATAAAATACTTTTCTCTTCATTTAGGTCCTCCTATTTCTTACCCATATCATAAAAAATAACTTTTAACGATTTCCCCTTTAATAGCCCGTTTTTAATCAGGCCGATTATTTCGGAGGGGGATTTCTTGATATCCGCCGATTTCAGGACAACATTTTTTACCTGATCGAGGTCGCCCTGCCCAGCCTGCCCGGTCTTCACCATCAGGTAAATCGTCTGGTAATTCTCCGATACAGGTACCCCTTTGGAATTCAGAAAAAACATCAGCTCATAGACAGTTTTTACCTGAGTTTTCGGCATCTTTTTCTCCTTCATCTCCCGGAATAAGGTCTCCATCTGTGAGACATTAATCATCTGACCGAGGTAGTAGGCGTATTTTTTCATCTCGGCATCGCTCGAGAACGGGATATCGAGACCCCCGATTTCCGCGACCAGTTTTATCTTCTTCATTAGTTCGATCGATGAGTCATAGAACGAGTACTTTTTCAGTTTCGCTTCTTTCAGCGTATCGAGCATTTCCTTGAGTTCGACTTTTTTCTCAAGCCCGTCCTTGATTATCGCCTCGACTACCGCCGTTTCAGACGGGGAAAGCCCCCATCCGTTGAGAACGGGGGCTAATTCCGCCTGGGTTGCGTTAACCGAACTAATGAAGAGAAGTATTAAAGGAATAGTTATTCCTATTTTTCGCATCATTATACTATCCTAGTGTTTGGGAATAACCGGAACATTCTTCTTCATATCCTGCAGGGACGCCCATTTGTACTGGTAACGGTACTGGTACTTGTTCATCGCACCTTCGCCGCTCGAGCCTTTTTCCTGAAGCTTAGTTTTCAGCATCGCCTGTGTCTGCATTTTAACCTTTTCCTGACTTTTTACTGAGTCGCCGCTATTCTTACTTTTCATCTGCTGGGCGACCATTTTCTGTACCATACTCATCATCATCCCCTGCTTTTCATGCGCGGTACCTGTTACCGCTCCGCAGTTCTTCGCGTAGGCCTCGCCCACCGCAAGCGCCGTATCGGCGTCCTTCACATTACCGTTCTTGTTCATATAACGGAACATGAATTGGAGAGTTTCCTTGTACTGATTCTCATTTTTCGCCTGCATCTTTAGCTGGTTCATTACCTTGAGCGCGGTAACCTCGCCCATATTCTGCGAAAGCGCCGCAGTAAGCTGGATTTCTTCCTGAGAAGCCGCCTTAAACTGCCCGGATTCGACTGCCGCATCCTGAGCGTAAACCATTCCGGCGATAAAAACCGCCAATACTACTGTCAATACCTGTTTCATATGTTTCCTCCTAAATACCTTTGTTACAGGGACATAATCCCTACTTCGTTCCCTTGTTCGTCTTTTACCTTGTACTCAGCCTGACCCGCGGTATATATCACATCGTCGACAATAAACTGATATTCGAATACTCCCTTCCCTTCGACCGTGATCTCCGCCGACCAGACATCGTTCTTTACGTCGTGCTTCATCGCGATCCGTTCGTCCCATCCGTTAAAACTACCTGCCACCTCGACCTTCTTCTCGCCGTGGAAGGCGTATATCAGAACTATCTTCGTGCTGTTATGGGGCAGGACGCCAAACCACACGGTAAACGTCACCGCCAGAGCCATGACCGCCCCGGCTGCGTAGCGCATCATATTCCTGAGAAGTATCCGCGCGGCCACCCGTTTCCTGATAACATCCATCGTCCTCTGTTCGATCCCTTCCGGCACCAGAACCGTCAAACGTATATCCCCCGTGTTATCCTTTTTCATCGTGTCCCTCCATCATCTCAAAAATCCGTTTGCGGATACGGTGCAGCTTGACTTTTACGTTCGATTCGCTCAATCCCGTAATCTCCGCGATCTCATCGATCCCCGCCGCCTCCATATAACGGAGGATAATCAACTGTCTTTCGTCATCCGGGAGACTTTCCATCGCCTGTAAAAGCGCCATTTTGTCTTCCCGGGTGAAATCCTCTCTTCCCTCTACCTGAATATCGTCAATAAACTCCACCGCAATCTCCACCGACCGGCGTTTCCGTTTACGGATAAACGTGTAGACCGTGTTCAAGGTGATGGTGTACAGCCATGTAAAAAACTTGCGTTCGCTGTCGTAGCTCTTTAAGTTCATAAACACCTTGTAAAAAATGTCCTGAAATACATCCTCCGTATCTTCGCGGTTCCTGAGATTGAGGAAAACAATCCCATAGATGCGGTCACGGTAAATTTTTACAATCCGTTCGAAGGCCTGATAATCACCCTGTTTTGCCAGAGTCAGATAGTACTTTTCATCATCCATATGCATCCCGGGTTTTCGTTTTCCTCGACTATATATACTCACACAGTCCCATTAGGTTACAATCGATAAAAATAATTTGTAGGGTTATCTACCCACAAACCCCGGAAAAGCCCAAAAGACCAGCAGAGCAGGGTCTATTCCATTTCAAATATCATTATGGGCACTTCTAATAACCCTCTTTTCTACCAGATTCTAAAGGAAAAGAGGACAAGCCTCCGCACTTCGCGCGAAGATAAAGAAGTGACCACTTGTGGTCATTTCCTTTAGTAAATTGAAAGAAATGACCATCCGGCGTATTTTAAAGATATATCATTATTAATGTTAAAAATGTTAATAGTTTTTAGAACCGCCCTTATGATATTATCGTCAACCCGCGGGTATTGCGTAATATCTTAATGCATGCTAAAATTTTAACGGAGGCGAAAACGGACTCTAAAATGATTTTACGCATGAGAATTATTATGGCGGTATCGGTATTCGGGCTGAGGAAGCGTATGGAATAGTGTCCGTTTTAAAATTTGACTAATAACAATGGCTTGGTATAATAAAGGAAGAGGTAAATATGGACACGGCACTATTATTTACAGGTGTGATATTAAATGACGGAGATAGTTTCAGCGCGATTTGCATCGATACCGACATCGCTTCCGACGGGATAAGCGCCGATGAAGCGAAAAGAAATCTGATAGAGGCGGTTAACCTTTATATAGAGTCGGCTTTAGAAAATAACCTGCCTATCATACGGCCGGTTCCGTCCGGTGAAAACCCGCTACACTTAAATGATAAACATATCGTCTCATCCTTTAAAATTCATGTCGATTTATCGGTTCATACCTATGCCAGAATACCCGGTTCTCAAGCCGAAGGAAGTTTTCATCACCCTGAATAAAGCGGGATTTATTAAAATCCGGCAAAAGGGAAGCCATGCGCAATTCAAAAAAGGGAATATGCTGGTTACAGTCCCTGTGCATCAACGGGACTTGCCGTTAATCGTAATAAAATCCATTATCCGGCAGTCCGGTATGACTCTGGAAGAATTCAAGGAATTTCTAAAATAGTAATACTATTACTCCACGCTCAGGAAATTGATATGCTCCAAGTCGAGCTTCTTATTGAACTCGGCGAGGTTTACCCCTTTCTTCGCGGCGATACCCTCGATCCGTTTCCCCGAATCCATCAATTTCTGTTTCAGCTGAGTCCGCTGGAGCTCGGTCACCTTTTTGTCCATCTCCATCCCGAACTGGACATTATTGATCGCGCGTTCGATACGGTCGTACTCCGCGAGGGCTTCCTTCGTAAACGCGCCCTTCTCGAGGAACTGGTCCATCAGCACGGAAATATTCTTTTCGGAGTCCGCTATCAGGGCGTCGATACCCTTAGCCTTACTCCCCCCGCACGCGGAAATAAATAAAAACATGGCGAATATGCCGAAAACCTTCTTCATATCATCCTCCCGCTCATACCTATTATTGTATATCCCGTACCTGAAAAAATCAACTACCGCGCAGCTTAATGTCGTGTACCAATGAACCCGGTGATAGTACTTATACCCGATACGCACCAGCGATATTTCGCATCACGGGCTGACAATTGGTGTTTCAGCCAACCCTGAAATCAGGATTGACTCACCCTCCGTCGCAGGTTCAGCATTTGATTCACTGGAAGTTTGCTGTAACAGGATAATAATACGTACCGGCTTTGACATCCATGTCACGCCCGGTACTTCTCCCGTCCATGGGAGTCGCAGTACCCTGATATTTTACAACCATGCTTGGTCGCAGATGAACACATTCCACTTATTGACAACATTTCGTAATGGGTATGGGCTACGCAGTAGTTGATATTTCAGGGCATTCCCTTTATACTATCGTACTATTATCCCGGAGGATACCCATGTCCGAAGTGTCCCAGAATATCACCGACGAGCGGAAAAGCCGTCTGGCGAAATTAGACGAAATGAAAAAACGGAATATCAACCCCTACCCCAACCGTTATAAGCCCGAGGCGTATTCCGAAGATATAAAAAAGCAGTTCCTCGATAACGGCGAACAGGAATTCAAGACCACCATCGCCGGGCGCGTCATGCTATGGCGCAGCTTCGGGAAGGCGATCTTCGCGACTATCAAGGACGACCGCGGAGATATCCAGATTTACGCCCGGAAGGATATATTAGGCGACGAATTGTTCGAACTGTTCACCATGGTCGATATAGGCGATATAGTCGGGATCAAGGGTAACGTGTTCAAGACGCATAAGGGTGAAATCACGCTGCTGGTCGAAGAATCGACCCTGCTCGCGAAGGCGGTCAATTCCCTGCCCGAGAAATGGCACGGCCTGTCCGATATCGAGCTCCGTTACCGCCAGCGCTACCTCGACCTGATCATCAACCCGTCGGTCAAGCAGGACTTTATCGTCCGCTCGAAGGTGATCGCGTATATCCGTAACTTCCTGACCGAGCGCGGGTTTATCGAGGTGGAGACCCCGATGATGCAGGTTATCCCCGGCGGGGCGGCCGCGCGGCCGTTTATCACGCACCATAACGCGCTCGATACCGACTTGTACCTGCGTATCGCGCCCGAACTGTACCTGAAACGCCTCATAGTGGGCGGGTTCGAGCGTGTGTTCGAACTCAACCGAAATTTCCGTAACGAGGGTATCGACACCCGTCACAACCCGGAGTTTACGATGCTCGAGCTGTACCAGGCGTACGCGGACTACCAAACGATGATGGACCATTTCGAGCAGATGATGAAGGGTATCGCGTTCGCGGTCAAGGGCGAGTCGGAATTCGAGTATCAGGGCAAGAAGCTCGATTTCGGCAACTGGAAGAAGCTGAAATATACCGACGCGCTGCGGGATATCGCGGGTATCGACGTATCGAAGATCAAGGACGCCAAAGACGCCGCGGAAGCCGCCAAGTCCAAGGGTATCCACAAGATAGATAAGTTCCTCGGAAAATGGGGTATCCTCGACATGGTGTTCGGGGAATGCGTCGAACAGGAACTGATCGACCCGACTATCGTGTACGAGTACCCGTCGGAAATCTCCCCGCTCTCGAAGTACAAGCCCGACGACCCCGAGTTTGTCGAGCGTTTCGAGGCGTACTGTATGGGGCGCGAACTGTGTAACGCGTTCTCGGAGCTGAACGACCCGTTCGTACAGCGCGAACGTTTCGAGGAGCAGGCGCGTCGTAAGGCCGGCGGCGATGCCGAGGCGATGTTTATCGACGAGGATTATATCAACGCGCTCGAGCACGGGATGCCGCCCGCTGGCGGGCTGGGTATCGGTATCGACCGTATCATCATGTTCCTGATCGACACGAACTCCATCAGGGATACAATTTTGTTCCCAACATTGAAGCCCAAGGCGGAATGATACATCCTCAGCTTACTTCTCGTTTGTGTTATTATTTTTTTAGGTGTATAATCATTTATGAAGATGATTTATTCGATTCATCATATCCCTATCCGAATTACTGACGAGCGGCTTTATCATATCATTTCCAATCATCCTGAGTTACAAAATATGGATGATGAAATTGAAAAAACCTTAACAGATCCTGACTTAATACAGGAAGGAGATTTTGGAGAATTATTGGCAATTAGGCTCTATCCAAAGACGCCAATAACTGAAAATAAATATCTGGTTGTCGTTTATAAAGAAACGAAGCAGGACGGTTTTATAATTACCGCTTACTATACCAGCATGTTTTCAAAAAGGAGAAAAGTTATATGGAAGCGTTGAAAATGATTGAAAAAGCGAAAAACATAAACTGGAAATACGATGCCGGGGCGGATGTACTTTATATATCAATCGGGGAACCTAAAAATGCCGAGGGTATCGATATCGGCGACGGAATTATCTCGCGGGTCGACACGGACAGTAAAGAAATCGTCGGTTTGACCATATTAAATTTTTCCGCGCGGACATTGAACAGTATGAAAAAGGCATAATAATTAATACAGACCGCATCATCATTTTCCTGATTGACACTAACTCCATCCGCGATACGATCCTGTTCCCGACATTGAAGCCCAAGACGGAATAGGAACCGATGGCACTTTCTTTCTTGCAGAAGAAAGAAAGTGTCCAAAGAAAGACTGCCCGCATTGATGCCGCTCCTAAGAAGAATGACGCGAAACGGGAAACGCTGTAACTCGCTTCAAGCCCCTTTAAAAGCGAAAACGAGACATGCTCAAACAACGGCGTTTCTAATCCGTTTCGCTTTAAAGAGTCGCGGCATATTGGCGGGGGCAACTGCCAAAAAAAGGGAAATTAGCCCCAATAGGTTTTTATCTTGGTTTTTCACCGAAAATAAAATAGGATTCTATTCTATTTCTTTAATTATTTTAAAAATTGCTAGGGACAATATTTGAGAAATATATTCTTGAACCTTTTTACTAATGATGCTCTTTTTTTCCTCAAAGGATTCAAAATCAAGAGAAAATTTTATTGGTGGTATTTCTATAGGAAATGCAGTTTTTATTTCTTTATCACCATCGTATATTGATACTTCAATAAAAGCTCCAATTGCGATCGTACTATCTTCAAACCCATAATGGTGTAAAGAAAACACTAGTTTGTATTTCTTTTGAGAAATACTAAAACGAATTTCAAACCATCCTTTTGGCAATGATCGATTAAAGTAATAATCATTACTATTAGCAAAGTCAATTATTTGCTTGGTATAATAAAAATTATGCGGATCTTCAGGGAAAGCATGACCTTGGGTAATTCTTATGGTTTCATATTGACTTATTTCTTTTTGTAAGTCAGTTTCAATAATACTCATTTCTTCTCTAAAAATATTAAAAAGTAGTAGCCGATTTTTTTCAAGTAATAAATCTCTTTCTTTCCTAGAACTTTTTTCCAATTCTCTAAGTCTTTCAGATAGAGAATTCTTGGCGTTTTCATAACCCTTTTGAGCAATTTCGAAATTTAACGCTTTATCAATATATCGAATTTGGCTTTTACAGAAGAAGTTTATTATTGATTGAAATTCATTATTATCTGCATTTTCTAAAGCATTTAAGTATTCATTTCGCTCATCTCTTAAAACTGTAAAAGGAAATAGATTATATTTTAAAAAAACTAGACTTGCTAGTAGACGCGCAACACGACCATTTCCATCTTGAAAAGGATGAATAACTGTAAAAGCATGGTGTAACCATGCAGATAATATTACAGGATGAATTGAACGAGCTAATAATTTATTATAGATTTCTATCAGATTTTCCATTTCTGATGTAACCTGAACAGGCGGGCAATAGAAAACCATTGAACCATCTGATCTCTTTGGATTATTAGGATGCTTTTTATATTCCCCTTTTGTTAAAGTAATTTTTTTTGTGTTTCCAAATTGATCAATAGCATCAATGCTTTCCTGATTTGATGTTAAACATGTGTGTAATTCTTTAATAACAAATGTTGTCAGCGAACGATTATTATTTACTAATTTAAAAATATAATCTATGGCTTGATATTGATCGGTGAGATGTTTAAATAATTGAGTTGCACTAATATTGGAATCTCCATGTTGGATTAAATCCTCGATAAAGCCTTCTTTTATTAGGGTCTCTGTTATCCCTCTTTCAATATCATAAAGCCTCTCAATTACTCCGGTCTCAATTGCATGTTGTCTTTTTAAGGTATCTATAAAAGCTGTGTATTCTTCAGGACTTTTTTGTAATTGCATTCTTCTATTATTCCAAGAAGGTAAAATACTATCTAGGTCATCTGTAGAACAATCTAACCACTGTGTTGAAAACTCAATTCGTTTCCAGATTTTTCTTTCCATTATCCCTCTTAATCTATAAAGTCCATCAGTTCCTTCACGCGCTTCGGGTTACGGAGTTTGCGTAACGCCTTCGCCTCGATCTGCCGGATACGTTCGCGGGTGACCTGGAACAGGTACCCGACTTCCTCCAATGTATGGGCGTATCCGTCCTCGAGACCGAAACGCATCCGAAGGACACGCTGTTCGCGTAACGGGAGTTCGTTGATGATCTCGGCGAGTTTCTCCTTCAGCATATTGTTCATCGTGATATTGATAGGGCTGGCCGCCTTGACGTCCTCGATAAAGTCGCCGAGCGCCGAGTCCTCGTCGCGCCCGACAGGGGTTTCGAGCGACACGGGGTCGTTCGCCACACTCTTGATGTGCTTGACCTTGCTGATATTCCACCCGATCTTGATCGAGATTTCGTCCACCGACGGAAGCCGCCCGAGGTCCTGCGTCAGATCCATCTCGGCCTTCTTGACCTTGTTGATCTGCTCGATCATGTGGATCGGCACGCGGATGGTGCGGGACTGCTCGGAGATGGAACGGGTGATCGCCTGGCGAATCCACCATGTCGCGTAGGTGCTAAACTTGTAACCCTTGCGGTACTCGAATTTCTCCACCGCGCGGATCAGGCCGATATTCCCTTCCTGGATGAGGTCGAACAAGTGCACGCCGCGGTTGATGTAACGTTTGGCGATACTGACGACCAGACGAAGGTTCGCCTGTACGAGGTCTTTCTTGCGGTCGTCGACAATCAGCAACCCGTCGCGGATTTCGTTCGCCCAATGCAGGTGCTCCTGCGCGGAGCACTTGAACGCGTTCTCAATCAGCTTGAGGCGTTCTTCTTTCTTATTGATCGAATCGATCAGGTTGCGGATACCCTCGTTATCGGGGTTGTTAGTGTAATGGTTATAGATATCGGCGATGGACATCTGGTTGATCTCTTCGATTTTCCTGAAGTAGTTCTGGATCGTGTTGATTTCCTCGCAGAGGATCAGGATATGTTCGGCCGCGTTGGAGACCAGTTTCTGGTTGAGTTCGATCGTCTTGATCTGGTCGATAAACGAGCGGCGGAGCTTACGGATCGTCTCGCGAAGCTCGGTGCGAACCTGCTCCTCGTGCGCGCTGTCCCACGAATCGTCGACTTCTTCCATCCGGGTATAGTATTCCTTCAGCTGGTCATCGACCTGGTACACCGTCTTCATACGTTCTTTGCGTTCGCGGGCGGTGATATTACAGATTTTCGGGATATTGAAGAAATTATAGAGCTTGCCGTGACCCTTCAGGATTTCCGCGATAATCTCGTTGATCTCCTCGATCAGGAATCCGGAATCGTACACGGCGCCGTTGATCTTCAACTGGCCTTCCTCGATCTTCTTGGCGATCTCGATTTCCTGCGTCTGGTTGAGCAACGGAATCTTACCGATTTTTTTCAGATAAATACGCAGGGGGTTGTCGGACTGCTCGTCCTCGCTTTCGATTATA
>MIBD01000027.1:8308-8540 GCA_001829395.1 Spirochaetes bacterium GWF1_49_6 | reverse complement strand
TATCGTCAAGGAAGTCGTCGAACTCGTTGAGGAACGCGTCCATAATAACGACATCGTTCTCTTCGAGAAGTTTCAGCACGTTATCGATACCTTCGGGAGACGCGGCGATTTCTTCAGGAAGCCGTTCGAGGATGTCCTCATAGGTCATCATCCCGGTTTCCTTGCCGTACTTTAAGAGCTTATTAATATCCTCATTCTCTAAAAGCTCATCATACATAATCTATATCTCCTC
>MIBD01000027.1:2945-8288 GCA_001829395.1 Spirochaetes bacterium GWF1_49_6 | reverse complement strand
AATATCTTTTATATCCACATTATTCTTTTCTGCCAAATACTCTATAGTATTCTTAAATTCATTTTTTCCTCTTTTATCCACATTATTTCTAGATTCAACTATTACATCTTCATGTTGTGAATTAAAAGACCTTATATCTCCTACCTCCAGACCCCATTGCCGTAATTCCCGTAGGATTTCGCCTATCCGTTTCGCCCCCTCCTCAGAGGGAGGATTTTTCTCGAGACGGGCGATTTCGCTCTGTAACGGAGCGGTCTTGTGCTGCACATCATATCTCGCGCGCAGACGGTAGGCCGCGATAAATCCGGGGTTCAATTCTGGGCGTAGACAGTAATGGCTTACCTCTTCGGTAAGCGTTTTGTTGTTCACCCGCGCGAGAATTCCCTGTGTAGGCTCCGTCATATCGCCGAGCATCCCTTCGTACAGGTCGCGGAACTCCTGGTTCGCTATCATCTCCGGCTCGATTACTTTCGACGTCTCCGGTAACAGTTTCATATCGGAGATTACCGCCGCGAGATAATCGAGCTCCAGCTGGTCGACCTTGACCTCGGCGTTTTTATTTTCCTGCCGGACAAATTGCCCGATCGGTTTCTTCTTTAAAAAATTCCCATACTCTTCTTTAATAATCTCCGTGTCTTCCCGTAAAAAATCCGCCGTCGCCTTGAGCGAGTTCTGCCGGAGCACGGCGCTCTTAAGTTTCTCTATATAAGTGAACAGGACGGCTAGAAATTTCAGCTTGTTCTTCCCGGGGTCGATCCGTTTCGCGTGAAACCGTATCTTGAAATCGATCGGCTCCAGCTTTTTCGCGGATACGAACTCCGTGAACTCCTTTCCACCCTGGGACATCACAAAATCGTAGGGATCCATTTTATTCGGCAGAATGACGACCGAATGCGGGATATCGGTACCGGACTGCGCCGTCAGGTCGAGCGCCCTATCCGCCGCCTTCACCCCGGCGTCGTCGCCGTCGAATATAAACGTTACATCCTCGCAAAAGCGCTTCAAGACGATCAATTGGCTTTCGGTAAGCGCGGTTCCGAGAGGCGCGACCGCGTTCTTTATCCCGTGCTGGGTTAGCGCGATTACATCCATGTATCCCTCGACCACCAGTGCGTGACCGGTGCGGGAGATTTCCTCCTTCGCGAAATTTAACGCGAACAATTGACTGCCCTTATGAAATATGGGGGTTTCCCCGCTGTTCAGGTACTTCGCGGCGGTCTTATCGTCGGTCAGTATCCTTCCGCCGAACCCGATGATACGGTCGCGGATATCCATGATGGGGAATACCACCCTGTCTTTAAAACGGTTAAATACGCCCTGTTTCCCCTTTACCGCGAGCGAACCGGTAATCATCTCCTCCTCGCTGTAGCCCTGTTCCCTGAGATGGCCGGTCAACCCCTGCCATGAGGAACCGCCGTAGCCTATGCGGAACATTTTTATCATATCGGGGCTGATATTCCTGCCCTTGAGATACTGCATTACAATATCGCCGTTCTCCGCACCCTTGGGGTCGGTCAGATTACGGTAAAAATACTTCATCGCTTCCGTCTGTAAGGCATAAAGACGATCTTTCTGCCTGTTATCGGAGGCCTCCCCGTCATCGGAATACTTGGATAGATCAATACCCGCGATCTTCGCGAGCTCTTCGAGAGATTCCCGGAAAGTGAGCTTACGGTACTCCTTCAGGAACGTGATAGCGTTCCCGGAAGCCCCGCAGCCGAAACAGTGATACAGCCCCTTGTCGTCGCTGATCGAGAACGAGGGTGTTTTTTCGTTATGAAAGGGACATAAAGCCAAATGGTTTCTATTACTGCTCTTGTTTACCTCAATGTATTGACCTATTAACTCAGAGACCGAAACCCTCGTCAGTATTTCATCGATAACGTTTTGCGGTATCACAAATTACCCCGTATTAATACGATGGTGCTTATATATACAGGAAAAGCACTTCGATTCCTAAATATAATGAAAATATTTTTTTATTCTATCCCGTCGTATTGTTATAATTTACTATCTTTTTCCGCTCCCGGCAAGTGCAGCATCGGGCATACCCCGGTATCGGACTGATACACGATATACAGATACAGTCCCTTTACTTCGTAATGGATTGTTTATTGAGATATAAGAATCGGTTTTTCAGGTGCATATCTTAACTCATTGCATGAGGGCGACACCCATCTCCCGCTACGCGGAAGACAAGCGGCCGCTGCGCGTGCTAATCCCGCACCCTGCGGGTGGGCTAATCCCGATATGAATCATGTACCGATTACAAAGAAATAACCCGTGTTCAGCGGTTAGTACCACTTTCAACACGGGCTGACTATTTCTACTATCGCAACGTTTGACATCGGGACAAGCCGTCACGCAGTGACTGCCGGAAGCGGGGGCTTGTCCTCGCGACCGTTGCGGGTGGGCTAATCCCGATATGAATCGTGTACCGATTACAAAGAAATAACCCGTGTTCAGCGGGTGCTGCGCACACTACCCCCGTTATCATGCTATACCGCCGGTATACAAAAATAGCCCGCGAACTACGTTTTACGCAGAACACGGGCTTGCGGTTGATTCTTAGAACTAGTCTGATATCGGGTTTAGCCGTACGCAGTACTTGCCGGGAGCGGGGGTCGAACCCGCACGAGCATTACGCCCAAGGGATTTTAAGTCCCTTGTGTCTACCAGTTCCACCATCCCGGCGGGGTAAAATGATAGGGGATGGAGGGAATCGAACCCTCGGTGAAGGCTTTGCAGGCCCCGGCCTTACCACTTGGCTACATCCCCATCGGGAAACAATATTATAACGAACCGCATATTTTCTGTCAAAGTTATCGGTATTCCCGCCCCGAATATGGAGAACCCTTAGCCCAATTTCTCGATCAGAATCAGGGTAATATCGTCATGCATCGGACACGTCCCGGTAAAGTTCCGTAGGTCGTTGATAATCCGCTGGATCGATTCCTCAATCCCGCCGGGAGATTTCACGTCCTTCAAATGACGGATCAATCGTTCCTCGCCGAACTCGTTACCGTCATGATCGAATTCCTCGATCAGCCCGTCGGTAAAAAGCGCGAGACGGTCGCCGGAACGGTAATCGACTTCACGCTGGGTATATACCGATTCGATCTCGGCGCCGATTATAGTACCGGTCGACGAGAGCACGATGATTTCCCCGCCGGCGCGAATCATATACTGATCGAAATGCCCACCTGAGGCATAAATAATTTTCCCGTGCCCAAGGTCAATATCGATAATGATCGCCGGAAAGAGCAGCGTCAGCCCGCTGTAGGTCTTGATAAAGCTCTCGTTCAGCTCCCTAAGGGCGGACGACGGGTCGAGCGAAGACATTTTCCGCTTCTCGTACTCGCTTTTCAGCAGCATGGTCACCAATCCCGCTTCCACCCCATGCCCGGTCACATCGGCCAGAAGGATACGGATGGAATTATCGGAAAAATGGCAGATATCGTAGATATCGCCGCCGACCTTCATCAACGGGAGATAGCGGACTGCGATACTGATCTGGGGAAAATCCGAGAAATCGCTCGGCAGAAAGTTCGACTGCATTTTCCGCGCGAGTTCGAGTTCCTTCTCGATCAACTTCTCCCGTTCCTCGAGCGCGCGGTACGCCCGGTGAAGTTCGGTATTTTTATCCTCAATCATTCTCCTGTTGATAAAAATCTGTTTGATATCATAATACAGCACCCGCGAGCATAACCACGAGAGCACGGTGAAGATAGAAATATTAAAGATATTGGATAGTACCAGAAACGTGCCGTTTACCGCAATAACTGTCATCACAGTCCCGATACTCCACCCGATAATATAGATCCACAGGCTCTGGGAGAACGAGAAAAAGATGAACGCGGTGATCGCGAACAATGAAAAAAGAAAAACGGTGATCGAGCCGGAAATCTTCAACGTACTATATACTTCGAGTCCGTCGATAATAATAAATAAGAGGAAGAAAACAAATACCACTTTTTTCGCGAGATTGAGATTCCGCGCTTCCGGCTTCTTCAGGATTTTTCTGATAATCAGATAACTGACTATTGAAAACAAGGCGATTGAGAGATGGCCGTAGAGCGCGAGATAAAACGGGAATGCGCCCGACCCGACAATGAAGCGGATATCGAAGTAGAGATAGACGAGTATGAGCGCTAAAATCACCGGAAAACCGATCATCAATCGACGAATATTGAGAAAACTCATATGCTGTAGAAATTCTTCACGAATTCCCGGCTCGAAGTCCCGGATAAACAAAGCCTTCTTCAACACGGATATTATATTTTGAATATTCAAACGCGCTCCGTTGGGCTTATTTTAAAGATATATCATTATTAATGTTAAAAATGTTAATAGTTTTTACGCCAATCCCCCTAAGAGGGAAACCACTCTTATTTTATAGCATTATCAGGGATTGTCAACAGAAATAAACAATAAAACCCGCCCCGGTATTGCCATGTATTAAAACCTCTCTTATAATATTACCGTAGAAGGAGGGTATCATGCCGGATAAAAAAGTCCAGCCGCGTACGGAGTTCATGTCGCCCGAGGATATAGAGATGGTTAAGAAAGCGATGAAGCATGCCGGTTCGCCGTTTTCCTTTATAATATTTCTCAGCGTCGCGTTCGGCGGATTGATTTTCCTGGTGATTGGCGTCGCGGTTTATAACACCCTTGTTTCCATCATCGGGGGTATATGGCTCGTCGTTTTCGGGTTCCTCTCGGTTACCGTAAAATGGGTCGGGGGTGATTATAAGAAAGATATTACCGAACAGCGGAAAATTGTCGAGCACGGCGAGATTCTCGGCAAGCGGGTCGATAAGGAGAAAGTAGGAAACAAAGTGGTCATCCGCCATCTGTTGATTGTCAACGGCATGGAGTTCGAGGTATCGGAAGGATTATATACCCGTTTCGATGTGGGCGACATTGTGGAAATCCGTTACTCCAAGCACGCGAGAGTCCTGCTTGCTATCCATGAACTCTAAATCGAGCCGTTCAGTATATTGTCCATCATCCCTTTTATATACGGGCTATCGAACTCCTCCGCGAGGGCGTCCATATTCGCGACATCCCACCCCTTTTGGCTGAAAAATGTCTCCTTCCGCTGGATACCGAACCTCTGAAATCCGGCCTTCTCGTATGCGCGCACGCCGCGTTTATTGAACTCCTTCACCTGGAGACGCACGCTCTCCAGATTGAGGATATTGAACCCATAGTCGAGGATCAGCCGGGTCGCCTCGGTGCCGTAGCCCTTCCCCCAGTACGCCTTTTCGCCGATCATGATACCGAACGAGGCGGTACGGTTGACCCAGTCGATGTCGTGAAGCCCGCAGTCGCCGATATGCC
>MIBD01000027.1:2641-2879 GCA_001829395.1 Spirochaetes bacterium GWF1_49_6 | reverse complement strand
CGCGTTCATTGACTTCATTCGGGCCGATACGGATACTCATGTTCATCGACGTTTCGACATCGTTCAGCCACCCGGCTAAATCTTTACAGTCCTCCGGGTCGCGCGGGGATAGGTAGCATAGTTTTCCGACAAGTCTTTTATAGTAGGGCATGAATCATTCCTTGATAAAATTCCCGACATACGGGCTTTCGAACTCATCGGCGAGGATATCCATCATCACGAAATCGTAACGCTTCCC
>MIBD01000027.1:563-2503 GCA_001829395.1 Spirochaetes bacterium GWF1_49_6 | reverse complement strand
GATCAGTCGCGCCGCCTCCTCGCCGTAACCCTTGTTCCAGTAATCCTTGTCGCCGATAAAAATACCGAATTCCGCGTGACGCCCGATCCACCCGATATTATGCAGCCCGCAGTTCCCGATCAGCTTATCGGTCGCGAGGTCGACTATCCCGAATACGGGGTTGCCCTCTTTTAGGTTTTTATCGATAAACTCGCGCTCGTTGACTATATTGATAGCCGTCAGCGAAAGGTTGACCGTGATCTCGAAATCGTTCAGCCACTCGACATATTTCGGCGCATCGTCCGGGTCTATCGGCGACAGGTAGCACTTTTCCCCTACGATCCGTTTAAAGTACGGCATATCAGCCTCCTCGAAAGGAGAATTATAACAACAGCGGGATGAAAATGCAACTGCCGCGCACATGCAGTGTCTTAGCAAAGTAGAAATGTCACCCCGAGCGCTTGCCCCGCGTTCTTCGCGGGGAGTCGAGGGGGGAATAGTCTATGGTCACTTCTGAATACTCAGTTTAGGAAGTGACCATTGGGCGTTTTATAATCAATTATACTTTGATTTGTTAGAATAATCGGAGTTTTTACGTTAGTCCCCGCAAGGGGAGAACCGCCCCTATATCAATTATCCGGTAACCGATTGCTTCGGCTCGCCTCGATAATTTTTGTAGCGCGGCATCGCAATGATAACCCTTGTCACTGCGAACGAAGTGAAGCAGTCGGTTTCGTACAATTAGGTAACCAATTGCTTCTACCGCGCCTCGATAAGTTTTGTAGCGCGGCACCGCAATGACATCACTTGTCACTGTTACTTATCGATCAGTACCACCGAGCTTCGCGGATTCAGGCGTATCCCGTTGGTATCGAGAGGGCGTTCCTTACCCGGCGGGTAAAATCCGGGTTGCGTCGACGTATCCGCCGCGACATACCACTTCTTCCCGCGAACGGGATAGGGCAGGATAAAGAGCTGTTCCTCCCAATGGGCGTTGAACGCGACATAGATATCGTTATCGGGCTGGCTCGCGCCGGTTTCATGCGGCGCGCCGTCGAGCATGAACGCGATCTCGCGGGATTCGTATCCCCAGTCCGGTTCTCCCGGACGCAGGCCGTGCCAACTGATATCGGGGAGTTCATTGCCGCCGAGGTCGAGTCCTGTGAAGAAATGCTCCCGCTGAAGCGCGGGGTGCTTTTTACGGAAATGTATCATAAACTTGCTGAACTCGTAGATTTCCTTGTTCCGCGACTTCAATCCCCAGTCGATCCAGTTCAGTTCGTTATCGTGGCAATAGGTATTATTGTTTCCCTGTTTGGTGAACCCGATCTCGTCCCCCGCGAGGAGCATCGGGGTTCCCTGGCTGACCATCAGCATCAGGAAGAAATTCTTCATCTGCCGGATACGGAGTTCGTTGATCGCGGGGTCGTCCGTCTCGCCCTCCACCCCGCCGTTCCAGCTCATGTTCTGGTTCTCCCCGTCCATATTCCCTTCGCCGTTCCGCTCGTTATGCTTCTCGTTATAGCTGACCAAATCCCTGAGCGTGAACCCGTCGTGCGCGGTAATGAAGTTGATACTGTGATACGGCTTTCCCTGACGGTGTTCGAACAAGTCCGCGCTCCCGGAAATCCGTTTCGCTATCTCGGAGACCATGCCGGGGTCGCCCTTGATGAACGAGCGCGCGTTATCCCGGAATTTCCCGTTCCATTCGGCCCACCCCGGCGGAAATCCGCCCACAGTGTACAGCCCGACGGCGTCCCATCCCTCCGCGATCACCTTCGTGTTCGATAATATGGCGTCGCGGCTGATTTCGGAAAGCACGGAATAGTTCGGCATCCAGTCGCCTTTTTCGTCGCGCCCCAGTATCGCCGCGAGGTCGAAACGGAATCCGTCCACATGCATATCCACCACCCAGTAACGCAGCGAATCGAGGATCAGCCGTTTCACCACCGGGTGGTTGC
>MIBD01000027.1:0-538 GCA_001829395.1 Spirochaetes bacterium GWF1_49_6 | reverse complement strand
GTAATTATAATAGTAGCGTCCGTGATCGAGCATATAATAAACCCTGTTATCCAGCCCCCGGAAGCTGAGGGTCGGCCCGTACTCGTTACCCTCGCCGGTGTGATTATAGACCACATCGATAATCACCTCGATCCCCGCCTTGTGGAGCGCCTTCACCATCTCCTTGAACTCGCTGACCGCGGTGATACCCACCCTGTCCGACGCGTACCATGAACACGGCGCGAAGAACGCGAGGGTGGAATAGCCCCAGTAGTTCACGAGGGGCTGGCCTGTCAAAGGGTCGGTGTGGAAATTCTCCTTTTCGTTGAACTGCTGCACCGGCAGGAGTTCGAGAGTGGTGATGCCCAAATCCTTGAGATAGGGTATCATATCGATAATCCCGAGGTACGTCCCGGGATGTTTTACCTCCGAAGAATCGTGACGCGTCATCGAACGGACATGCGCCTCATAGATAATCGTATCGTTCATCGGTATGCGGAGCGGGCGGTCGTCCTCCCAGTCGAACGAGGACTCGTCCAGCACCATACTTTTAGCTTTG
>MIBD01000026.1:19397-24688 GCA_001829395.1 Spirochaetes bacterium GWF1_49_6 | reverse complement strand
CGAAGTGTTTGAACGGCGGATACTCGATGGGTTATGACCCCTATGATTATTATGACCTTGGTCAGTATAATCAGATGGGGACAATCGAGACCCGTTTCGGTTCACAGGCCGAACTCAAAGCGGCAATCGCGCTTTATAAGAGCTATGGCGTTTCCTGTACGGCTGACATCGTTCTGAACCACCGTGCCGGTGGAGCAAGCGAATACAACCCCAAGACCGGTGGAAACACGTGGACGAGTTTCGCTGGCGTACTTTCCGGAAAGAGCAAATGGCATTGGGATTCATTCCATCCGAATAACTATTGCTACAGTGACGAAGGCTCGTTCGGCGGATATCCCGACGTATGTTATTCGGCAGGTTTAGCTTATACCGATACAAAGACTTGGATGGCTTGGTTAAAAGTCGCGGCTAACGCGGGTTTCGATTCATGGAGATTTGACTATGTTAAGGGTTTTGCTTCTTGGGTAGTAAAAGATATGCGCGCGGCGACAGGGAATCCTTTCTCGGTCGGCGAGCTTTGGGATGCTAATACTACGCTTCTGAACACTTGGGCTTACAATAGCGGAGCTTCCGTATTCGATTTCGCTCTCTACTATACTATGAAGGATATTTGTAACAATACGGGCGGCGGCGGATATCTTCCTAACGTATTCAATAGCACTTTGGCTTTTGCGTCAAAATGGGATGCGAGAGCGGTCACTTTCGTCGGTAACCATGACACCGATGAAATTTACAGCGACAAAATGATGGCTTATGCGTTCACCTTGACCTACAAGGGATATCCTATTATCTATTGGAAAGACTACTATAACTACGGCTTGGCGACAGGCGGCGGTTACGGTACAGGTTGGGGTAACGGTATCAAGCAGTTGGTATGGTGCCGTGAGAAACTAGCGGCCGGCGGCCCGAGTATTTCTATCCTGAAGAGCAATGACGGAGACTGGATCGCTTATCAGAGCGGCGGTTATTCCACAGCGGCTCCGGGCTACATAGTAATCATCAACGACAACTCTTCCGCATGGAAGGGCGGTTATGTTACCACCAGTAACAGCTACCTCAAGAACAAGACCCTGAAAGCGTATGCATGGTCGTCCTCGAAGAGCGGACAGAACTATGCTCCCGCCAATCAGTTCTGTAGTTCGACAGGTTCCGTTCAGGTATGGGCGGCTCCCCGCGGATATGCTGTTTATTCGGTTAACGGATTATAAGATTATCATCTGAAAGAATTTAGAAGTTGACGATACCGCCACATATGATATAATATGTGGCGGTTTTTTATGGTCACTTTTAAATACTCAGTTTAGGAAATGACCATTGGGCGTTTTTTAATCAATTATACCTTGATTTGTTAGAATAATCAGGGTTTTTAGAACTACCCTTATTTTAAAATTTGGAGGAATATATGAAATACGTTGCTTTAGCTTTTGGGTTGGTTTTAATGATGACGGCATGCGGAAGTTCCGGGTCGGGTAAGAAGGATAGTAATGAACAAATTGCCGCATATAAAACATCGCCTGCGGTAATGAGTACGAACGGTGTTGAGGTTTCAGCGAAACTTACGGCGATCGGTGCGGATGGACGATTGAAGCTTGAAGTGAAGGTAAAAAATAATTCCCAGAAGAAACTTTCCGTGAACCCGGCTATGGTCTCGATTCAGGCGGACACGGTTAATAACACCCCCTATTCATTCGAGGGAGGAGATACCGGTTTAGTTCCTGGCGGCGAATCTACTTTTGTCTGTATCTATACACCGATCAATAATCCTTTTTTAATGCAGAAATATAATGTCCGCGGGGATTTAAAAAAATCCTATTCGCTGGAATTATCCTTTATAGGGGATGATACCGATAAGCCTTTGCTGAATTCAAAAATTAATTTCGAAATTACCGATCAGGAATATACAGACTATCTTTCGAAGTACGGCATAGAAAAAAATTTTCAGGGGTATAATCTCGCAGTAAACCCAGAATTGTTTGTTGCCGCGCAGAAAAAATATATTCTGGATAATAAAATGAATGCAACCCACGAACATGATGAGCATGAAGCAAATGAAGAGCATGAAGCGGAGACCCCCGATTTTATGAAGGATGTAAGTGTGCTGGTTTCGGGCAACGAAATACTGCTTGACAATATTATGATGAAAATAGTCGGTTATAAAATTAAGGATACAGTCACTGTTTTCTTCCGCATTATCAATAGAAAGCCTGAAATGTTATCTATTGATCTCAAAAAATTTATACTGAAAGCGGACGGTAAGGACTATAATCCGGCGAATGATTTCCTGAAAGATAATCCGGGGATACCGAATTCAAACGGTATCATTCCGTTGGGATTGAACGAACGGGTCGAACTTGTTTTTGAATATAATCTGGGTTCTTCACCGCTTTTACTCGGATGGGGGACAGACGGATTTTTTAATAAAGACGGAAAAAAGATTATTCATACGAATCTTATTTTAAGCAATGTGGGTCTGAAGTAAAAACTTGAAAAGGACGGGATATTGGTGGTAAACTGTTATAATATGACAGGAGAACCTGAATGAAACGTACGGGTTTATTATTACTATTTTTACTTCTCATTATTCCGTCCTTTTCAAACTTATTTGCGGTAACCCTAAAAACCCTCATCATTCTAGAGGATAAGTATAATTACAAGAAACTAAACGATATCGCTCAAGGGGTGCGGGTCAATTATAAGCACATCAAGAAACTTCTGCGTATCCTCGAGGATAATCATATTGTCGATGTCGAGGAAACAGTCATCAGCGGTAAAGACGCGACAAAGAAAAACATCCTCAAGACGATTGGTGATATGAAGGTGGATAGGGACGAATTGTTCCTGGTATACTTCGCGGGGCATGGCGGTATGAAGAAGGGTAAAACTTTTTTCTCCACCGCTGAGGGCGGGATGATTTATCGAAAGGATTTCGAGGAGATTGTCAAGGAGAAGCCCGCGAAGCTGAAAATATTGATTACCGACGCATGCAGCGCGTCTATCGAGGAATTGGCGCATAAGGGTTTGCTCGATAGTGTCGTTCCTAAAGAATCGGAGGTTAACCCCGAAATCTACCGGAATCTTTTCCTGAACTATGCGGGATTCCTTCACATCTCCGCCGCGAGCGAGGGCGAGTTCGCATGGGTGTCTCCCGCGAAGGGCGGATTTTTCTCATACGCGTTATTTTACATGACCCTCTACCGGAACCCATCCGATACATGGGAAGAAGTGATCGCAAAAGCGAAAAGTTTTACCCAGAAAAGCTATAAAAAAATGTACGACTCCGGGAAAATCCCCAAGAAAGTCCTCAAGGAGATCAAACAGCTTGGGATAAAAGGACAGACCCCGAAGGTTTATTCTATGCCGGTGATGGTGAATAGCGGTGGGAAAAACCTGCCGTTGAAAAGCGACGGGCAGGTTGTTAAACTGATAAATTCCACTGAAAACAAGGTTACTTATTACCTTATAAATGGTTACGATGAACCTGATAAGTATGTACTCAAGCCCGGCGAGATTCAGACGTTCGAACAACCGGGGGTGATGGAGATTTCTCTCAACGGCCCGGCGGCAAAAAATACTTTTCTGGTAGTTAATAACGGGACTTATTATTTTTATACCGACCGGAACGGTGAAATAATCTTGCAGTCAGACGACCAGCAGACTATTCGATAAATTTCCCGTGCTCGAGGGGGATAAATGCGCGATTTACCGCTCATGATTTTAGGATTGACGGGGCCGATGGGCGCCGGTTGTACCCGTTTGGCGCGCGACATCAGTAAAATGGAGCCCGGGAAGGTGGTCAAAAAGCGGGGGCTTCTCGATATTGTTTCACGCGATATCGCGGAAATCAGCCGCCGGATGCGCGAACTGCATCCCGCCAATAATCCGCGCGGATCGTCGAAACAAACCGATCGTACCGAATTGACCCGCCTGAACCGTACCCTGAACGAAAAACTCGCCGAACGCGCGTGCCTGAATGTTATCGCGAAATCCGCGCTGCCCGAACCGGTCTATATCTCCATAACCACTATCATTCTTAAAATCGCGGCGGACAATATCACCACCGCGGAGTACAACGAATGGGCGAAAGACCATGCAAAAGCGGCGGATATACTCAAATGGCTGCGCGGCAAGTGGGAAAGCGAGCTTACCTTATATGATTCGTGGGAGCATGACGCGGGGCGATTCTCTCCGGAGGAACTTTCACGGATGGACGCGATGTTCGCGGATTTCGAAAACACCGGCGACAGTATGACGCTCGAACAGGTGGAATCGTTTTTCGGCAAACGGAAAAACGAGTTCTATCTCCGGGACTTTGGGGAGAATATCCGCCTGACGGGAAATCCCTTTAAGTCCAAGAACGGGCACGACCCCATCAGGTATGATAACGAATCACTCGTGCGGATCGCTAATGAGACCGACCGTTTTATCCGGTACTACCGCACCCGTTCCGATGAAAAAAAATCGCATTTCTTTATCATAGATGAGATAAAAAATCCCGGCGAGGCCGAATTTTTCCGCGCGCGTCACCAGCATTTTTACCTGATCTCCATCTATTCGAACTCCGAACTGCGCGCCGCGCGCCTGCGAAAAACGTTATCCGATAAGGCCGATTTCAGCGATTCGGAATTTTCCCACCTTTTCAGGGAGCTCGATTCACGCGACTGGGGATTCGAGGATTTCGACGCGCACGGCCTGCACCGTCAGAATATTTACCGGTGTTTCAATCTCGCCGATATCGCGATCAATAACGATATCGAAGACGAGCGCTTCTCGGAGATGCTGTTCGATAAGTTCATCCGTTATTACGCCCTGATGCTTTCCCCCGGATGCGTCCAGCCGACGGTGCAGGAGACGTACATGAATATCTCGTACTCCCTCTCCCTCCGTTCGACATGCATCTCCCGTCAGGTCGGCGCGGTGATTACCGATAACGAGAACCGTATCCTGAGCCTCGGGTGGAACGAGGTGCCGGAGGGGCAGATCGGGTGCGGGCTGAAGATTAAAAGCGATTATACGTCCAAGGAGAATCGCCTGTTCGAGATGGAACTATGGGACCATGTAATCACGGGGGACGACCTAGCGGTATGGGCGGACGACGATTCGATCTGTGTTAAGGATATCCTCTCGCGTATCGAAATAAAGACCAAGCTCAGGAACACGAACCTGACCCCGGAACAGCGCAGCGAGGTAGTCCGGGGGCTTCGCATCAAACGGCTGGAGTACTCGCGGTCATTGCACGCCGAGGAGAACGCTATCCTGCAGGTGGCGTCCCGAGGAGGGGTTGGGCTGAAGGA
>MIBD01000026.1:15445-19292 GCA_001829395.1 Spirochaetes bacterium GWF1_49_6 | reverse complement strand
ATCGGAGCAGGTGATACTGAAGGACGGGATACGGAATGTCAGGATACTGCAATTCGAAGGGGTAAAGAGCTATAGTTATTTCAAGCTGTTTAAGCCCGAATTCGACAAGAAAGACGCCCAGATGCTCGAAGGCCGGGGAATGTAATATTTGTTGAAACTGATAACTGATGCTATAATAGAAGAAAGTGAGTTTCGACGCAGGGATTGCCCCGGATAATGGTGTTAAACGAATGCGGAAAACATTACTATTTTTTCGGCGTGAGCCATGTTGAGATTCAAAGCCTTGTTTATTTATTGAAATTTAGCATGGATTGCTTCGCAAATCCTGACGGATTAGCTCGCAATGACAATCATGGTTCGGCAGCAAACTGGATATAGGCTGGTTTTTTCCGGTACGATTGACGTTAAATTAACGCTCAAGAATTTCATAAATATTTTATCTAATGATATAATATAAGAAAGTAAAAGGAGAGAGCGATGAAAAAAGGATTGTTTTTTATTGCGGCGATGGTTATCGGTTTAGCCGGGTGCCAATCGGGTGAAAAAGTTCTCCTGCGTATGAACTTAAAGAAAGGGGATACCTATAACTATGTTTCGGAGACCAAGCAGAGAATCACCCAAATAGTCGATAAAAAGGAGATGGTAATCGATCAGACGGTGGTAAACGAGTTCGAATACTATGTCGAGGATGTGGACGCCGCGAGTAATATCACGTTTCGCATCACGTTTAAAAAGATGAGTATCGATATGTCCATGCAGGGGATGTCGATGAAAATGTCTTCTGACACCAATGAAGTTGCAGCGGACGAAGCCTCGCAGATTTCCTCGAAGATGCTCAATGCTATGACGGATGTCCCGTTTACGGTGAAGTTGAATTATTTAGGCGATATTATAGAAGTAAAAAATCTGGAAGCATTGTTCGATAAAATGATCTCGTCCCTTGCGAGTTTATCCGGCGACGCCGAGATAGTCGGGAAACAGATGTCCCAGTCGATCAATAAAATGCTCGGCCCGGATACGATCAAGGAAATGATGCGGCAGAATTTTAACGCCTATCCTGAAAAACCCATGGGTGTCGGCGATAGCTGGGAAAACTCGATGGAAGTCAAATCCGGTTTCCCGATGAGTGTAAAAATGAAAAATACTGTCACTAAATTAGAGCCGAAGACCGCCGGGTTTTTACTGGATTCGACATTAAAGACCAGCTTCGGCAGCAATATGATCGACATCGGGGGATTCACTGCCAGTATGGATATAGTAAAGGGTACCCAAAAAGGAACTTATATCATCGATCTTGCGACTGGAATGGCGATTTCCGCCGAGGTGGATATGGATTTCGACGGATTAATCAAGATCGGGGGTGAAAACCCCCAGGAAATCCCGATGAACGTAATTGGTAAAACGATAATGAAATTGAAATAACACGGAAAATTTTATGAAAGGTTTTTTGTATCTTAGCCTGATATTGACCGTACTATATGGCGCCGGGTTCGCGGAAAGCGCGGATTTTACCGATGGATTTGTCATGCCCCATCTCGATAAAGGGTGGTCGCGGGGTAATGTCGGCGATAAATACGCATCCTATCTATTGACGGGGTACTCTCTGGTGATGAAGGCGCAGACCGGAGAGCATGGATTCGACCTGAAGGTAAACTTCGGAGCGCTAAAAATCGGACGGGCGTGCCCCGCGAATTTTATCGCCGAGACGCAGATAAACGCGAAGCCCTACGCCGCTATTCAGGGCGCGGGATTATTCTACTATCAGGATGAAGAAAATTACCTGAAATTGTACCGTGTCCAGTATGAAGGCGCGAAGCAGACGGTGATGCTCGATGGATATCTGAACGGGGAAAAAATCACCCCGGAATGGGTGGATTTCGCGGACAGCGCGTTCGTACTGCGGCTGATATGCGTCGGGGGTAAGGTTTCCGGGTGGTGCAGTATCGACGGGACGGAATGGCAGAGGGTCGGCGAGACCGCAGGCGGTTTCGGTGACGGCGCGGTTATCGGACTATTTACGGAAAATCAGTGGCAGGATAATCCGTTCAGCGCGGAATTCCATTACTTTAAGCTCTATAAAAAATAATGTTCGGAGGATATGTGATGATGAAAAAAGCGATGTTTTTCGTAATCTTTCTCGGGCTGGCCTTTGCAATGAAGCCCCTTTTTGCCGCGGAAGAGAATTTCTATAGCGACGGCTTTTCACTGCCGGTTCTGAACAGCGTATGGCAATGGGTCGATGAATTGGGAACGGCGCAGTACAGTCTTTCGAAGAATCCCGGCAATCTGTCGATCTATTCCGACGGGCAGGCTGTGTTCGCGCGGGTGGTGCAGTTCTGCTCCGGGCCGTTTACCGCCGAAGTCGAAGTTTCGGTAAAAGCTAAGGAAGATATTCAGGGCGCGGGCCTTATTATATGGGAACAGGAAGGAAATAATATGCTCCTTGTCCGAGGTATGAAGGACGGGAAGCAGGTGATCGATTTTACCGCGGTCAGCGGCGGTGAAATCACCGAGCATTTCGAGGTCGAGTACCCGGAAAGCTATGTTTACCTTCGTCTCGTGCGTGACGGCGACTCGTTCACCGCATGGTATTCCAAGAATGGAAACGATTGGCTTAGACTCGGTACGATTCAGGTCGTATTTAAACCGACGGTGAAAACCGGGGTTTTTATGGTGAACAGTCAGGAAGATATGAAACTACAGGCGGATTTTAATTATTTCCGCGTCCACCAGGTAAAATCGGACGCCGAAAGTGAAGATGAGTATGAAATGGGTGAGGGGATGTAATCACGGGTTCCGTGAAATTCCTGTTGCATTCTATCAAGTCCTTTCTATTACTACAATTAACCGAGTGCGGTATCCACGGATACCGCACTTATCGCGATTAATGGGGACAATTCTGGTTATTTTAAAGTGCCTATGATATAATTTTGGATAATTTAAAAAAGGGGAAATTTATGAAGCGGATTTGTCTCAGGACGGCAATCATTATTTTGGGCGCGGGTTTGTATTATGCATGCGCTCCGGCGGCTGTGGAGGATAGCGTCAAACGGAACACTACGTTTCCGATGGGCACTAATGTCAGTATTATTTATTTGCATCATAGTACCGGCGCGTGCGTCTGGGCGGGCGGAGTACCCGAATGGTTCGACGCGTATAACGCGTCTAATCAGGTGAATTACCAGATCACCGAACGCGCTTACCCGTCGGGTTCGCCGTATCCGTGGGATAATTATCCCTACGATTATTGGAATATCTGGATCAATCATGCCGGAGACTCGCAGTATATGGATGAGGATACGCTGGAAATCCTGACGCTGGCGTACGACGTCATCGTATGGAAGCATTGCTTTCCCGTCAGCGACTTATTCTCCGACCCTTCCAATGTGAATATCATATCATCAGATAGAACGATTGAAAACTATAAGCTCCAGTATAACGCTCTGAAGACGAAGATGCATCAGTTCAGCGGCAACCGGTTCATCGTATGGACAGGGGCTGCGCGGTTGGAAGCGAATACGACCCCCGAGCAGGCGACCAACGCGTATAATTTCTTCGAATGGGTGAAGGATACGTGGGACGAACCCGGTGATAATATTTATGTCTGGGATTTCCGCACACTGGAAACCGGGGGCGGACTTTATCTCTTAGTAACCAACAATGATCCTGCCGATCCCGATCATCCTAACGCCGCATTCAGCCAGATAGTCGCGCCGTTTTTCGGACAGCGCGCGGTAAATGTCATCCTCGGGAACGGGGATTCGACCGGACTGACGGGGGAGTAAATAGTTTTTAAGGAGACGCGATGTCTTTCAGGAACAGGGAACTGCCGGACTGGTTTAGGCGT
>MIBD01000026.1:15340-15430 GCA_001829395.1 Spirochaetes bacterium GWF1_49_6 | reverse complement strand
TTGATAAACTGGGGCCCCGCGTCGATTCCGGGATGGGCGCCGCTATGGAAGGATTCCGGCGGCGAGAGCACCCGCGCATGGTTTCGCAAT
>MIBD01000026.1:10981-15275 GCA_001829395.1 Spirochaetes bacterium GWF1_49_6 | reverse complement strand
TCTCGCGGAGGACGGTAAAAATTTGTCTTACGAGGACTTTATCCCGAAATTCAACGAAGCCGTCGATAAATGGACGCCGTTAGAGTGGATATCCGCATGCAGACGCGCGGGCGCGAAATACCTGATCGTTACCGCGAAGCACCATGACGGATATTGTCTCTGGCCAACGAAGCAGAAGAACCCGCGTCGTCAGATCAATCATCCCGATAAGGACATTATAGGCGAGCTTGCCTCGCAGGCGAGGTCGATCGGACTGAAGTTCGGGGTGTACTATTCGGGCGGATTAGACGTCACGTTCAACGACGCTGTGATCACCGATATGGACTGGCTGGTAAACGCTATCCCGTCCACCGGGGATTACGCGGAGTATGTGGACGCGCAGTACCGCGAGTTGATCGATCTCTACGCTCCCGATATATTATGGAACGATATCGCAGTTCCGAAGGGTCTCGATATCGATGCGCTATTGGATTATTACTATTCACGGGTGCCGGACGGGGTAGTCAACGACCGCTTCCGAAAAATAAACGCTGCCGACGAGTTAACCGAGATTCAGGCGATAGAACTTTTACCGGATTTCGCGGCCAAATTTCGGGATACCGGGATATCGCATATCAGGAAAGGCGCGAATGATTTTACCTGTATCGAGCGCGTGATGATCAATGGCGAAATCAAGCAGAAATGGGAACTTGTCCGCGGGTTGACCCGTTCGCACTTCTATAACGGCAACGAGGGCGCGGAAACCCTCATCAACACGGACGCGCTGATCAAGCTGTTCATCGAAGTCACCGGAGGCGGGGGAAATCTCCTGATATCGATCGGCCCGGACGGACAGGGGCATATCCCCGTGTTCGCGCGCGATACGATTGCCGGGCTTGGAGATTATCTCGGGCTGAAAGACTCTATTGAGATTTTCTAAGGATACCCTATGGAAAACACCTCTTCACATAAAAAACGGTTTCTTACTCTCATCATTATCCTCGGATTGTTATTTCTTACCGCTGCGCTTATCCTGTTTTGGCTCAAACATCAGTCGGAATCCTTATTGAAGCAGGCGGTCAGGCTGTATTGTCACGATTCGATTGGGTTGGAACTACCCGATGATTGCCAGTTGGTTCAGAGGAAGCCGCTCCCCGGGAACGGTTTCTACGCGGTCATTCAACTGCAATCGAATGCGATGCCCGCGCTATTAAAGCAGATTTCCGCCAATAACCGGTGGATACAATTGCCTGTTCCTGAAAACTGGGTATTACCCGAAGAATATAGTTTTACCGGCCTGCCGATCCCGGTCAGTTCCTCGAACGGATACTATTTCGCGGAATCGTGGGGACTGATCTCGATCACCAACGACAGTTTCCCGTGCTATATATTTTCCCTGCTCGATGTGCAAAAGTACCAATTATTCGTAATCAGCCGAAACCCGAATAAAAAGGAGAAATAATTCTATGAAACACTCTATAGGTCACTTCTAAATATTCAGTTTAAGCCTCCGCAATTCGCGCGAAGATAAAGAAGTGACCATTGGGCGTGATATAAAGAGTTATAAATACTATTGTTATAAATGTCATTAGTTTTTGCGTCAGTCCCCGCAAGAGGGAAACCGCCCATATAAATATTCGCAATATATTTATCGTATCAATAATTGTATTGTGCGTATTTATAATAGCAAATATAATATAACAAATAAATAGCATTATACGTTATATTGACTTTATATTATTAAATGATTATACTCTTTGTGAGTTTAAGGAATTATGCAAATTGAAAATGTTATAAATCTGGCATTAATTTTCTTCGGTCTAGTAATAATTACCATTTTTATTATTTGGATTGTCAGGCAGTTTATCCAAAAAGATAATTCTATTATATCTATAAAAAACGCAATTCAGAATAAAGAGTACAAACAAGCGCTCCAGCTTGCCTTCGTGTATATCAAAAACAAGCAGCCCTTTCCGATTATTTATTTTTATATCGCCCAATGCTACGAGGCTTTATTTCAATATCATAAGGCGATCGAGTATTATGAGAAATTACTGGTACTCAAGGCGAATGAGGGTAAAAATGTTTTCACGTCGGATATCCACCTCAAACTCGGCGAACTCTATGAATACCTCAAGGACAAGGATATTGCGCTGGGATATTACAAAATGGTTCTGGAAAAGTATAAATTTAATAGTACGGCGTTAATTCGCGTATCGGTAATCCTCTTTGAAAAGGAACAGTATCAAAAGGCCAAGAGTCTGCTGGAGGTCTATTTAAAAATCAAGGCGACGGACAATAAAGCCCGTTATATTTTAGCGAAAATCTATTACCATGAAATGGCTTATTTCAAAGCCGCCTATCTAATCAATAACATTATAGAAACCGGGAAAGACAGTCTGGTGTTTTTCGGGTTCGAGATCTATGAACTGCTGGCAAATATCTATCTGAGAATGAAGGAAAACGCGAAGATTCTCGGTTTAATGGAGAACTTTATTATCAAGAAGCAGTATTTAGAAAAGGCGCTGCCGTTAACCATCTTGGCATTACTCGCGTTGGGACGGAAAAAACAGGCCTCCGATATGCTGAATGATTGTCTTCCATATTTCCCCATTTCTACCAGAAGCGAAGTGCTTTATCAGATGGGCATAAAATTCTTCGATGCCGGGGAGTACTATCACGCTCTCCATCTCTGGAAATTAGCTCATGGAATGGATCCGGCGGACACTAAACTTTCCAAGATATTGGATACCCACCGCGCGCTATCGGACAATCCTTTTCTGGAAAATGTCTTCACCTCCGAGTCTCATGATTTTATTAACTATCTGATTAAAGTTTTTCACGTCGCTTCCAGTAATATCACCGATGAAAAAGATATCGCGATTATCAGTCTGGAAAATAGTATCTGCGTGGTGACAAAAAAGCCCGAACCGGTGACACCGGGGCCTTTTTTAAATATTGAAGATGTCGTAAAAAGTCTCAATAATAAAAAACCTGTTACTTTATATACGTTATATGAAGTCGTGGAAACTTGTAAAAGATACCTATTTTACAGCAAAATCACTATCGTAAGCGGGAGAGAGTTTTTGTCCTTTTTTAGTCCTAAAGACCCGTCATCTATCGGTGATTCTAAAACTAAAGGAGGGGAAATACTATGATGAAAAGAAGAATATTATTAGTTGAAGATGAAATCATTATCGCATCGAGTATCCAGAAGTGGCTGGAAGATATAAACTATACGGTTACCGGGATAGCCCCGTCCGCCGAGAAGGCGATGATGCTGATCGAACAGCAAATTCCCGACCTGATCCTGATGGATATTATGCTGCAGGGGGATATGGACGGTATCGATCTGGCTGATAAGATACATGAAAAATACTCCGTTCCGATTATTTTTTTAACGGCTTATTCCGACGAAAACACTCTCGAACGCGCGCGGATATCCGGCCCTTACGGATACTTATTAAAGCCCGTGAATCAGAAGGATTTGAGCATCGCGATAGAGAACGCGTTATATAAACATCAGGAGGATAATCTCTATCAGAAAAAGGCGGGTTTTGAATACCCGATGCTGGATGCCGTCAACGCCGGTATCATTATATCGGATGAAGACGGAAATATCGCTCATATCAACCGCTGGGCGGCCGTGCATTGCGGATATGACCTCAAGAAAGTATCCGGGAAGCCGCTATTGGAGGTGTTTGTCAGAAGGGACATTCATGAGGAAGCGGAGTATTCCACGGCAAAGATAGAATTCCCGAACAAACAATCCTCCCTAGTAAAGTATTATTTATCGCCCATTCTGGATAAAGATGAAAAAACGACCGGTATTCTGCTGTATTTTGAAAAAATAAGCTGATTAAGCCGGAGGAGTATTTTTGTGGGGATTATAAAAAAAATTTCAGGAAAGAAATCCCTATCTTTTCTATTATCTATCATATTCCCGTTTATCGCTTTAACTCTTCAGTCGTTATTATGGTGGGCGGTCAGTCCTTTTTCGTGGTTTTTCTTTTATCCCGCTGTTTTTTTTAGTTCATGGGTCGGGGGTTTGAAAGGCGGAATAGTATCTACTTTAATCTCCGCTGCTCTTTCCTGGTGGTTTTTTTTCCCGACTGTAAATTCATTCGCTCTTGAAAATCCCAATTCGATTTTTTCGATCATACTATTTGTTGTAATGGGATTTCTTTTCGGGTTTTCTCATAATCGTATTACAAAAGCGAATAAAAAATCTGCCGAGGCTCTCGCCGCCGAACGTTCCGCCATGGGACAGTTCGAGAACGAGAAACGTTATCGTAGAACCCTAGACAACATGATG
>MIBD01000026.1:6955-10765 GCA_001829395.1 Spirochaetes bacterium GWF1_49_6 | reverse complement strand
CGGTACCCGAAGGTATTTTCATCCTGTCCCTCGATATCACCAAACGTAAACAGGCGGAAGAGGAACTAGCGGGAAAAATCAAGTCAATCGGGAACAATGAAAAATTACTGGATAGTATTATCGAGAATATACCGGATATGATCTATGTGAAGGACGCGGGCAGCCTCCGTTATATCAAGCTCAATAAAGCCGGAGAAGAACTGCTGGGTTTTACCAAAGAAGAGCTGCTGGAGAAGGATGTTTACGATATCTTCCCGAAAGATGAGGCGGAGTTTTTTACAAAAACCTCTTCTGAAGTTTTGCATAATAAAAAAACCGTCGATATCCCCGAAGAAACAGTTTTAACAAAAACGGCTGGGGAAAGAATACTCCATACCCGCAAAATACCTATCATGGACACTAAAGGAAATCCATTATATTTATTAGGTATTTCCGAGGATATAACCGAACAAAGAAAATTAGAAGAGAAACTAAAAGAATACCATAATCACCTTGAGGATCTGGTAGAAGAAAAAACTGAGGAAATCCGGAAAACAAACAACTCCCTGCTTACTATAAATGAAGAACTCTCCAGCTTTTCCTACTCGGTGTCGCATGATCTGCGGTCTCCGCTTCGCGGAATTGACGGCTGGAGTCTCGCTCTCGATGAAGATTACGGGGATAAGCTCGACGATACCGCGAAAGAGTATATCAGGACGATCCGCGCGGAAGTCCAGCGGATGGCGAAACTGATTGATGCGCTCCTGATGCTTTCCAAAGTCAGTAAAACAGAGATCAAGCGCGAAAAGGTCGATCTTTCGAGCTTTGCTGAGAAAATCGCCGCGGATTTGGTCAAACAGGATGGAAACAGAAAAGCCGATTTTATTATCGAGCCTGATTTGACGGCGGACGGGGATAGCTCGCTCCTCCTTATCCTCATTCAGAATCTCATTGAAAACGCGTGGAAATTTACCGGGAAATGCGAGCGCGCCCGAATAGAATTCGGTAGAACATCGATAGATGAGAAACCGGTATTCTTCGTGCGGGATAACGGCGCGGGCTTCGATATGGCGTTTGTGAACAATCTTTTTACCCCGTTTTACCGGCTGCATCACGCTCTGGATTTCCCCGGGACAGGGATCGGGCTTGCCACAGTCCGGCGTATTATCAACATGCATAACGGAACCGTGCGCGCCGAGGGAGAACCCGGAAAAGGAGCGGCTTTTTATTTTTCTCTCTAACGGATTTAATGAAAAATAGCAGGAGGATTTTATGAACGAAAAAAGCATTTTATTAGTGGAGGACAATCCGAGTGACGTCGAACTGACTAAAAGGGCTTTTAAAAAAAGCAGTATCGTGAATAATCTGGTAGTCGTGAATGACGGGCAGGAAGCCATCGATTATATCTTCGGAACCGGTAAATTCGAGGGCAGGGATACGGCCATACTGCCGACGGTTATTCTGCTCGATCTCAAACTGCCGAAAATCGACGGGATCACGGTTCTCCGCAGGATAAAAAGCGATACGCTTTTTAGGCGGATACCTGTAGTGGTACTGACCACATCGAACGAGGACGCTGACTTGGATGCCTGTTACGATCTGGGTGTAAACAGCTACATCAGAAAGCCCATAGATTTTAACCGGTTCGCGGAGGTAGTCAGCGAGTTGGGGTTATACTGGATGGTCCTGAATGAGATTCCTCCCGTAAAGAGGTAGATATGGAGAAGCAGATTCGCGTGTTATTTGTCGAGGATTCCGAAAGCGACGCGCAATTGGTGCTCCGGTTATTAGAAAAAGCGGGACTTCAGATTATATCGGAACGGGTCGAGACAGCGGAAGCCTTGTGTTATTCGATACATAAAGAAAATTGGGATTTAATTATATGCGATAACTATATGCCGGGGTTGAACGCCGAGGGGGCTTTGGAAATAGTGTTGGAAACCGGGAAGGATATACCGGTCCTGGTGGTTTCCGGAACGATTCAGGAAGAGCATGCGGCGAAACTGATGAAAAAAGGCGCTGTCGATTACATTTTAAAAGATAATCTGACACGCCTCATTCCTTCGATAAAAAGGGAATTGAAAGACGCGGAGATTCGCCGCGAAAAGAAACTGAAAGAAGAAGCTCTCAGGTTATCGGAGGAATTGTTTTCAAGAGTGTTTCGCTCCAGTCCTATCGCGATTACCGTCACGCGGATGAACGACGGTAAGTTCATCGAACTGAATGACACCGCGATCAAATTACTTCGGTATACCCGGAATGAGTTAATCGGCCATACATCCGTCGAACTCGGACTGTATGTGAATCCGGACGATCGTAAGACGCTCATAGAGAAGCTGAGAGCAAAGGGCGAAGTTCGTGATTTCGAAACCCATTTCTACGATAAGAAAAAGAATATTATCATAACCCGGCAGTCATTACAGATATTCGATCTCGAGGGAGAGAAATGTATTTTATCGGTGTACGAGGACATAACGGAAAGGAAAAAAGCCGAAGAGGAACTCAGGGAGAGTGAAATAAAATATAGAACGCTTACCTCCATATCACCCGTCGGGATATTCAGGACAAATTCAAAAGGGGATACCGTATTTGTTAATGAACAATGGATAAAAATAGCGGGAATTAATCCGCGAAAAGCCCTTGAAAACGGCTGGAAAAAGGCTATTCACCCTGACGACCGGCCTATAGTTTTGAAAGCGTGGAAAAAAGCCTTAGATGATGGAACGCCTTATAAGTTGGAGTATCGTTTTCAGCATAGTGATGGAAAGATTATTTGGGTTATCTGTGATGTTCTGCCTGAAAAAAACAACTCGGGACAAATTACCGGGTATATCGGGACGCTCACCGATATTACGGATTCAAAAATTAATGAAGCCGAATTAAAAAGAATTCTCGGCGAACAAAACCTGATCGCGGAAACGGCGGTCGATTTGGTCCCGATGAAAACCAGCCGGGAAATCTATTCGTATCTGGCGAGAAGGATAAAAGAGATTGACCCGGATATCTTCGCCTTTATAACCGCCTATAATAAAAACAAGAATTCCGTAAAAATTATAAAATTTATCGGCCTTGAAAAATTTATGAATCCGATTATAAAAATTCTCGGTATGAATCCCTTCGATATAGAATTCCCATTAAACGATCAGACGGATGAAGAATTAGCGCGTTTTTCCAATATGAGACTGAATTACGAACCAGGCGGACTCTATACCTTATCGGCGGGAAAAATACCCAAGATGATTTGCGGGGCTATAGAGAAGCTATTGGGGATTACCGCAGTATTTACGATCGGCTTCTTGTGGGACAAGCAACTGAACGGCGGGGTCGCATTTTTAGTTAAAAACCAGAAATCTTTTATAAATCTCATGAATTTGTATGAAATTATTATCAACCAGGTTTCGCTCTATTTACAGCGAATAACTATGGAAGAACAAATGCACGCATCCGAGGCGCGTTACCGCCGTCTCTTCGAGGCCGCGAAGGACGGTATTTTTATCTTAGACTACGAATCGGGAAATATTCTTGACGCAAACCCTTTCATCTGCGACCTTCTCGGTTACTCATGGGATGAGCTTGCCGGGAAAAAGCTATGGGAAATCGGCGTATTCGATCAAAAAGCGATATCAAAGGAAGCCTTTGCTGTTTTGAAAAAGGAACGGTATGTCCGTTACGAAGATATACCGCTCAAATCAAAAGCAGGGCGGACTATCGAAGTGGAATTCATTTCAAATATCTACCCGGTCGGAAAAGAGAAGGTGATTCAATGCAATATCCGGGATATATCCGAACGAAAGCGCGATGAGGCATATATTAAACTGCTGGCGAGGTTTC
>MIBD01000026.1:0-6868 GCA_001829395.1 Spirochaetes bacterium GWF1_49_6 | reverse complement strand
TTGCTAAAGTCAGTATATCGCGTGAGAAATGGTTCAAGCAGATTAGCGAATGCATGAAAACCGGCAAGGTGACGACGGTGGAGGAGGAAATAGGCGATAGGGTGTATAGTTTAACCCTTGCCCCGATCCCGGACGCGGGGTATCTGAATATTTACGGGGTGGATATCACGGAAAGAAAGCGCGCGGAGGAGGCAATTCAGAAGGACGAGGCCCGGATGGAAGCGCTCCTGCGTATTTCTAAGTATGAGGCCGAATCCATCCAGGTGTTTCTCGACTATTCGCTCGAGGAAGTCGTTCGGATAACCAGCAGTAAAATCGGGTATATCTATTTTTTAAATGAGGATACGAAAGAACTCAGTCTCAACTCTTGGTCGAAAGATTTGATGAAAGAAGGCACGGCTGAACAACTGCTGACCCTCTATTCTCTTGATGAAGCAGGTTTTTGGGGCGAGGCGGTGCGTCAGCGGAAACCGATTGTTAATAATGATTTTCAGGCGCCTCATCCTCCTAAAAACGGCCGGTCCGAAGGGTATACCGCTTTATACAGGTTTGTATCCTGTCCGGTTATTTTTAACGACAGGATTGTGGCGGTAGTGGGGGTAGCGAATAAAGAAAGCGATTATACCGATTCGGATGTGCGCCAAATGATACTGATGATGGATACCGTGTGGAAATATACCGAGCACAGGAAAACAGAAGAACAGGTGCGGAAATACCGCGACCATCTCGAGGAATTGGTTCAGCAGGGGTATGCTGAGCTTACCCGTTCGGAGGCGCGCTACCGGATGCTTTTCGATAAAGGGAACGACGCGATAATGGTACATGAGCTGATCGAGGGTGAGCCGTCCGGGAAATTTACCGATGTGAACGAAATCGCCTGTTCGATGTTCGGCTACACCCGTGAAGAATTCCTACGATTATCGCCTGAGGACGTTAATACTGAAATAGATATTAAAAGCGACGGGGTATTTATAGAAGACCTGAATAAGCTCAGTCATAATCTTTTCGAGCGTAAGGTATTCGCCAGGGATAAAAAAGAGCTCACTGTCGAGATCAGCGCCCATGTTTTCAAATTTTTAGGAAAGAAAACAGTGATATCCATTATCCGGGATATTTCAGAGCGAAAGAGTTTTGAGCGGGAATTGGTTAAGGCAAGGGAAATGGCTGAAGAAGCAAACCGCTCCAAGAGTCTGTTCCTCTCCAATATGTCGCATGAGATACGCACCCCGCTGAACGCTATTTTAGGGTTTTCAGAATTACTGATGCGTGAAAGCGCGTTAACGGGACAGCATGGAGAATGGCTCCAAACCATAAAAAACTCCGGGGAGCATCTGATAAGCCTGATTAACGATATCCTCGATGTTTCAAAAATCGAGGCCGGGAGGACGGTATTAAATGCCGAGATAATGGATTTATGGGAATTTCTAAGCACTCTGGAAAGTATGTTTGGAATAACGATAAAAGAGAAAGGAGTGCGACTGACCATAACTACTGAGGATGACGTCCCTCATTATATTGAAACCGACGCGGGAAAGCTCCGCCAGATATTTATCAATCTGACAGGGAACGCGGTAAAATTCATTGATACGGGAAGTGTGACGGTACATGTGTATATGGATATAAAAAAAGACGCATCCCGCCTGATCGCGGATATCGAGGACACAGGTCCGGGTATCCAAAAGAAAGAATTGGACCGTCTTTTCGGTACGTTCGAGCAGTCTGCTGCAGGAATAAAAAAAGGGGGGACTGGATTAGGTCTATATATCAGCAGAAAATATGCCCGTATGATGGACGGAGATATTACAGTTAGCAGTACGCCCGATGTGGGCAGTTGTTTCCACTTAGAAATAAATATAAAAGAAGTCAGAATGAAAGAAGGAAATGAAGAAAATAAAAAATTACCGATAATCGGCCTGAAAAAAAGTGAACGGAAAATACGAATACTGATCGCCGACGACGAACCGGCGAATCTGCATCTGCTTCGCGTAATTCTGAAACCAACAGGTTTCGAGATTATAGAAGTCGGCGACGGGAAAAAGGTATTAGAATGTTTCACTAATAAAGCGCCCGACATGGTGTTCCTGGATATAAGAATGCCTGAAATGAACGGATATGAAGTGATCGAGAAAATCAGATCGAATGAAAAGAATACGCGCACCCCGATCATAGCATTAACGGCCAGCGCGTTTGATGAAGATAAAAACGAGATTCTCGAAAAGGGCGCCGACGGGTATATCCGTAAACCGTTTAGGATTGAAGAAATTTTTAAAGCGATTCATGCCCATCTCGCAGTCCCGTATATTTACGGTACAATCGAAAGCAAGACGGATAAAAAGATACCGGTAAGCATACGGAAAGAAAAATCAGCCCTACCAAAAGAGTTGATAGAATCTTTATTGGAAGCCGCGAAAAGTATCGATCTGGATCGCGTTCTGGAGCTGACCGAAGACGCGGAAAAGATTTCACCGCCGATAGCAGGCGAAATCAGGGAGTTGGCCCGTGCGTTTCAGTATGAAAAATTGATCGATCTGTTGGATCACAAGAGAGGAAAAATATGAACGATACAGCCGTACCAAACAAAAAAGCCAATATTATGATTATTGACGATGTACCCACAAACCTTCAGGTTCTTTCCGAGTTCCTGAAGAATAAAGCGTATAAAGTACGGCCTGTTACCAACGGGAAAATGGCGCTTCAGGCGATGCAGATCGAGCCGCCGGACCTGATCCTTCTGGATATTACTATGCCGGATATGAGCGGTTTCGAAGTCTGCGAAATTTTAAAGAAGGATGAAAATCTGAAAAATATCCCCGTGATCTTTATCAGCGCGATCGACGGTATCTCGGATAAAGTCAAGGCGTTTAAAATGGGCGGAGTGGATTATATTACAAAACCCTTTCAATATGAGGAAGTTCTGGCGCGGGTCGATACCCAGTTGAGTCTTTATCAACTCCAAGGGAAGCTGAAGGCATATAATAAGCAGCTTGAGGAACTGATTCAGAAGCAGGTCAAGGAAATATCCGATTCTCAAATGGCGACCATTTTCGCGATTGCGAAATTGGCCGAATCGCGGGATGAGGATACCGGCACGCATCTGGAACGTGTTCAAAAATACTGCCGAATTCTGGCATTAAAACTGAGAGAGAAAGAACCCTATCGAACGAAAATAGACGATTACTTTATCAGAGATATTTTTCAGGCAAGCCCGCTCCATGATATCGGAAAGGTGGCCATTCCCGATGCGATTCTCCTCAAGCAGGGAAAATTGACCCCGGAGGAGTTCGAGGTAATGAAAACGCACACAAGTTTAGGTTCGGATACCCTGAAAGCCGTGAATGTTACTTATCCGAATAATTCATTCATTAACATGGGTATTGAAATATCCCGTTCGCATCACGAGAGATGGGATGGAAAAGGATACCCTGACGGCTTATCGGGCGGCGATATCCCTTTATGCGCGCGTATTATGGCGGTCGCTGATGTTTATGACGCTCTCCGGTCGAAACGTTGCTATAAACCGCCGTTTGAGCATGATAAAAGCAGGGATATTATATTAGAGGGGAAGGGCGCCCAATTTGACCCGATTGTAGTAGATGCGTTTGAGGAAATCCACATGGATTTCCGGGAAATTACCGAGACATTGATGGAATAATGGGTAAACACTACCGAGGAATGTAAAGATGAATGGAAACATTTTGGTCAGCTATAAAGCAACCATTATGATAGTCGACGATATCCCGGCAAACCTTCAGCTTTTGTCGAGCGTATTGAAGGAGTGCGGATACCGTGTTCTGCCGTCCCTCGACGGGAGATTGGCATTAAACGCGTTACAAAACGAGCTTCCCGATTTAATCCTTCTGGATGTCATGATGCCGGAGATGGACGGATATGAGGTATGCGGTATTATAAAAAAAGATGAACGAACGAAAAATATCCCAGTCATATTTCTTACCGCCCTGGATGGGAAGGAAGATGAAAACAGGGGTTTATCGCTGGGCGCGGTCGATTTTATCACCAAACCATTTGATATTCCGATTATCAGGAAACGAATCGAAAACCATCTCGAATTAAAATTCATTCGCGATAGACTGGAAGATATAGTGCAAGCACGAACGGAGGAGTTATTACAGACCAATATAGAGTTAAAAAAGGAAGTAGAGGAGAGGAAAAAAGCGGAAGAATTACTTCAGGCCTCGCTTCAGGAAAAGATCGCGCTATTTAAGGAAGTCCATCATCGCACCTATAATAATATGCAGATTATATCGAGTTTATTGAACCTACAGATATCCATGAGCAATGAAGCGAAAATAACCAAAGTCTTTACGGAAATGACGGATCGAATTCAATCGATGGCGCAGGTTCATCAACTGCTCTATAATACCCAGTCTCTTTCCAGCATCAATTTAAAGGAATACATCTCAAAAATTACCGATCTCCTGACGCGCAGTTATCTTCACGATCCCGATGCGGTAAAATTCACCCTCGATCTGCAGGATCTGAATATTGGGCTGGATACCGCGATACCCTGCGGACTGGCTGTCAACGAACTGATCACCAATAGTATAAAATACGCTTTTTCTAAGGGTGAAAAAGGGAGTATCGGTATAAAACTGAGTATGGAGAATGAAATAATTGAAATACAAATCCGCGATAGCGGGAATGGCTTTCCCGCCGGTTTCGACCCGAGGAAATCGACTGGTATGGGGTATCGAATCATTTTCGATCTGATTGAAAAACAACTGGACGGCGAAGTGCTTTTTACCTCCGATACCGGTTTTTGCGCGATCATACGTTTCCCGGATAAGCTATACCGGAAAAGACTTTAGATAGTTAAATATACTTGTGACGGTATCTGCTGATTAGCCGGCAAAGGACTTTATTGTCCGGTATACAACTTTATTGTCCGTTTACACATGTCCGTTTACATCAGACGGACTATTCCACGGTCACAGATTTTGCGAGATTGCGCGGCTTGTCCACATCCAACTCTTTTGCCCTCGCGATATAATACGCGATCAACTGGAGCGGGATGATATTTATCATCGGAGAAAATTCCTCGATAGTGCTGGGGACATAGATAATATCGTCCGCCTTTTGCCGCATCACCGAGTCGTCCAAATCGGTTACCACAATCACCCTGCCCGCGCGCGCCTTGACTTCCTCGATATTACTCATAATTTTTTCATAGAGCGAGTCTTTGGGTGCGATAAAGACCACCGGCATATTCTCGTCGATCAGCGCGATCGGGCCGTGCTTCATCTCTGCCGCGGGATAACCCTCGGCATGGATATACGAGATCTCCTTCAGCTTGAGCGCGCCCTCAAGCGCGATAGGATAATTGAATCCCCGCCCGAGATAGAGGAAATTTGTAGTATGGACATACTTCAACGCGATCTCTTTTATTTTATCCGCTTGTTCCAGTACCTCGGCTATCTTCTGTGGAATTAACGCGAGTTCCTCAAGGAGACGTTCGCCCTCGTAAAGGGGCATGTTTTTCAGCCGGCCGATATATATCGCGAGCATCGCGAGAGTGATGAGCTGGTTGAGGAACGCCTTAGTGGATGCCACCCCGATTTCCGGGCCGGCATGCAGATAGATACCTCCGTCGGATTCCTTCGCGATCGTACTGCCGATCACGTTCGTGATACCGATCACCTTCGCGCCCTTGCGTTTCGCTTCACGGAGGGCTTCCAACGTATCGGCGGTCTCGCCCGACTGGCTGATGACGATGACGAGATTATTCTTGCCGAGGACGGGGTTGCGGTAACGGAACTCCGAGGCGTAATCGACCTCGACAGGGATTTCCGCGAAACGCTCGATCATATATTTCCCGACCAGCGCGGAATGCCAGCTTGTCCCGCAGGCGGTAATGATCACCTTATCGATATTTTTTGCATGCTCGGGGGTCAGGTCGAGGCCGCCGAATTTTACCGCGCCGTCACGGGCGTGAACGCGTCCGCGAAGGGCGTCGACAATAGCATTAGGCTGTTCGAATATTTCCTTCAGCATAAATGTTTCGTAATCGCCCTTGGAAATTGCGTCGACATCCCAATCGACGACGGTAATGGATTTTTCAATTCTCTGGTAATCCAGCGTATAGGTCTTGAATTTTTCGGATTTTATTACGACGACTTCTTTATCTTCGATATAGACGACATTTTTGGTATAGGGCATGATAGCGTTGACGTCGGATGCGATAAACATCTCGTTCTCGCCGATACCCAGTACCAACGGGGAACCGTTACGCGCGCCGACTATTTTATACGGCTCGTCGATACAGATCGCGGCGAGTCCGTATGTCCCCTCGACCACTTTTAACGCTTCCACCACTGCGGACTGGAGATTGCGCTCCTCCTCCTTATAAAATTCCTCGATCAGGTGCACGAGGACTTCCGAATCGGTCTCCGAGGAGAAGGTATGCCCCTTATCGGTCAGGATTTTCCGCAGGACTTGGTAATTCTCGATAATGCCGTTATGTACGATGGCGAAACGCTTCTTCGAGTCGCAATGGGGATGGGCGTTCTGCTCGTTGACCCGGCCGTGCGTCGCCCAACGGGTGTGGCCGATGCCGAGCTGGCTTTCCACCTCGCCGTTGTATTTATAGACCTCATTGCGAAGATTGTCGATACGGCCGACCTCCTTCTGAACCACCATATGATTCTTCTCATCGATCAGCGCGATTCCCGCGGAGTCATACCCGCGGTATTCCAAACGCTGTAATGAATCGAGGATGATTTCCTTGGCGTCACGGTTTCCGATATACCCGACAATTCCACACATATTCTATTCTCCTTTAATAATGAACGGCATATTATAACATTAATTTTTCAATTTGGAAAATCTGAGCCTGATTTTTAGAAAATGGTTA
>MIBD01000025.1:14733-15247 GCA_001829395.1 Spirochaetes bacterium GWF1_49_6 | reverse complement strand
CCCTTCGTCAACGGGAAGGGTATCGCGCTCCTTGAAAAATCCGGCGTGTCCACGAAAATCCTGCACGAGCGGGAAAGCGAACTCCGCGAACTCAACGAGGATTTCTTCAAATATATCAGTACCGGTATCCCGTTCGTCTACGCGAAGTACGCGATGACTCTCGACGGGAATATCGCTAATAGCGACGGGGATTCCCGATGGGTGAGCGGCGAGGAGAGTCTCAAATGGGTGCATAATTTCCGCAACAGGGTCGACGCGATTATGGTCGGGATAGGCACCGTCAAGAAGGATAACCCGCGCCTAAATGTCCGCCTCGTCCCGCTGGTCAAGAATCCCCTCCGCGTGATTATCGACCCGGACGGGGAAACTCCCGACGGGCATCATGTCATGTCCGGCGGGGAGCAGACCCTGTTTATTATATCTCCCAGCGCATCGAAGGAGTTCCGGGAGATGTGCGCCAGGAACGGTAAACGATTCGCGGAATTCCCCGCCCCGTTCGATATGCGCGCGGTGA
>MIBD01000025.1:8490-14678 GCA_001829395.1 Spirochaetes bacterium GWF1_49_6 | reverse complement strand
CCGCCTGTTGTACAGCGCTCTGCAGGCGGGGATTATCGATAAGGTATATGTGTTGGTCGCCCCGAAAATCCTCGGCGGTAAGGGTATTCAGCCCTTCGAGGGAGAGACGAAAATTCCCATGAGCCGCGCCCTAAGACTAAAGGATGTTTCTGTCGAAAATATAGAAGGAGACGTATTGATTAAGGGGTATTTATGATTTTCCATCACGATCCGAAGAAATCCTTTGCACACGCGAAGCACCTTTTCGATCACGCGGATTTCAATGAGGCGGCTAAGTCGTTTCAGCGGTCCTGGAACGCCCAGCGTTCGGAAAAAGCCCTTTCCTACCTGATGCTGACCCATCTCCTCCGTTCCGATTACAAAGCTATCGCGCGGCTGATGAACGAGCGGGAATTTTACGGCGGGTTCTCGTGGTATACCCTGTTCTGGTGCCGTTTCCTGACCGGGGATTTTTACGAACTGGACGATATCCTCGATACGATGCTGGAATGCGATAACTACTTCGTCCGCGCGTTCGCACTCTACGAGATCATCAAACGCCGCAAATCGCGGGAACATCGCGCGAATGCCGACCGTTACCTGCATCAGACGGGATTGTCGTACGAGATGCCGATCGAGGAATACCGCGCGTCGCTCTACACCGAACTGATCCACGAGCGGTACGATTCTGCGCTGTCGGCGGTACGCAAGCTCATCATCGAATTCCCCAGACAGCCCGAGGCGTATCTCGACCTGTTCGAGGTGATGAACCGGACGGGGGATAAGGATTTATTAAAGGAACTGATTTACGATAAAGCGGTACAGACGCATGCCCGGAACGACTACCGCCTGATGTACCTGATCTCGCGGGCGTTCTACTCGGCGGGCGATATGGAGAATGCGAAACTCGCGCTGAAGACCCTGACGGGGCTCTTTCGCTCGAATCCGGTGTTCTACTATAACCTCGGGAATATCTATTTCCGTCAGCGGAATTTCGGAAGCGCGGTCGAGTATTATAAGAAAGCCATCGAGTTCGCCCCGTTATTCGAACGCGCGCACTTCAATCTGGGGACGCTCTACCTCAAGGCGGGATATCTGATAGACGCGGAACGGTCACTCGAGGAGGCCGTCAAGCTAAGGAAGAAGCCGGATAATTTGAACAATCTGACCGCGTGCTACATATCCGGTAAACGGCTCGAGGACGCGTACGAATTCCTTCAGAGTCTGTCGAATGTCGACCGCGGCTTCAGGGAACGCTCCATAGAGCTTAAAAACCAGATAAAACAGGTACTCGTCCTGACGTAAACCTATTCCCCGCCGATCAGCACGTCGTCGATCAGGATATGCGGACTTCCCAGCCCCACAGGAAGCGGAGACTGACCGCCCTTACCGCATCCGCCAAGCCCCCCGAATATCTTCAAATCGTTGCCTATCATACGGATATTTTTTAACGTCGAGAATACGTTGCCGGTCAGCACGACGTCGCGGAGCAGTTCCGCGATCTTGCCGTTACGTATCCGGTAGGCGTACGCCGCGGAGAAGGTGAACATCTCGTCGTCCGTCATCCCCCCGATATCGTCGCACGCGTAGATACCGTCGCCGATAAATGCGAGCATCTCGTCGAACGAAGCCGTCCCGTTTTCGATAAACGTATTCGTCATACGGACGATGGGCTGGAACGCCGAATTGATGGCGCGGGCGTTTCCCGATGGGGGTTCGTTCATTTTCGCGGCTGTCTCGCGGGAGTGGAGGCGCCCGGTGAGGATGCCGTTCTGGATGAGGTAATTCTTCCGGGCGGGTATGCCTTCGTCGTCAAACGGGGTATATCCCGCGTATCCGGGGAGCGAGCCGTCGTCCACGATATTCAGGTATTCCGGGCCGAACTCCTTTCCCATCAGCAGGATGTCCTTGAGGCGCGGGTTCTCGTAGAGGCGGTCCGATTCCGAGAGGTGGCCGAACGCTTCATGGACGAACGTTCCCGCGAGCATGGGGTTCAGGAGGACGCGGTATTTCCCGGCCTTCACCTTTGTCGCGTCGAGGAGTTTCAGCGCGCGCTCCTTGATTTCAAGGATGCGGTCTTCGAGGCCGATGACGTTCTCGTAGCCCGCGCATCCGCCGACCGTATCGAACGCGAACTGGACGTTAGTACCGTCGCGCGCGAGAGCCTTCCAGACAATCCCCGTGAATGTACGGAGTTTCCTGATAGCCGAACCGTCGGTATTCACGAAATACCGTTCGACACGGCTGTCGACATACCGGACGGCGGTATTGGCGATCTTCGGATGCTTCATCAGGTCGTTATATTTGCGGATCAGGTCATTCTTTTCCTCGAGGGACACCGATACGGGGTCGATTTTATATTCCGTTTCCGTCTCGACTATCACGGGATGATGATCGGTGAATATTTCCGATTTACCGCGCCCCACCAGTTCGGCGTTGCGTTCGGCCGCGGGGATATAGGTATCGAAGTCGGGGATATTAAACGATACGAAACCCCACCCGTTGTTCTTCAGTACGCGGGCGTTCCCGCCGGACGTCTTGGCGTTGCCGATACGTTCGATATTATCGTTGGAGTAGGCGATCTCACAGCTCTCGCTTTTCTCGAAATGCAGTTCGCCGTAATCGGAATGGATGGCGGCAATTTTATCTTTCATCATGTCTAACATGGCAGGCTCCGTTGTTTGATAATGATATTCTATCCTTTTTTAGGCGGATTGTAAATAAAAAAACAGGCTGGTTGCAGCCTGTTTTTTATATGATTTTTTACGGTTACTTTTGGCGATTGCAAAGATCGTCGACTTCCTTCTCGAGCCGCGTGACGATATCTTCGAGCTTATTGATTTTATGGGAGACGCTATGAAATCCTTCCAGTACTTCCTTGCTGATCTTTTTCAGGCTTTCTTCAATAGTGTCGATGTGAGTACGGGTATTCAGAACACGGTATTCTACTACATCCATTTCTTCTTTAATCGACTTAATTTTATTCATTACTTCGTCAAGGCTTTGAATCATAATATTTTCCCTCCATAAATTTCGGTAGCATAATCATAATACAAGTTAAATAAAATATCAAGGAATTATTTATTACCGGGGATGCGCCGGATTAGAAAACATATAAATTATATATAAATAAACATAGATACACCGATATTTAAAATAACCCTAAACGTTGTGGTTTATTTTGCGCTACTTTATAATATCATTCTGGGGTATGGAGGAATCGGGATGGAAATTAATCCAATGCTCAAAGATGTGATACTGAACATTCTCAATGAGGAATACCTGAAGGGCGGGGAAATTCTTCACGACATCAAACGGATCTATGATAACTGCATACCGAAGGAAAAAAACCAATTTTATTCGATGCTGCTCTTTTTTCTGACCCATCTTGAGTTTAAAGAGGATGAAGCGAAAAAGCATTGGGAGAAAATTCTCGAACGTTATTACTACTTCGAGAGGCTCCTGCGCCGCGATATCAGCCTCCGGCTGGCGATAGTCGATTATTTCACCTCGGATTACCGTCTCCTGAAAAACCCTATCATTATAGAAATGTTCCTCTATGAAGTCACCGAGAAAAACGCGCTGATGGACGAACTGACGGGATTATATAATTACCGTTATCTCCAGCGCGCGCTCGACGCCGAACGAAAACGCTCCACTCGTTACAAACTCCCGTTCAGCCTGATATTCATGGACCTGGATAATCTGAAGAATATCAACGACAATTTCGGGCACTCGATGGGCGATCATGCGCTTCGCTGTGTCTCGGAAACTATCCGCCTGCATAAACGTTCCGAGGATATAGCATGCCGCTATGGCGGCGACGAATTTATCATGCTGCTGCCGCAGACCCTTCGCGACGGCGCGTTGGAATGCGTCAACAGAATCAAGCAGGCGATCGAGCAGCATTGCGATAAAGGCGATTTCCATCTCACCCTGAGCGCGGGGATCGCGGAATTTCCCGCCGATTCGGATAATCCCGAACAACTCGTACAGCTCGCGGATCAGGCGTTATATCAGGCAAAATGTATGGGGAAAAATTCCGTCGTCTGTAAAATAGAACAGAACTAACGCACATCAGGGCGAATCCCCCTTTCGGGAACTGACGCAAAAAACCACAGCGGTTCTTTGAATATATAGATAAGGGCGGTTCTAAAAACTATTAACATTTTTAACATTAATAATGATATATCTTTAAAATATGCCCAATGGTCACTTCCTTGCCACCGAGAATCGGTGGTTATTAGAAGTGTCCATAATAGGATATATCGATCAAATATCCATTATGGCCGCTTCCATACCTCCGGGAACGGCGGTTTATAGATGCGGCTATAATTACACTCTTTCTATCCTTGAGTTTTTTTTATTCTTTTTCTATAATTATTCCTTACTTCATATCGGGAGCTGTCAGATGAAAATCGACAAGAAAAAGTTTAAAGAAGAAATTATTCAAAAGCTGAAAATGCGTTTCGGGAAAACTCTCGAATGCGCGACCAAGCGTGAAATATTCGACGCGACTTGTTACGCCACGATGATCTATATCGCGGATAACTGGGTCGATACGCGCGAGACCTACGAAAAGAACAATGTCAAGCAGGCATATTATCTGTCCGCGGAGTACCTGATGGGACGCGCGTTGGGGAATAACCTCGTGAATCTCCTGATACAGGAGGATGCGGCGTCCGTGCTCAAAGAAATCAATTTCGATTATAACGAAATAGAGGACACCGAGTTCGATGCCGGCCTCGGAAACGGGGGTCTCGGCCGTCTCGCGGCGTGTTTCCTCGATTCGCTTGCTACACTGGAACTCCCCGGGCACGGTTACGGTATCCGTTACCGCTACGGGATGTTCGAGCAGAAGATTATCAACGGTTATCAGGTGGAATATCCCGATAAATGGCTCCGCAACGGCGACCCGTGGTCGATCCGCTGCGACGACGACGCTGTCGATGTAACATTCGGCGGGCATGTAGAAATCGTGCCGGACGAGAAGGGACGCTCGCACTTCACGACGGTGGACGCGGAAATCATCCGCGCGACCCCGTACGATACCCCGGTCGTGGGCTTCGGCGTGAAAACGGTGAACACCCTGCGTCTCTGGGACGCGTCCTCGCCGGAGGATTTTGACCTCCAGTTGTTCAACGACGGGCAGTATCTCAAGGCGGTAGAGAAGGCGAATGTCGCCAAGGATATTTCACGCGTCCTTTATCCCAACGACCATACCGAGCCCGGAAAACGCCTGCGTCTCCGCCAGCAGTACTTCTTCGTATCGGCGAGCCTGCAGGACCTGATCCGAAAATATAAAAAGCGTCACGGGGACGACTTCTCGAAGTTCTCCGACGAGATCGCTATACAGATGAACGATACCCATCCGGTAGTGGCAGTAACCGAACTCATGCGCCTGTTAATGGACATCCAGGGGATGGAATGGGATCAGGCATGGGGTATTATGAATAAGACCTGCGCGTTTACGAACCACACGATTATGACCGAAGCGCTCGAGAAATGGGACGTTACCCTGTTCTGCAACCTCCTGCCGCGCATCTACCAGATTATCGAGGAGATCAACCGCCGTCTGACGGACAAAGTCCGCAGGAAATATCCCAACGATTATGCGCGTCACCAGCGCATGGCGATTATCGGGAACGGCGTCATCAATATGGCGGCGCTCGCGATAGAAGGCGGCCATAAGGTGAACGGTGTCGCCGCGCTGCACACCGAAATCCTGAAAGCCGATACCCTCAAGGACTGGTTCGAGCTTTATCCTGAAAAGTTCTGCAATAAAACGAATGGTGTGACCCAGCGCCGATGGCTCCTCAAGTCCAATCCCGAACTCGCGAAGCTCATTAACGAGAAAATCGGCGACGGGTGGATTACCGATATGTCCAAGCTCAAGAAGCTGGAGGAGTTCGCCGGGGATAAGGAATTCCAGAAGAAATTCTGGGATATCAAGCTCGACAGTAAAAAGATTCTCGCGGAGTATATCAAGAAAAACAACGCGATTATCGTAGACCCCGAGTCGATTTTCGACGTGCAGGTCAAGCGTCTGCACGAATACAAGCGCCAGCTTCTCAACGTCATGCATATCATGTATCTTTACAATAAGATCAAGGCGAACCCGAAGATCGATATTTACCCGAGGACGTTTATTTTCAGCGCGAAAGCCGCGTCGGGATACCGCCGCGCGAAGCTGATTATCAAGCTCATCA
>MIBD01000025.1:8305-8475 GCA_001829395.1 Spirochaetes bacterium GWF1_49_6 | reverse complement strand
AGATCAACAACGACCCCGATGTGAACGGTAAGCTCAAAGTGGTGTTCCTCGCGAACTACCGCGTCTCTCTCGCGGAAATGATCTTTCCCGCGTCGGACGTATCCGAGCAGATATCCACCGCCGGGAAAGAGGCGAGCGGCACGGGTAATATGAAGTTTATGATGAACGGG
>MIBD01000025.1:4522-8252 GCA_001829395.1 Spirochaetes bacterium GWF1_49_6 | reverse complement strand
CGGGCAGGAAAACGCGTTCATCTTCGGTCTCCTCGCGGATCAGGTCGCGGAACTCAACGACAACGGGTATAACCCGTGGGAACTCTACAACGCCAATCCCGAACTGCATAAAGTGATCGACCAGCTTGTCGACGGTACGTACAATCCCCGCGAAGGGCATGAGATTTTCCGCGAACTGTTCGACTACCTGATGAACGGGGTCGACGGCAACCGCGCCGATCAGTACTATGTCCTCAAAGATTTCGCGGAGTATGTGAAGGCGCAGGAAGCGATCGACAAGAATTTCCGCGATAAGGATTCGTGGATCAAGAAGGCGGTTATCAATGTCGCGCGGAGCGGGAGATTTTCCAGCGACCGCACTATCCTCGAGTACGCGAATGAGATATGGGATATCAAGAAGACGACGGTAAAGTAATATATGAATGATATAGGGCCGCGTGCGTTGTGCAAACGCGGACTCTTTTTTTATTTATAGAAAAAGACGGATGATTATCGTGAAAACATTTGAAGAGATAAAAACCATACTTGAGAAGAATAAAAGTAAAATCGCGGAAGAATATCATGTCAGCGCTATCGGGGTATTCGGTTCGATAGTCCGCGGAGAGCAGAAGAAATCCAGCGATGTGGATATCCTCGTCGAATTTTCAAAACCCATCAGTCTATTTAAGTTTCTTGAATTAGAAGAGATTCTCACCGGTTTGCTGGGACGGAAAGTCGACCTCGTATCGAAAAAATCCTTAAAGCCGAATATCGGTAGAAATATCCTTCGCGAGGTACAAAATGTATGAGCAGGGATTTTACCGATTATTTAAACGATATTCTTTCATCAATTGACGAAATTTTCGATTTCATCGGTAACATGGAATATGACCCATTTTCCATCCGCGAAAACCAGCGTTATCCGTGATATCCGTGTGAAAATAGGGTACAATCTACCGACCCTATTCGGCACGGATTCCACAGATTATACGGATGAACGCGGATAGAAACGAAGCGTATCTATAAAAAAGAGGACCCGCAGGCCCTCTTTTTTATAGAGTGTTAACATCACGGATTAACTATGGATACTGAAATCTGTTTGATATCGGGTTTAGCCCGCAGGTTGCGGCGTCCTGCCTTCGCATCTGAACTTCCCCCTTCCGTGGGGGTCGCTCGCAGTGACTACTTCTTTATTTTCTTATCGATATACTTTCTATAATAGAGCAGTTTGCTGTCGTCAGGGAAACGCCCCAGCGCCTCGGCGCAAATCTTGTCCGCGTTCGCGTACTTCTCCGCGTCGATCTCGGAGTATATCCACGCGATATACAGCACCTTGAGGTTATCGAGGATGTTCTTGTTGTCAGCCTGATAGGTGAGCGCGATCTTGAGGTACTTCGCGGCGTTCTCATAATCCTTCTTGTCGGCGTACACGTTAGCCTGATTCCCCGCGATATAGATGGCGTTATTTTTCAGCACGCTCGACTTCGGGAGGAGCTTGATCGCCTTGTCGATTATATGGAGTCCGTCGTCGGGCGAACCGCCCTCATACTTATTGATAGCGACCTTGGAATAATAGTTCTCGTAGATAGGGTCGAACTGAGTCCCGGTTTTCAGCTTGTACCAGTTCAGGAACAACTCCTCCCCTTCGGGATAATTATCGAGCTTCGTGATCAGCATCTCGTACACGCTGTTGAATCCGTTCTGGGCGACGTTCTGGATGTACTTCGAGTCGGGGTATTTCTTCGATACGTCGGCCGCGAGAGTGAGCGCCTTCTGGAAGTCCTTCTCGTTATTGATGAGGCTGTAAAGCACGCGGACATAGACATTTTCCTCTATATCGGGCATCTTCGACCCGGATACCGTTTCGGCCTTCTTGAGCGCGGCGAACGCGTCGTCGTATTTCTTGGCGTCCACGAGTTGGGAGATATACCCGTCGAGCGCGGCGCGGTAGTTATTGATAATCTTGGTTTTATCGACACTCAGCTTGTCCATCGCCTCTTCGAGGATAGCCATTGCTTTTGCGAAGTCCTTCTTGTCGATGAGTTCGGCGGAGTAGTTGACGAACGCGCTCGCGGTATTGGTCGCGATAATCGCGCTGTTGGGATAGATCGCCGCCGCTTTCAGCATATACTGGAATGCGTTATAGTTATCTTTCTTCTGGCTCGCGAAATAAGCGCGGTTGACGTAGAGGAACGCGAGAAGCCCGATATTATCGACCTCGATACGGTCCTTCGCCTGCGAGGAATAAACCGCGCCGGTGAGTTTCTTCAGGTTCGCCTGTATCTCGGGGTTATTCGCCGCGTCGAACCCGTAGGGCGACGTGGTCTCGACCTCGACTTGGGTATTGAAGCTCAGGATGGAGAACACGTGTTCCTGCGACGGGAGCACGACCGCCTTCGCGGTAATCCCCTGAGGCTCGAGGAGAATATTATAGATGAGCGTGGACGATACGCAGTTGTACTGGCTGTTCTTCAGCACGTTCTCCAATGTGGTCGCGTCGGCCACATACTTCTTGAGGATAGTTTTATGCATGAACTCGAATATCTTCTTCGCGAGCGCGCGTTTATCCGGGTCGGTGATCTTTTTACTTTCCGCGATAATATTATTGAGCTTCAGCAGGTTGTCCTCGGTGTATATCCCCGATGCGATCAATCCGGCCTCCGCGAGGGGAAATTGCGAGGGGTTCTGGAGGAACTGGGCTTCCTTGGAATCGGCGGCTATATCGATAAATTTCGAGATATAGGCGCGGCCCGGTACGACGGACATTAAAACGAAAAGCAATAACGCGGATATCGTTCTTAACATATTTCTACCCTCTCTGGTTTTATAATATTATAGTCATAAAACGCTCAATATTCAAATATTCCTGACAGATATTTCATTCTTCGGGGTATCGAATACCGTAAACACGCCCTGCAGAAGCACGGCGCCGCTGATAAACGGGTCGATCAGCGGCAGGAATACGGGGATGCCCGCGATTATGGAAATCATCCCGCCGAGCGAGGCGATCACGGTCACGAGGGATACTATACTCAGGATGCGTATCCAGACTTTTTCCGTACCGATCAGGTGGGATACCGAATAGAACAGGCAGAACAGCATGAGAAAGATGAGCGACCATTCGTTCTGGTCGAGCAGCGCGGACGCGAATGTCCCGGCGATCAGGAATAGCCAAATCCCGTCGATAAACGTGATTTTCTTCATCAGGAACGAGACAAGCATCAGGCCGTAACCCAATACGGAATAATAAAATACGTAAGAACCGACGTTCAAGGAAAATGTCACGAGAGAGAGCAGAAGGCCGAGCGTAAATAAAAAACGAAAACTCACAGCATCACCTCATCCCATCGAAAAGTAGGGCCGTCCTTACAGCAGAGCTTTAAACTTCCGTCCGGCGCGGGGACACTGCATCCCTTGCATGCCCCGAACCCGCATCCCATATAGGTCTCGAGCGAGTAATAGGCGAGCGGGGGTATGGCCTGCGCGGAGAAAACATCCGTCAGCGCGGCGAACATCCCCTTAGGCCCGCAGGCGTAGAACGTATGCGCCGATAAGTCGAATTGCCTGAGCGCGTCGATAACCGTACCGCGCACGCCTTCGCTGCCGTCGTCGGTAGCGACAATCAGATCGCATACTTCCCTGAAATATTGGAGCGGCGGAAGAAGGGAACGGTCTCTCGCGCCGAGAATCATTTTCGGTTTCGACAGACCCCGCGCGAAGTACAGGAACGGCGCCGCGCCTACGCCTCCGG
>MIBD01000025.1:4339-4511 GCA_001829395.1 Spirochaetes bacterium GWF1_49_6 | reverse complement strand
GGCGGTTTACCGGGATGAGGCGCGGGAAACGAATTTCCGAGCGGGCCGAGGATGCTCACCGTCCCGCCGGACTGTTTGCCGGCCAGCGCGAGAGTGCCTTTGCCGCGCAGGAGCGCCATGACCGACAGCGTGTTCCCGTCGATATCGTATATCCCGAACGGACGGCGGAGCA
>MIBD01000025.1:2422-4285 GCA_001829395.1 Spirochaetes bacterium GWF1_49_6 | reverse complement strand
CGGCCGCGATTTTCGGCGCATCCAGCCTGAGTGTCAGGTAATTCCCGTTGAGGGAACGTTCCAGTATTTCGGCGTTTTCCTTATATATCACATGATGCTCCTTAGGATAAATATGATAACTCCTTTTCGTGTATAAGTCAAAACACGGAAAAATCCGCATCGGTACGAAAAAGTTATTGACAATTCCGGGTAATCTGTTACAATATACAGGGTGGTGATTATAGAAGAAAGGAGTCATAATGCTGGAATTAAAAAACATCCTCGAAGACGTAGTGATGGATGTTATCAACGATCTTGACAATTCCAAGCAGGGAACGATTAACCAGAACCAAAAGGTCGAATTGGCGTCGTATGTACTGAACAGGATTCCGCCGATGTATATTACGAGCGACCGCGGGTTTACCAATATTGTCAATAAGTACAAGAACGATCCCCAGTTTCTCGCGGATATTATGATCCGTGTCGACGAGGCTCTCAAGTTGGTGAAGAAGACGAGTATCAGCGCGCAGAACGAGCAGGACTTCGATAAATCCAAGCCCTATTTTATATTCCCGAAAATCATCGGCAGGGTGATTTCCTCGCGGAGCATGATGCCGGTCGAGGATGCTACGGCGCAGTTGTATATTAACGGGAAACTGTCCAAGATGGAATTTTCAGACTGGAATAACCCCGTAATACTAAAAAAGGGCGATGACGGCTCTTACTCGTTCGCGCCCGCCCCTCAGCCTGCCGATAGCGCCGACCAGACGACGCGTTTTGAAATAAAGATACAAATTGAAAAAGAGGGAAAGATCGACAGCAAGTTCCTTTCGCTCGAATTGAAATCCGACTTTATCCAGAACCTCCAGATTCAATTCAAGGAAAATGTTCTCAAGGTAGAAGACTTCTACGTCGCGATGGAAAGCTAGTTCTTTTTAACCCGATAACAAGCAAACCTGTTTATTGCCTTCCATAATGTGGCAGTCTATACCGTCAAATTCCCTATCTAAGGATTTTGCGTCTCACGGTTCTGCCCGATATTCGCGATAACGTAAGCCACCGCTTCCATATACCCGGTTTTCTTTGCCTCGTCGAGGAGATGCAGGCTGTAACGGCTCTCGTTGAAAATAGTCACTATTTTACGGAGCGTCTCTTCTTCTTCCGGAGCCTCGTTAATCACCTTGTCGATATACTCCATCGGGCCGTAATAGAAACGGTACGGGATGGTGTAACGGTTCAGGACGTCTATCATGCGGACGAACTCGCGGATGATTGTCTTGATCTCGTCCTTTTTCTCGTCGGGCAGTTCGTTATCGATATTGAACAACGCGAATAACTGCTGGGCGACCGGGCTTGCGAGTTCGCGGTCGGAGATATTACTCCTGAATTTATGCAGTCCGAAGATCGCGAGGAAGAGCCTTCCTATCAAGACAAACAGCCCGCCGAAGACCTGCAAAATAGTCTGCACCCGTTTATAACGCCGTATCATAAACTCGACAAACGGCGAGCGCTTTTTATAACGGTACGCCGCGCTGAGTATTCCGCCGATAATCGCGAGGATGAGATAAAACCCGATAAACCCGCCGAGAATATATACCAGCGGCAAGAGAGTGCGCATCCCTGTAACCTGCTCCGAATCGGGGCCTTCCTTCACCGTCAACTGCGCGTTGGTATCGTCGATATATACCCCGTTCGTATTGGTGACTGTCTGGGGCTTTATCACAGGCTGCACGGTGAAATTGATTTTCTGGATGCCTGACGTCTGCTCGGTGATAAAGCTGTTCAGGGTCTTCGACTGGATGATCTGGTAGTTCCACGGTATCAGGAGCGGGATGACGATTATCGGGATGAAGAACCATACGAATATCTTGTTCCATCTCGCGG
>MIBD01000025.1:335-2389 GCA_001829395.1 Spirochaetes bacterium GWF1_49_6 | reverse complement strand
TCCACTCCAGCACGGATTTCATCTGGTAGAGGATGAGGTACACCCCGATCGCGCCGACTGTGAAAAGAAGGAACGCAATGGAATATATCCATTTAGCGGAAGGGTCGCGGAGGAGGGTGACAAAAATCACCAAAAGGAACAGGAGGCCGAGATTGCCCGCGCCTCCGACAAACCGTTCGATCTCCATATGCTTTTTACTGCCTGCGTACACTTCCTTGAGAAAGGACATAAATTTTTCTTTATCGGCGATCGAATCTTCCATCCGGATGATCTTATCGAGGCTGTTAAACTTACCGTTGACCAGCAGGAATACCCCGAGGATCAGTATGAAAATAGTCACTCCGGTTATAGCGATGCCGACATCGTCGAGGTTAAGGAATGTTTTCGGGGGAAGCGCGAAAAGCAGGGCGAACTTCGCCGCGTAGATGACTATCATCGATGCGGTGAACGCCGTGAATATCGCGAAGACGGGAGAAAGTTTCTTCGAATGATAGAACAGTGTCAGGAAAAAGGATGCTGTGACAATATATCCGATAACCCAAAGGTACTGCAAGCCCGTGTCGAGCAGGTAGATGCAGAAGGTGTAATAAATAAGCGTAACCGCTGCGGAGGTGTATAACCAGAGGAAGATGCGGTATATTTTACGGCTGGCAGTCCACATATCATATCCTTAATAAGTTAATCAGGTTACCCTCGATTTCCGCGTAGAAGGACTGGAATCCGATATTCCACAGGCTCATATCTTTCTGGATTTCCGGGCCGAGGTTGATGAGGGTGACCGTATGCCCGGTACGGCGGAATTCGAGGAGTTTGTATAGCGAGGCCTCGTCGAGACGCGGAGTCACGAGGTAGATACACGTGCCCCATTTCAGGTTCAGCGCGGACAGGTCGAGAAGGTTCTGCAGCGGCGTCTGCGCGGCGGGCTCCATGAGCGAAAGACTGGTCAATAGCCGCGTGAAATGCGCGTCGCCCTTATTGATTTCCGATATGACCTTCGTATCGATCCGGTCGATCCGGCAATTCACGGCGAGCGCGATTTCCTGCCTGAAGATAAAGAGATGCCGGATGAACGACGCGGATATCTCGATAGCCTGTTCCATATAATACTCTTTATTCCTGAAGTTGTAATCGTTCTCGAAAAGGTTCAGTATCAGTACGCTCCCCGCGGATATGGCGGGCTGATAGGTGTTGATATAGAGCTTATCGTACTTGGCAGACACCTTCCAGTTGATCTTCTTGATCTCGTCGCCGTACTGGTACTCCTTCAGCCCGACGATCATGGTCGGGTCCTCGAATATACGGAGATTGTTCCTGATGGAGCCGTAGGGCTGGAGGCTCTTGAACGGCATATTCGCGACGATATAAATATTAGGGAAGACGATGATGTCCTTTACCGTGTCGTATTCGAGGGTGAACGAGTTCATGCCCATGAAGTCGGAGAATTTCACGCGGGTCGGGCCGACATGGTACTTACCGCGTTTTCTCCCGAACAACTGGTAACTCGCAAGTTCCGAACCCATCGGGTCGATGGAGAACAGGAAATAATGCATCTGCTGGATGGAGATATTGAGGTCGGCGGAGTCGGTTACGATCAGGGCGTGCATGGGCAGGAAAAACCCGTTCGACGTTACCAGAGACGTATCTTCCGAAAGCCCCATGAATACCTTCTCGGTGTCCATGAAACGCCGGACGGTCATTTCCCGTTTGACGCCCCGCGTATAGAGATAATTGAATAGTATGACGACTATCGCGAGCGCGAGAACTATCTTCGCGCCCGGGAAATCGACCAGTAGAAAGTTTGCGATCAGGAAGAGGCCGATCAGTACGAGTTTGCCGGTTTTCATCGGGCTACTGGTTCCTCATTTCCATCGATTTCTTCGCGTCCACCGAACCGGGAGTTTCTTCCTCCATCGGCACCGGGATGGTCGAAAGGATACGTTCGATCACGCTCTCCGGCTTGAGGTTTTTCAGCTTCGATTCCGATTTGAGGATGACCCTGTGTTTGAGCACCGGGATGGCGAGGGACTTGATGTCCTCGGGGATGACATAGTCCC
>MIBD01000025.1:161-300 GCA_001829395.1 Spirochaetes bacterium GWF1_49_6 | reverse complement strand
TAGAGCGAGATACTTCCGCGCGGAGACGAGCCGAGCATCAGGTTGGAATCGTTACGGGTGGCCTGTATGATTTTCATTATATAACTGCGTAACGTGTTATCTACGTGTACGGTGGATATTTGCAGCTGGATGCCCGATA
>MIBD01000025.1:0-104 GCA_001829395.1 Spirochaetes bacterium GWF1_49_6 | reverse complement strand
GCAGGATGATTTCCTCCTCCTCCTGCTGGTCGGGATAACCGATCGACAGGCTGACGAAGAAGCGGTCCATCTGCGCTTCCGGGAGCGGGAACGTACCCTCGAAC
>MIBD01000024.1:13291-13807 GCA_001829395.1 Spirochaetes bacterium GWF1_49_6 | reverse complement strand
CTTCGGGCGGGGGCCGGACTGGTGACTGCGTATATCCCGGAATCCATACGGAGCGGCTTCGAGGCCGCGCTGCCCGAGGCGATGCTGGTGCCGTTCCCGGACGACGGGGACGCTGACGGTCTGCTGAAAACCCTCGAAGGGGAGATCGCCCGAAAAAAGATTACCGCGGTATCCGCAGGGAACGGATGGGGCAGGGATGCTTACCGGACGGAGGTTCTGGATTACCTGATTGCCCGCGCGTCCGTCAAGGGAATTGTCCTCGACGCGGACGCCTTGAACATGCTGTCGGAGAACCGCGCGTTACTCGAAAAAATGAAGGTCTGCGGGAAACAGGTGATCCTTACCCCGCACATGGGAGAAATGTCCCGTCTGACGGGGAAGGGCATACCTGAGATCAAGGAAAGCAAGGCCGATACCGCCCGTGAATTCGCGAAGACATACGGGGTGTGGGTTGTCCTGAAGGACGCGGTCACTGTGGTCGCCGAACCGGACGGGCGGGTATGGTACCAGTCCCAC
>MIBD01000024.1:6481-13235 GCA_001829395.1 Spirochaetes bacterium GWF1_49_6 | reverse complement strand
GGGATTCCTCGCATCGGGATATCCTCCGGGGGACGCCGCGCTGATGGGGAGTTATGTTCTCGGCAGGGCGGGTGAGGAATACTCGGCGGGGCACAGCGACGTATCCGCGATGGGGCGGGATATTATCGCGCTGATTCCCGATGTTTTATTTGGATTGGAGAAGAAAAAGGATACTGCATAGAAAAATATCATTGAGTTTTTATAATAAATGATTTATGATAAATCCAGGCAGGTTGTAACTGAAAGGGGTTCGGGTATGTATCGTTTTTTACGTTTTTCCGCGACATCGGTATTAATGTTTGTTTTTGCCGTTTTTTTCTCTATCCCGATGGTATATTTCCTGACATCCATCAGCTTTCTCCAAAATATACTTGCCGCCGGTGGAATCTTTCTGCTCCTGTCGTTTATCTATTCCTTCTTCCATAAGAAAATCGACGGATTCATTTTTAAAAAGCATTATCTGTCAGGGTATAACCAGCGAATCTACGGGTTTTATGATAAAATCCGGGTGTCGTTTTCCATCGCGGATTTTATCGACGCGCTGAAGGAGTTTCTCGAAACACGCGCCGATTTTTCGGTGCTTTGGCTGAATAAGAAAAACCGTTCCGTCATCTACGGAAGCCCGGGGAAAATAACGTCCGATATGAAATTCATCTTTACTCTTACCGAACGTTTCCGTGAAGAAAAGGACGGGATACTTTATCTCGATACCCAATTCAATAAAGCCGATGCGAAATCGTCCAACGAGGGCGTCTTATTCGTATTCTCCGATTATCACCTCTTCCTGTTCTCGAAATACCTTCCGGTGTACGATACCCATCTTTTCAGCGAGGCGTTCCACGAATTCCAGACCTACCTCAACCGGGTGGATACGATGGAAAAGATGTTCGCCTTGTCGGCGATATCGCGCGAATGGAGTCTGGTCGCCGAAACCCAGAAATCGTTCCTGCTGGGGAGTATCCCAGAGATCGCTGGGCTGGATATCGGGTTGAAGTACGAGGCGCTGGTGAACGTTAGCGGGGACTACTATGATATTATTCCGCTATCGCCCGAAAAGACGCTTGTCGTACTGGGCGACGTGTCCGGGAAAGGACTTTCCGCCGCGCTCGTCATGGGGATTATCGTGAATACCATCCGTATCATGGAGCGGAAAGATTCGCTCGAGACTATTTTTCGGTATGTCGATTCCGCGATCAAGACGATGAATTTCGAGGGGAAGTTTACCGCGATGTTCGCGGGGATTTTCGATACGGCGGAGAAAACCCTGACCTATATCGACGCGGGGATACCCGAGCCGTGGATGCTGCATAACGACGAGATTCATCTGCTGGAATCCAACTGCTCTCTCCTCGGGATAATCGACCTCGTGAAAGTCAATTCCAAGCAAATTGATATCGCCCCGGGCGACGTGTTTATTATTTCTACTGACGGGCTTTGGGAGATAGAGAACGATAAGGACGATATGATCTATAATAACCCCGACTTTAAGGAAAGAGTTTTGGAGATATACCAGATGCCGGTGCAGGAGTTTACGGATGAGATCGTGCGGTACTCGAAAGAGTACGCTGCATCGGGCGAACTCAGGGACGATTTGGCGTTATTAATCATAAAAATGAAGGGATAATTATGAATCTAACTATTATTAATTATATTTCTTTCGTGCTTTTAATCAGCGGGGGCGTGTTTTTCCTGATAAAAAACCCCACCTCGGTCAACGCCCGGATTATTGCGCTTTTTTCGTTTATCGCGGCGGTAACCGGGGCGCTTATCGGTATGGGGTTCGATTTCGGGAACGCCGGGTGGCTGGAACTATCGAAGTGGACGGTTCGCGCTACAGCGATATTTTCGTTCGGGATGTACCTTACTGTATTGAGACTCACTCTGACGTTTCCGTATGAAAAGAAACTCCCTATAGTCTCGCTGATTCTCCTGCTGTTCTGGCTGGGATTGGCCGCGTTAATCATGGGGACGGATCTTTATGTGATAGGCGTCGAACTGCGAAACAATCTGTTTTTCAGGGTCGAGGGCTCGTTCTATAAAGTTATTTCAGCTGCCGGGCTTCTCATAACGCTTGCGGGACTTATCATACTCCTTGTCAGACGGAGCAAGTTCGAGAACGAAATCTATAAATTGCAAAGCATAGTAATAACAATCGGGACTTCCTTCGCCATGATCACCGCGATTATTATTACGATAATCATCCCTTCGTACTTTCATGTTTTTAATCTCTACCCGTTATCCGGCTTGATGGGATTCGTGATAGAGGGAAGCTTCCTCTATGCGGTAGTCACCTACCGGATGTTCGATATCCGTACCGCGTTACATAAGACTGTCGTGTTTCTGTTGTTTTCCTCGGTGACAGGAGTCGCGGCCGGGCTCTCGTTCGGCGCGGTGCATGAATTCCTGAAAATCGATGTGATCCCGTTGATGGGGGTATATATCGCGGTATTCATATTACTAATGGTATTAAGAGACATTTTCCAGAACCGGCTATCCCGCCTGTTCAGGCGAAAGACGGAATATCTCACCGAACTCGAGAAGGTTCTCGACGATATCGACTACAGCGGAGGCCGCGATCAGGTAATCGCCTCGTTCTCGAAGGCGTTCCGGGACTATGTCGGGAATACGGCGTTCAGTTTACTGCTGGAAAATACCATCGGCGAGCTGGTCAATATATTTTCGCTCATACCCAGGAACATCCGTTTCGAGAAAGACGACCCGATGGTTAAGTTCCTTGTTAATAAGGAAAAAAGCGTGATTCTGAAAACCGAGGTCTATTCCAATCCGTTATACACTGAGTACAGGGTGGAAATTCTCGACCTGTTCCTACAGTTGGATGCGGAGATAGTCGTCCTATTCCGCGAGGGAACGAATATGATCGGGCTGATCGCGCTCGGGCCGAAGGAAAGTATGAAGCCCTACGATATTAACGATTTCCGTACTATGGAAAAACTCCTGCCGAAGTTCTTTGTCGTGATGTACTTTCTCCGCAATGTGGAAAAGATGTCGGTAGCGGTTACGGTCGATAAGGAACTGAAGTTCAGCGAGCAGATTATCAAGAGCCTGCTGAAGAATATGGACGAGATCGGCTCGGAGAATATGGACTTTCATTTCCTGAACCGTTTCACATCGGGGCTAGGCGGGGATTTTGTCGACGTGATCAGTTTCTCTCCCACACGTACGATGGTTATTGTGGGGGATATCGCCGGAAAGGGGATGAACGCGAGTATGTCGATGATTATTATCAAATCCGTCATCCGCACGTTCCTGAAAGAAACCCAGGATTTTAAAAGCCTCGTTATTAAGGCGAACGTGTTTATCAAGTCCCATCTCCCGAGGGGGACGTTTTTCGCGGGAGTATTTATGATCTACGATTCTGCGACGAATCAGCTCTACTATATTAACTGCGGGGTTCCCTTGATGTATCTTTATTCGAAGAGTTATAACAGCGTCATAGAAATACAGGGTGACGGAAAGGTGCTCGGATTTGTGAAAGATATATCTAAATATATCGCCATCAAGAAGATACAATTCAATCACGGCGATTTGTTCATAACGGTTACCGATGGTATTATCGAATCGCATTCTGTCGGGGGAGAAATATTCGGGAAGAACAGGATACTCCAGCATATCATGGAAACTAAGGAGAAAACTACCGGTGAGGTGATCGAAGCCCTATACGAAAAATTTATGAAGTTCATATCCGGGTCGTTGAATGACGATATTACGATATTAGGAATGAAATTTAACGCTAAAAAAGTTCAGAATTAGGAGGGATGATATGGATCAGTTGAAAGTGACGGAGACGAAAAAGGATAGGTATACACTGCTGACGATCGAGGGGAGTTTGAACTCTTATACCTATTCGGACTTCCAGAATAAGCTGTACGAGCTGATTGAGAAGACAAACGTGGTGGTCGAGATGACGAACGTTTCGAATCTCTCGTCCGCCGGGTTGGGAGTGCTGATGTCGGCTATCGAGACCGGCGAGGAAAAGGGGTATAAACTCTATATATTAAAGCCATCCGAGGTAGTTCAGCTCGCGATCGAATCAACCGGATTCTCGGATCATTTTAACAGCGTGCAATCCGAATCGGAGGCTCAGTGGTAAATCAGGACGTGAATTTACTGACGATTCGGAGCCGGATAGAGGATATTTGCTGTCTGGAATCTTTTATATGTTCCCAGACGGATATTCCTGTATGTGAAAGGAATAAGATACTCCTGATTACCAACGAGATTTTTGAGAATATTATCCAGCATGCGACCCTGCAGGATAAAAGTATTCGATTTAAAATATTCAAAGGGAAGAGGCCGTCGCTTCTGTTTTTATTTTATTCTACCAATTTCGAATGGTTTATTTCGAATGTCACGCGGATGCAGCCCTATTTCGATCCGAGGCTGAACCGTTACCGGGGACTGGGTCTGAAAATCTGTTATAATCTCTCTTCATCTATCCATTACCGGGCAACTAAAACCTATAACGCGGTTTCCGTCAGATTGTAAATCAAATAAAAAATATTTTGTTTTTTTTATCTATCGATGTTATATTCACAGAGGGTAGGCGGTGTGTTTTGTGATTAATATTATTTAAATCATGGGGGTTAGGATGGAAAGTATGAAGATAATTAAATCGGTTATTTTCGCGGCGGCTTGTTTCTTTATTCTCCTTTTATCTCATTGTGCCGTCAGGGATTTCGATAATCCGCTCCTGAAAGAATATTATAATCCGCCGGTGATCCAAATAAATTCCCCCTATCAATACACGAATATCGACGGGGTGGTGAAGGTAAATCTTTTCGTTCACGATTCTTCGGGAATGCAAAGCGTCCGGGTTTTCTGCAACGAGATACCCGATCAGGTATTCTATAATAATACATCCTCGACGAATATGTTTGTCAATACCGATCTGCGCTTCTGGTACAGCGGGTATAAAACTATCTATATCTCCGCGAAAGATTCTCTCGACCTGGAATCGCAGGTTATGGTTACTGTTCATGTGGATGTTAATAACCCGCAGATCTACCTGAGTATTCCGTCCAGCGGTTTCACCTATACAAATGTTACGAATATGACCGTCTCCGGGACTACATGGGTGAGCAACGGATCGGTGGTGCAAATCGACCTGATCCGCGGAGATCATACGTCGTTTCCCGTCAGCGGAACCGCGGCATGGTCCGCTAATGTGGGCTTGCTTCCGAATAAAACAAACAATTTTAATATGACGGCTACCTCTGATAAGGGACTGACGGGAAGTTATTTCTTCCAGATCGTCTGCGATCAACAAATCCCAACACTTAATATTCAGTACCCGCAGAACGGAATGACTACTCCGCGCAGTTTCGAAGTGAGTGCCTATGCGTCCGATAATCTCAGCGGGATAGAATGGATATCGTTCTGGGTAGATAATGGACAGCCTTATAGCTCTGCACATACCAATTACGGGCCGGGTACGGGATGCTGGTACAGCGGGCTTACCAACGGGCCTCACCGGTTGTTTATGCTGACGAAGGATTATGCCGGGAATAAAACCATAGTCTTTACGAACAATTTTACCGCCGACGGTTCTATTCCGACTGTCGTAATTTATCACCATTTTGACGCGACGAATTACGCCACCCCCACATTCGACGGGTTTGCCGAAGTCGATGCGGGGTACACTATAGCCAAGGTACAGATCAGTAAAAACGGCGGCGCGTATGCGGATGTTAACCAGTATACTCCGGGTTCGACCAATGTCCAATGGACGAATGAAACTACCAGCGGCCTGACAATGAACAGTCATAATTATATTACGATTCGCGCGATTTCGTCGGCGAACAAGACGAATAAGATAGATTATCACTTCACCCTCGATAATCAGCCCCCTGTTATCCAGTATTTCGATCCGGCGAATAACAACTATGTCGTCAATACAACCAATTTTCAATTCGGCGCGGGGGTGCGCGACGATCTCAGCCCGATGATGTATGTTGCCGTCTATTCCAGAGGGCCGGGATTTGCCGCGGTCATTCAATCGAACGATGTCCGGAATTATTATATCAATTACGCCGATGCATGGAACACATCCACATCTTCCGATTTCGGAGGAATATTTACAAATGTCATGGTAGCTAAGGATATGGCAGGGAACTCGATAACGAAAACCAATTTCGTCTATCATTACCCGCATCTGTTTGTTAATACTAACGGCAGCGATACGACCGGTTACGGTTTCGCGTATAGCCCTTATAAGTCGTTGCAGAAAGCCGTGGATAAAGCGAAACAACTCGGAATTAAGGATATCGCCGTATTCGGCGGGCTTTATATCAGGGGTAGCGGCTTAAACTCTTCCGGCAGCGGCGTTATTATCGACGGGCTTACTAATGTCACCATCTCCGGCGGGTGGGATTGGAACTTTGGCGCGCTAATCCATACCAATATGACGCGTCTCGACGGAGGGAACGTGTTGAATCATGTGGTGGAAATTAAAAACAGCATGGGAATCAACATGAATTACTTTATTATCAAGAACGGGATGGCGTCGGCGGCTCCCAATAATAAGGGCGGGGGAATGTACCTCCAGAATGTGCATTACTCTCAGTTTACGAACATCCTGTTAACGAACAATTCCGCGACAGGTTCGCAGGCGGACGGCGGCGGTCTCTATATGTCTTCATGCGACGGGAATTCGTTCTATATTGGGGCGGTAAAAAATTTAGCGAACGGCGGCGGGGGTATTGCTGTCTATAACAGCAGATGGAATAATTTCTAC
>MIBD01000024.1:5254-6473 GCA_001829395.1 Spirochaetes bacterium GWF1_49_6 | reverse complement strand
CGCCTATAATACGGCTGTTTACACGGGCGGCGGTCTTCAGATTAGCTATGGATTGCAAAATAATATCTATATGAGTATTTATATGAATACCGCAAAATACGGGGGAGGCGTCACGTTATTTAACGGAAATTCAGATATATTGTATTATCCCTGCGTATTGTTAAGAAACGCCGCGGAGTACGGGGGCGGTATCTATGTTTCGAATCAGTATAATTTCTGTAGTTATATTATGATATCCAATAATTTCGCTACGAACGGTACCGCGAAGCTCGGAGGCGGGGTATTTATTGATAATTCCCAATATGCTTATGTCTCCGGGAATATTTACTATAATTATGCTATAGCGGGCGGAGGAATTTTCCTCAGGAAAAGCACTTATAATACTGTCGAAGCCAACGTTTTGTATAACAACGCGGGTTCCACCGGCGGCGGTATCGCGTTAACCAATAGCGATAGAAACACTATTAGAGGCTCCTTCGAGTACAATAACGCCGGTTACAATGGCGGCGGGTTTGCGCTGGTAAACAGCAAATACAATGTATTCGACAACATGTTGGTCGAGTATAATAAAACCTTATATCCCGGCGGCGGTGATACCGGCGGGGGCGGGGGATATTTTGAAAGCAGCAGCTACAATCTGATTTACGGGAATGTCAACATCCATAATAATCAGTCTACCAACAACGGCGGCGGTATCGCGATGCTAAAAGGGTCGGCTAACACGAATTATGCCGATATTCAGAATAACACGGCGTACAAATCCGGCGGCGGTGTCGCGGTAAAATACGGCTCCGGGCACTATTTTAACTCTTTTATCGGAAATAATAGCTCGACGGATACAGCGGGCGGAGGCGGAGGATTTGCGGCGACTTCGGTATCCGGGCTGAATATTCAGGGCACGTTCTTTAATAACTATGCCATCCAGAAGGGCGGCGGATTGAATATCGTCTACTGTACCAATTCCATTATCAACGCGGTGGTAGATTATAATCAAGTAATTATCGCGAATGACAGTTCGATGGGCGGCGGCGGGATATTCATGAATGACGGGAAAAATAATAGTATACTCGGTCTGATATTCGCGAATAATGCGAACGGGGGAAATCCCTATGGCGGAGGTATCTGGATATCCGGCCCGCATACCATAAATGCGGTAATATCGAATAATCAGGCGATGTACGGCGGCGGTATTTATATCTACGATAATAATGTGACGGTC
>MIBD01000024.1:0-5234 GCA_001829395.1 Spirochaetes bacterium GWF1_49_6 | reverse complement strand
GTACAATCACGCCGGGATGCTCGGGGGCGGTATCGCGGTCGATAACGGGCCAATCGGTAATAATAAAATTTACGGTAATATTATCGGGAATGAGACGACACTTGGGAGTGCGGTGGGATCGGGGCTTTATCTGAGCGGTAAGAATAATATCGTACAGTGTAATATTATTCAAAACCAGGGATCAACGATGGGCAGTGGAATTTATATGTATAATACGATAAACAACAAACTCAAGAATTGTGTCATCACGAACAACATCGGCGATTATCCGTTCGTTATCTCGACGAATAACACCGGGCTGATGATCTCGAATAATATCATCGGCGCTCAGAGTGATTGGGCAACGTACGGGATATTTGAATTTGGTCCGATCAACGGTCATATCCTAAAGGATAATAAATTTGTTACGAATATGTTGCAGTATCTGTACTATGATTTCGATGCCGGATCGTATATCACTAATATCTCCGTGCTAAATATTCCGGCAAATACCGGGGCGGCTCAGGCGTCGGGTAATATATGGTGGTAAAGGAAAAGAAAGGAGGGTATATGAAATTTATGGTAAGGTTACTGAAAATTTCCATTATCTTGATGGGGAGTCTAATGTTGTCTTTTTGCAGTACTTCGATTAACCCGGGCAGCGGCAATCCCCCCGCAGACACAGTATCGCCGGTACTGACCATTACTTCGCCCACAAATGGGCAAATGGTGGGGGTTTCGTATATCCTTCAAGGCACGGTAACCGATAGCGGTTCCGACGTAAAAGCGGTATATGTCAAGCTGAATGACGGGATTTATAATCAGGTCAATGTAAGCGGAGGAAACTGGAGTACGAATATATCAATATCGATACTCGGTGTGTATACGAATTATGTCTATGCCATGGATAACGCGAACAATACCAATACGGTGTCATTTATATGGATAATAAGAGATTCCATACCGTCGGTAATCATCTCCGCTCCGGTAAACGGAATCTATACGAATATCTCGAATATCACATTATCGGGAACCGCGTCTATCGATACACCATACAGTATTTCAAATGTGCAGGTTCAACTGAATGGCGGCGGGTGGGTTAACGCATCGGGAACAGTGAACTGGGCAAAGGTTATCAACCTTACGGAAGGATCGAATACTATAGTAGCCCGGGTGATCTCCGATAACGGGAAGACAAATATTTCGGCTGAACTGACTATAGTTTTTGAAAAGGTCGTCTTTGTTTCAACCACGGGGAATGATGGAAATTCGGGGGGACGTACCGATCCTTTATTCTCTCTACAGGCTGCGGTTTCTAAGGCATTGGCGGTCGGTTTCAACACAATCAGGGTCGCGGAAGGAATGTACTCGCCCGGATCAGGATTAAATCTTTCTAATAGCGGAGTAGTACTTACCAACATTTCAGGGTTAAGTATTATCGGGGGATACAGTTCCGATTTCTTCTCGCACAACGGGGTCTCAATTCTGAACGGGGCAGATTCGCTCTATCATTTGGTATTTATCTATCGAGCACAAAATATTGATCTGAGCGGATTCACTATCACTCATGGATGTGCCAGCGGTTCAGGAAACAACGGATACGGTGGTGGTGTATTTATCCAGTATTCATACAATATTTTTATTACCAATAGTATTATCAGTAATAATGTTTCGACAGGTGCTCCGCTTTGCTTGGGCGGTGGGCTTTTTATTCAAGGGGGAAAAAGTGTTACCATTTCAGGTACAATTTCCGATAATTCCGCAAAAACTGGGGGTGGTATATTCGTTTATGAAGGTACTAATCATTGCTTCTCAGCAACATTTATCGGGAATACCGCTACTAGTTATGGAGGAGGTGTTTTTGTCGATACCAGCGGAATCGGGTTCAATTTTAGCGGAACCTTTTACGGGAATTACTCTCCTCAGGGTGGGGGAATCTATCTGAATTATACCAGTACCAATCATACATTCAATATTACTATAAAATCCAATGCTCAATATGGAATTTATAAAAAAGGGTCATCGGCTCCGAATCTTAGCGGCGTGATATGGGGTGTTGGAAATGAAACCAATTCCCCTGCAAATGTCGGTCCGTGAAGATGCAAGTTATTTTAGGTAGATTTAAACAGCGCCATAGCGTCGGGGAATATATGGTGGTAGGGTAAAAGGAGATATAGATATGCGAAAAATATTATTATTACCGTTCCTTCTCATAGGGATATCCTGTTCATCGCGGGACTTTTTATCAAACCCCGTACTGACCGATCAATACACAGCTCCGACTATCGATATATATTCCCCCTCGTCATCGACTACCTATAACGGATGGGTCGACATCTATATTCATTCGTATTGTCCCACCGGGGTCGATAGAATTATTCTACAGGCCGAGAATCAGAGTATCACACTTTATAATCAGTATCACACCAGCGATTTCAGTATTCAGACTAATATGAGTTTTTTAACTTCCAATTGGAAGCGCCTCAGTATCACGGCATACGGGGTTAACGGGCTTGAAAGTTCGAAGGGAGTTGATTTTTATGTTCAGGTGCCCACCCCCTCGGTCAATATTTCCCAGCCGTGGAATTATGAAACTTATACCAACCAGAATACGGCGTTGTTCTATGGAACCGCGGATATTTCCGAGGGATATGTCAGTAATGTCTTCAGTGTGACGAGCGGCGATAATACGAACATACAAATCACGAATACCGCTTCCGGGACGAATAACTGGTCGGTCATGGTAAGTCTTTTTAAGAATATGCGCAATACGGTAACAATTTACGCGGTATCGGGCAAGGGCGTTATTTCATGGCCGCAGGATAAACAAATAATTGTCGATCAGCAGCGGCCGGTATGTACTCTGCTGTATCCTACCGCCGGAATGGAAGTCCCCTCTACAATATCGGGTATTATCGACGCTTATGACGCGTTAAGCTGGATAAACGATTGGAGTGTTTATTACACGATTGACGGCGGGGCGTACTCAACCGCTATGAAGGCGGGTATGAACTGGGAGTTTAGTTTATCAGGAAATGCCGTTGGTAATCATCCTCTTTCTGTGTATGCGGTCGACGGGGTGGGAAATACTTCGCTGACGCAGACCATCTCTGTCACTGTCGTCCCGGATATGCCGTTGATAGTCATGAGTAACTGGATGCTATCGGCGACAAAGGGAAATACGCCGCTTGTTTACGGGTCGGCATCTATCGATGCCGGATATAATATCAGTCAAATAAAAATCAAGGTGAATAACGGGGCGTGGACGCCGATAAATAAGGTCAATTATTCAGGAACAAGTTTCTGCTGGTCGAACACCAACACGTTAATCAACCTGAATAAAACAAACACCGTTATCGCGATGGCGATATCCGATACATCCAAAACTAATTATACGCTTTCGCATCAGATAATATCCGATACGATACCCCCCAGAATAGATTATGTTTATTATACGAATAATCAAAATGTTGTGAATACGGATTGGCCATATCAGGGCTTGAATATGATAGATGATTTGTCCGGTTTGGGGACTGTCTCGAATATAGTGACATCCGCATGGTTTAGTTTCGCGCAGAACAGCTTTAGCAGTATGTTTAATAAGTATATCAATTGCGGACTAAATTTTTACACTCCCGGCGGGGGTACGGTCACGAACATCATTCTTGCATGGGACATGGCCGGAAACAAATTCGCGAAAACCAACATTCTGAAAGTATACCCGAATATCTTTGTCGCTTCCTTCGGCAGCGATTCTACCGGTATGGGATATAGGTCTCAACCTTTCGCATCGGTTCAGAAGGGGATAGATTTCGCGAATAGTATCGGGGTATCTTCAGTGAATATTTCTGAAGGTACTTATAATATAACTGCGCCGGTTGTTTTAAAGAATGGGACCCAACTTCACGGAGGATACTCAGCGGACTTTATAAACCAGAACCCGCTGAGTTACCCCACTATAATCGATGGAGGATCGGTAGTAAAGCATATTCTCACGGCATCGGGGATATCATATAGTGTTATAGATGGGATAAGCCTGATTAACGCCACCGGATTTGGACTAGGCGAAAAGGGCGGCGGAATCTATATGCTGAACTCTTATATGGAAATTAATAATAGCATTATCGAGAACAACGATTCCGATATGGGCGGCGCGGTATATTGTCAGAACTCCACATTTAAAATGTACAACTCGAAGATCGACCAGAATACCGCGAAAAAGGGTTCGGCCTTCTACTTTGATACGGGGAGTTGGGCGGAGTTACGGAATACGGTATGGTTCGATAACCTTTGCGATACTCCCGTGAGCGTGAATTTGGGTCACACTTTCTATGCGAAAGATTCCCATATCTATATGGATGCCTGTTCGAACTACAATAACAATGTCAGCGGTTCGGGAACCTTGTCCTATACGTTCAGCCTCCTCTACATCGACGGCGGAGAGTCTACCGAGATCAGAAACTCGTATATTCAAGGAGATCATACTTTTAATATTGGAGTGACCAATCAGCTGATCGGCCTCATGTTCATTAATAACCCCGGCTATGTTGTTATTGAGAACAATTATTTTAACATAACAAAATCCATTCCCGTGAGCAAGAAGACGATAGCCATCTGGGAAACGATGCCATTGAACGGGCAGGCGTTAAACTACAACGCATTCGCTACCAATTCGCTGGACATTGTCTATCACGATACGGTTTACGGTGATTTATTATGGGTATACCTGTTAAATGACGGGATGAATACCGGGGCGTATTATTACGGCGGAAACTGGGGATACTAAGCGGCTTCTTGAAAAAGAGGACATATATTTTAAAGGGATTGCCATGAGGCAGTCCCTTTTTTTAATCTTCCACCATCGGGACGAAACGTACCCCGCAGAGCGCGCGTTCGGTAATCTTCCCGGTATCGCTTTTCCGTATCAAGAGCAGTTCCTGGTATCCCGGCATTCCCACGGGTATGACCATTCTTCCGCCACGGGCTAACTGCGCGGTCAGGGCGTGAGGGATGAATTGCGGGGCGCATGTTACGAGGATACCGTCGTATGGGGCATGCTCCGGCCACCCGTTAAAGCCGTTTCCGGTATGGTAATGAATATTTTTATATTTTAACAGTGTCAGCAGGCTAGCCGCATGTTCCGAAAGTCCGGGGATACGTTCGATAGTATAGACCTCCCTCGCGATCTCCGCGAGGATGGCGGTCTGGTATCCGCACCCCGTCCCGATTTCCAGCGCAATTTTATCGCGGGAAAG
>MIBD01000023.1:13255-14175 GCA_001829395.1 Spirochaetes bacterium GWF1_49_6 | reverse complement strand
GGATTCTGTAACGTTCCGACAGCATACGGCCGGTAGAAATCTCTACAGGCGCGCCCTTGATACCCGACCCGCCGACATCGATACCCAGAACTTTTTTTCCGAACATGTTTTCTCCTCAGGTAGGTATTAATATAACCGATGAGGCATGAAATGTCAATTATGAAAACGTTAAGGATTCCGGGTTTACTCGAATATTTTAATCGGGGCTAAAGGAGGTTTTCGAGGACGTAATGCCGTTGTTTCATCGCGGCGCGGTGAAAGAGCACCCAGTCCGATTTATAGAAGTTCTTCTTCAGCAGGAATGTTTTTTCGAAGCCCTCGGCCTCCAGTTCGACCTCGCTGCGCCAGTCGTCTGTCAGCGAATCCTTGGTCAGCAGGGCTTTCTTGCGCCATTCGTACTTATCGTAATAGAACGGTCTCGGCTCGAACCAGCTCCTGAATTCGGTCCTCCAGTTCTCGCATCGTTTTTCCAGATCCCTTTCCTCGCTGGAAAGCTGTTCGAGTATTTTACCCTCGATTTCCCGCCATTCCGCGAGCGGAAACTTATGCGCGGGCTGGATGGAGCGCAGGAAATAGTAGATCTCCTTCGAGGCCTCGAGATAAATTTGCGGGTTGTCCCGCGTAATCAGCCCGTCCCCATGCTTGGCCTCGTAGCGCCATCTGAGGTAGGGGATATCGGGATACAGCCCCGCTTCGGCGTGCCCGATATGCGGCGCGAATTTGATAAACACGTTCTTCAGCATGCTGTAATTCCATTGCCCGTCCTCCCATGTCTCCATCCGCCGGACACAGTTCTCGTGGCTGTGCCGCCCGGAGAATCCCTGGTGCGCCCATGTATCCGCGAACGTATGGACCGCGATACCGAGACGGATGATCCTAAAACGGCGCCTGCGTTCGGCGGCCGCCTGCGAGAGGATGAC
>MIBD01000023.1:4266-13211 GCA_001829395.1 Spirochaetes bacterium GWF1_49_6 | reverse complement strand
GGCTGCGGAGGGGACGTTCGGGGAGAAAATGGAACGGGATAAAGACGCGCTTCTGGATCGACCAGTTGACGGAACGGATGCCCATATACGCGGTGCGAACCGGGTCGAAAAGGAGGTTGTCGACATGCACCGGCTTGTGCTCGGCCGCGTCGTCAAGATACTGAGAGGCGAACGCCAGCCGGAGAGATTCCTTTTTCGAGAATCCCGCGGCCCGCGCGATCACGGCCGTACAGTAATAGTGAAAATCGTCCAGCATGGTTACCCCGCCTGCCCGGATGCGAGCATCCGGTTGATTTCGTCGAGAGTGGGGAGAGACGGTATCGCGCCGCGTTTGGTGACCGCGAGCGCGCCCGCCGCGACCGCGAAACGGATCATTTCCGCGAACTCGCCGCGTGAAATATCCCCCGCCCTCTTTAACCGTCCGTCCTGCAGGAACTGGTAGAGGAGCGTGGCGGTGAAACTGTCTCCCGCGCCGATCGTATCGATACATTCCACATGCGGCGCGGGGATAACGCCGTCCCCGCTGCGGTTGCGGAAGTAGCACCCCTTCTCGCCGAGAGTGACCGTGACCGCCGCGACGCCGCGTTCTATCAACGCCTTCGATCCTTCCGCATAGTCCGGCGACCCCGTCACGGTCTCCCATTCCTCGTCGGCGATCTTCACGAGATCGGCATAACCCATCGCGGCATGAATCTGCTCCCGCGCTTCATCGGCAGAACTCCATACCGTCGGGCGGTAGTTCGGGTCGAATGAGATAAAGAGGCCGCGCTTTTTCGCGAGGTCGAGCGCGCGGAACGTCGCTTCACGCGCGGGGTTTCGGGAAAGGCTGAGGGAGCCGAAATGAAATATTTTCGCGCCGTCGAACATCGATTCGGGGATTTCGTCGGGACGGATGAGAATATCCGCGCCGGGATTCCGGTAACAGAGCATATCCTTTTTCCCGTCGGAACGGGATGCGATGAAGAAGAGGGTGGTCAGCGCTTCGGGGTCGCGGAGGAGATGGGACGTATCGACACCGTATCCGGCGAGAGCGTCAGCGAGGAAGCTCCCGAACTGGTCTGAGCCGACCTTACCGAGAAACACCGCCTTCGCGCCCAACCGCGCTATACCGGCCGCGACATTGGCGGGAGCGCCCCCGGGCGCCCTGGTGAAATTCGCCGAACCGGACAGTCCCTTATCGCGCTCGTCCGTCAGGAAATCCACCACCAGTTCGCCCATACTGATAACGTCGTGCTTCATAGGCCTCCGCCGGAATGGACTGATATTACTTGGACTTCGCCAGTTCGAGGATTTCCGCGTCGCTCCCGAACGTATAAGAATCGTAGGCATAGGATGCCCCAACGATAAGCGTCAGTTTCAGGGCTTCTTTTTCTATCTCGGCGACATACAGCGCGAGGCCGTCTTTCTTGGAATTTATGGCGATGTAATCAATACCCTTGATGGTTTTCAACTGCCACTTGCCTTCCTGTACGGGCTTCCCGCCGAAGGTTTGCTGAAACTTCTTATCGGCGCTGAAATCGAACGACAGCACCACTCCGTTAAATATTCCTTCCCATTTCCCCGTTATACCGTCGGGGGTGAGATTCTTCGGCATACCCGGGACGCTGAACGTTATGAGCAAAGCGGCGGTGAGAAATAAAGTCTTTAGCATCTGATACTCCCTGTTTTTGGTTACTACTATACTACTATTATAACAGGAAAAAATCAACTCTTTTTCGACGGAGGGTGTCGGGGCGGGTTATTTCTTTTCTTTTATCTCGGACAGGTCGATTTCCAGCCACCATTGCCGGGACTGCGCGGGAGCGATAGGGGTCAGACTGCCCAGCCGCTTCGCGAATTCGAGCGAATCGTAAAACCCGTTCGACGGCTCCAGCGCGATATTATATTCGCCCTTGAACCCGCCCTGGTTGATCCACACGCCGAGGTAGGGGATTTTCACATAGGGGAAACGGAGCGTATAACGGAGCGTCCCGTGGTTCAGGAGGAGCGAGGCTTCTCCGCGCGGGACTTTCCCGTTTACATAGAACTTCTCGGTCGTCTTGGCTTTCTCGGGCAGTACCTGATCGACGCGAACCTTCCTGCCGGGCATCGGCGAAAACAACGGGAATTGTACGACCGACCCCGCCGGGCCGTAAGCCTTACTGTCATGCGCTATATATACCCCGCGCACCTCGGGCAGGTCGATGACGGTCTGTTCGTCGCAGTTTACGAGGCCGTGATACGCCCAGAGGCCGTAGAGCGGGTTATACCCTGTATTCTCGACCAGATAATCCAGACGGACTGAATCGTCGGTGATGGAGATGGTGCGGCGGAAAAGGTAGGGGAATTTATCGCCCTTCACTTCGCAGGTGATCGTGTCGTCCGTGAGAGTGACATTCCATGGGATAGACCAGAGCTCACCGTGATCGGGGCATGGTATCCCGAAAAACCCCTCGTAGGGATACCTGCACGGGTCGATGGTCGGGAACATATCGTCCGCGCCCGACGTATCGAAATCCGCGAAACTCGCGCCGTACACGGGGCGTTTATAAGCGGGGGACTGGTTCTGGAAGAGGACTTCGAAATTTTGGGGTTTATAAAATATGGATATGATTTTCGCGCCGAACGAGGGGAGCACGCCGACTATCAGCGTGTCGCTTTCCATGAATACGCACTTCTCGCCCCGGACTTCCTTTCTAAAAAACTGCATGATTTATCCTTGATGTTGTTAAATTTAGCGTATTGATTCTATCGGATTGGTCTGAGAATGTAAAGCAAAACTATATTTTACTTATCGCTCGTAAATTCTTCGAGGGTATCGAAAAACTCGGGGAATGTTTTCGATACGCAGGAGGGATTTTCGATAATCACCCCCTCGATCCGCAGTCCCGCGACCGCGAACGACATCGCGACCCGGTGGTCGTTGTATGTCTGGATGGACGCGCCGTGGTACTTCTCGCCGGGCAGGATGTTCGGGAATATCTCCAGCCCGTCGTCCCATTCGTTCACCCTCGCGCCGAGCTTCTTTAGCTCGGTGGACAGCGCCTTGATCCGGTCGCTCTCCTTGATACGCAGGTTCGCGACGTTCCTGATACGGGTCGGGGAGTCCGCGAACAGCGCGACTACCGCGAGGGTCAGCACCATATCCGGGATGGAGTTCATATCGATATCGATACCGTGAAGCCGCCTGTCGGAACGCAGGACGATGGACGATTCCTTCCATTCGACCCCGCATCCCATCTTTTCGAGCACGCCGGCAAAATTCGTATCGCCCTGTATGGAATCGCGGGTCAGCCCCCCGATCTCGACATCGCCACCGATGATGGCGGCGGCGGCGAGGAAATACGACGCGGTGGACGCGTCCGGCTCGATTTCATACTTCGGCACCATTTTATACGACCCCGGCGATACCTCGAAGCTCCGGTACTCGCTGCGGGATATTTTCGCCCCGAACTGCTTCATCATTCCGACCGTCATATCGATATACGGTTTGGACGCCGCGTCGTTGGTCGTCAATGTGACCGGCGACTTCGCGTACGGCGCGGACATCAGGATGGACGATATATACTGACTGCTGTTTTTGCCGACTATGGAGCATGTTCCGCCCGGCAGGCCTTTCGCCTTGATGATGACCGGGGGGTTGCCGTTCTCATGCTCGGTACGGACATTACATCCGAGCTGATTGAGCGCGTCGATGAGGTCCTGTATCGGGCGCTGGCGCATCCGCGAATCCCCGTCTATCCGAAACATTCCCTCTCCGAGACTGAGGTACGATGTCAGGAAACGCATCGCGGTACCGGCGTTGCCGATAAAAAAATTATTGATACGGTCGTAGGAACGGAAGGGGCCGTGCCCGGTCACTTCGCATTCCTTATTTGTCTCGTTCAGGTCGATTTTATGCCCCATCTCCTGAAGCGCATGGAGCATATAGGAGGTATCGTCGGAGAGCAGGAAGTTCCGCAGAAGGGTAGTCCCGTTGGCGAGGCAGGAAATAATCAGGGTACGGTTGGTGATGCTTTTCGAACCCGGGAGGCGGACGTTTTTCCCGGTAAGCGGTTTCTTCGCAGGGATGATATAATATTGGTCATTCATGCTCGACCCCGGTCTGACAAAGGGTGATTCCCGTCTCGGTAATCAGGCTGTCTAAGATATAGTCATGTCCGGTATGCGGGACGCCGGGGGCTATCTGCATATTATAAGCCACCCCCCATGCCTCGGTGAACTCGGTACCGAATAGGAACTGGTCGAAGTACCCGCGTCCGTATCCGAGGCGGTAACCCCGGCAGTCGAACGCTACGCCGGGTACGAGTATCAGGTCGATTTTCCCGTCATACGGCTGGGTATCCGGTTCGGGAATATTATACGCGCCCATGACGAAATCGAACTCGAGGTCGTTGATAATATACGGGACGATACGGTCGTTTATCAGGCGCGGAAAAAGGATATTCCGTTTCTCGACGTATAATTCCTTAGCGAGAGGAAGCACGTCCACCTCGTTATTAATGGGGACGTAGAAAAGAATCGTTTGAAAATCATGGGGTATATGATAACGAATGTTATGGCAAATAGTTTTAGATAAACCGTCGACAGTCTCACGCGGCAGCGCTTTTCTAGCTTCAAGGTATTGTCTTCTTATCGTCTTTTTTTCTTTCAGGATGTCCAAGTATCCCCCTAAGTCCGGCTAAAGCCGCTTCTTTAGCTCGGTTATCGCATCCCTGATCCGCGCGGCGTCTTCGAAACGTTCCTCGATGACCGCTGTGTCGAGCTCGGAATTCATCATCCGAATTTTATCCTGAATGGATTCTACATTTTCACTTTCATTTTTTGAAAAAAGAAGGTCGCGCAGGAAATCGGACTGCCGGATATTCTGGTTCTCGTCCGCTTCTTCTTCCATCGGCGTATCGTCCGGCTCGTATGAATCGATATCCTCGTCGTTATCGATACTGTCCGCCGGCGCTATCGCTCCGCCGGGCTTATTCTTGTTCTCTTCTTCGAGGGTGGAATAAACCTGCTCGGCGACAAAAACCGGGCTGTTGTAACGCAGCGCCAGCGCGATACCGTCGGACGGGCGGATATCGAACTCCTGCACCGTTTTCCCGTCGCTGATAAAAAGAATCCCGTAAAATATATCGTTACGGAGCTCCGATATGATCAGCTTCTGGATATGGAGATTGAACCCGGTCAGGATGGTTTTCATAATGTCGTAGGTAAACGGGCGGCGGTTGACCACCTGTTCCAACGCCATGAGGATTCCATTAGCCTCGAATACTCCCACGGAAATGGGGACTATTCGTTTCCGGTTATGTCTCTCACGCAGAATAACTAGAAAATTATTATCGCTGACGAGTACATTTTCTACCTCGACCTCGACAACATCACCATAACGATTCATAAAGCCTGTCCGAATGATCAGTAATGAAGAATTATTTACCCGTTTTACCCAGTTGGTCAATCGTATTCGCGATAATCTTCTTAAACTCCGGGCTGAATATCGGGCGTTCCGACATCTTCAGGAGCGGAATGATCGAAGTCTTGGAGTTATGCTTCAGTATCGCGTTAATGCATGCCTTCGCGAGGCGCTCGTCGGTGACATACTCCGTCATTCTATTGAGAGCATCAAGGGCTTTCACAGACGGCGCTAACTCGCCCAACGCGAGGATGATATAGTAGTGGGTCTCGATATCGGAACTGTCTTTAATATAGCTTGCGAGAATTTCCGCGTCCTTATCGTCGCCGATACGGCCGAGGACCCAGATGGATAGAAGGTAAATATTCTTGCGCTTCGCCTGTTCCATCGGTTTGCCGTAATTGGCGGCGGGATTGGCAAATCCTAAGACGTCCTTCACGTTAACCTTTGCGGCCTTTAACTTGATATCGCCTATTTTCTTGAGCGCGCTGAATACCAGATTCAAATCCTCACTGTATAACGATTCGATCAACATGTTGCTCGATGATGCGTCGAGATTCACAAATAGGGGGTCATACGGACTCTGGTATGTGAAATAGGAATCTGATTCGCCCGCAAACACTGCTGAGCAGATTATAAGACCGAAAAAAACTAACACGCCAACCATAAACGTTTTCATATAGTCCTCCTTGTCTACTCCATTCTAACCGGGAGATAAATCGGCTTTTCCAGTACCACTGAAGAACCCCCCAAGTCACCCTCGAGCAACAAGTAGTGAATGGTAAAACTGAGATAATAAGCGTCTCGAATAATATCAATCACCTTGTTTCCATGAATCACCCGATGCCCGTCAACCCGCTGATTGAATTCGAGAACATCGTCGGGATTTTGCACGATACTTTTATTGGTATCGAAATCATTCACGATGAATAAAAGAGTCTTTGAAAAATTTTCGAACAGAGAACGCGCGTCTTTGCGTAATGCGCGGGAAATCTGGCTGCGCTGTATGGAATGCTGGTTCATCCTTCCGCTGCGTTCCTCGAGGCTCAGGTAACCGTCTGTCTCGATCTTGCGGATTTCCCGGATGACCTTCAGGTACTCGTTCACCCGTTCGAATATGGAATTAATCCTGTAATATGCGTCTGCAAGCTCCTTTTTTACATCCTGCCTATTACCGTAATTGAGAATCACATTGAACTTTACCTTACTCGCCGTAAATATCGACGAGTATTCCTTATCGAAGAAATCCACCAGCGAATAGGTGAGAAAAACTTTATCGTTCATGCCGAATAAGGCGCGCAGGTCTTTTTTCTCACGGTACGCGTTGATGATATTAATAAAATTAACATGCTTTATGATTAATTCCAAGCCCTTTTTTAACGGTTCCTGGATGACATGGGAAGGGACCGACGAGCCGGACGCAGATACAGCCAATGATGGAGCCTCTCCCTCTATCTCCTCCCCGCGAATCGATTCCTTTACATGTTCCTTGACCGCTTCGAACTCCACCTCCTCTTTCCATTTCTGGGTGAGGGTGCCGATAGAGTCCTCATCGGTTATCTTGATGTAGTTATTGAACGAAATCTCCTTATCGCGGGTATCCTCTTTATAGTAATAATCAATCAGGGAAAAAAGCCGGGGATACACTTTCTGGAAAATAAAGGTAATATTCGCGTTGACCGAACGGCTGTTATTGAACGTAATCCCGGAATCGAGCCTGCGGAGTTCCTTCTCGTACAGGAGCGCGGTTTCGGTCACCCGCCGGAGAGTCTCGGCATAAGACTTCATTACATAGAGCGGTTTGAATAGAGTGAGTATAAACGGTTTCATATCGTCCACGCAGAACGGGTCGACCTTCATCGATCCCAACCTGTTGAATAATTCCTCGTCGAACAGTTTATCGTAACGGTGCAGGAGTTCGTACAGGAACGGCTGCGAGGGATCGTTGGCAAGCCGTTTCTTTATCTCGCTGGCGATCATCTGGTTCTGGTAGATTACCGATGCGAGAATCATGCGGGATTCCAGCAGGGTATTCTGGTATTTTTCACAGATCAGGGAGACAAAGGATGATTTAAATTTCTTGGAGAAAAACGACAGGATTCCGCTGAATGTGCATCCCATGCGCGCGGAAAAACGCTCGATCATTTTGTTGATGGGGTTCTTTTTCATCTCCTCCGCGATTGACGGGGTGATGACGGCTTTCGGTGCGGCTTTCTGGGATTTATCGGGATACCCCGATTGCTTAGACATCCCGCCGTCAGGGGCGATAGGTATGCCTTTCATAGCCGCGCGCTGTTTGAGCAGCTCGGCTTCCTTCGCTTTATTCAGATCCACTACCTTTCCGCCGGAATCGACAAACCGCTGGAAAAGGTCTTTTCTGTTTCCATCGTCCAGGTCCGGGATACCCAGCTTGGACTGCATATTGTGGAGCTTATCCTCCGCCATAAACATCTCCTATCCACTCGATGAAGGGCTTCGGGGATTCCGCCCAGTATTCGCGGTAGTCCCCAGTTTCTAACACAAAATCGGCCATACGGTATTCCAGAATATCGAAGACCATCCAGTTTTTACCGCCCACTATCCGCAGACGCGTGGGATAACCTTCAGGAGTGACTTTCAGCACCTCAACTTTTAAATTCGAATTCCCGTAAGGAATCGACACACTCTTTATTTTATTACTTTCGATGGAAAAATCAACTATTTTTTCGTTTTTAAATTCGCTGCCGTCGGATGCGGTAAAAAACAGGTATAAAAAGCCGGTTAGCACTCTGGAAAGCTCAGGATCGTTCTTTTTCACCACCGTTTTATCCAACGGGAGAATCATTTCGTTCAAACCGTTGGTATGCGAGACGAATCCCATCAGGTATTGCCCGGCGATATTGTCGTAGATGCGGAACTTGAACAGCGAATTACGGATCAGCACCGCGTCTCCGTTGGCGCTATGCTTTTCCCCGTCGATCTGCATAAAGATATAGAACGAAAACGACACCGTGCCGTTATCGTCCGGCTTCACCCATTCCCTGCTGGAACATCCCCCGGCAGTTAAGGTGACTGCGGTGAAAATGACCGCGAATAATTTATAGGTTATTTTCATAGTATTTACCCCGCTATCGAAACATTATCTATCAGGATATGCGGCGCGAACATACTGCCGAGCTTATGCAGGCGGTCTTCCATCATCGAGACGGACATCAGCCAGTCGTACACATTGCCCGCGATCATCGCGTTCTTTACGCGCCCGCGTATCTTGCCGTTCTCGATATAATACCCCAGCCCGATATTGACCGATATGTCGCCCGCGGTCATATTGCTCTGCCCGCCTCCGAGCGGCGAGATCAGGTAGATTCCCTTCTTGATCGACGCGATCATCTCTTCGAGGGAGTTTTTACCGGTCGAGAGGATGAGGTTCGAGAAGCCGGGGTTCGGGAGTCCCGTAATCCCCCGTCTCGCGCGCCCGTTACCGCTGCGGCCCAGTCTCCACGCTGTCGTGAGGTCGAACGCGAAGTTGCGGAATACGCCGTTCTCGATCACAGGCATCGCGCCCGCGACCACGCCGTCG
>MIBD01000023.1:1837-4210 GCA_001829395.1 Spirochaetes bacterium GWF1_49_6 | reverse complement strand
GAACATCTCCCCGGCGATCTTCTGTCCCTCCTTTTGGGAAAGCACCGATATGCCTTTATAGAGATTTTTACCGTTGGAGGCGATCAGCACCGGGTCGATCAGCAGATCGGCCACATCCGGCGCGAGAAGCAGCGAGTATTCCCCGCTTTCTATAGCAACGGTCGTCATCGCGTTCTTATAGCGCCATTCGACTGTCTCGAAAATTTTGTCCCAGTCGAGGTTCGTGCTGTAGTCGGAGTCGCCGTAGCCGATATCCAGAAGCCCGCCGCCGTCCTCGACTAAATTCATCGCCACCCCGAACGAGAACCCGGTCTCCTCGAATGACCCGTCGAATCCCGACGTGTTCCGCAGAGACTCGAACGTCCGCCCCTTCGTAATTTCGATATTGAGCTGGGCGCGGTTGTCGATATCCTTCAGCCGCCGTACCGCGTCCTCGCCGATTCTCACCGCTTCTTCCTTGGGGTAATCGAGCACCTCGGGATAGTAAAGCTGGGGGCGGGGGAAGTCACTCGCGGGCGGGAGGCCGATTTCGACTTGGTCGCCGAACAAGGCGCTCTCGCGGGCGTTACGCACCAATACGCCGATATCGTCGAGCGAGTTCACGAACGAGTTGCCGACGCGTCCGTTCTCGAATAAGCGGAGTCCCACCGCGAAACGCTGGGATTCCTCGATCGCCTTGAGACGGTCGTTCTCGAACACGACTGCGGTGTCCTCGGAATATACCGCGATAGTATCGCCTTTTGTGATTGAGCCGATGATTTCAGCGGACGCGCCGCCGAGCTTTGAGATAATGTCCTGCATTATGGTTCCCGCTAATATTATTCTTTGCTTATGGTAAATCGCTAATTATATCTTCAATATATGATTCAATCTCGGTCGAAGCCATTTCAGGTGAAACTGTTTCTAGAATTTCAATCTTCTTTTTTTCTTTTCCTTCTTTATCAAGGTTTTTATTATCAATTGTGTTTACACCTTCAGTAATAAACCGCATTTTTTTATGACCGAATTCAATTGCTCTTTCCTTTGGAAAATAATCAGGATAAGATGTAATGAGTTTTAATATTGAAATATAGACATAAATAGTTTGCCCTGAAAACCCCAATTCCTCTTCACAGAACTCCCTAAAGGTACTGTACTTGATTCGATATAGTTTCTTTTTATGGATATCATAGATACTCTCAGCTAATTCAATGAATCCGGTTTCTATCTTTCTTCTGGCTTGTAGAGCTTTACTTACTAATTTATTATATTCGTTAATATCTCCACTGTCGGGCATATCTAATACTCCGTCATTTCGTCCCACTTGTTTCCTCCAAAAATGTCGCACCGGTGCGACATTTTTATATATGAAAATCATCTAAACTACTAATAGATCCGGCAAAATGTACTTTTTCCCGATTTCCCGCAAAGCCGATTTATCCGCTATATCTACCTTCATTCCGAACAGTTCCGCCAATTCAGTTCGAATGCAATCCAGCCGGTAAAAAGTCCCCCATCCCCCGGTAGTTTTTATAAACTCCAGCGTGATTTCATAAAGTATATCCACATCGCTCTCAGGGGTTTCCTCTCCACGGGCGTATGATCCGAACACGCCGAGAATAATAAACCCTTCCGGTTCGTATTTGCTCTTTGCGTCCTTAATTTTGTCCATAATCCGCGGGTTCATGTCCACCTCGCACTATTTATATTCTCTACTATATTATATTTCCCTAACGGGTTTTATTCAAGGAAAGCGGCATGTTATGAGTAAAAGAATATTCCGGGACTGCCGCGCAGACTAATCCCGATATGAGGAAGGCGCTGGTACTAAAATATAGCTCGTGTTCGGAGCAAGTTGAATTTTTTCAGCGCGGGCAGGAAAGTGAAGGAGTTCCATCATCGTTTCCGTTCAATCCCGGGAAAAGTCTTTACGGAACCAGATGCAATCGAAACCAAGAATAATTTCCCGTCCGGTCTCAATAAATCCCAGATTTCTATATAGATGCTGTGCGGCGATTTGTATAACCGAGGTTTCAAGGATAAATCCCCTATATTTCATTGCTTTAGCTTTCATTTCAAGGTATTCGAGTATCATACGCCCATATCCCTTTCGCTGATACCCCGTGTCGACACGTATCCGCTTTACTTCGGCGATACCGTTCCCGTGCGGCTTGAAACCCCCGGTGGCGATAATTCGGCCGTCCTGAATACCTACGACAAACTCGCCGTTATTATTGAGATATACGCCTTCGATATTATTATAATCATCATGGTTATGCCCCGTGTCTATATATAATTCGATTGCCTGCATGACCGTACGATTCAGTTCGATTACCCGTTCCTTGTCGTCAGCGCGGTATCGTCGTATCTGCATATCCGCCTCCATGTATAGTG
>MIBD01000023.1:212-1805 GCA_001829395.1 Spirochaetes bacterium GWF1_49_6 | reverse complement strand
ACGCGAAAAACATCCGGCGTTTATCGAAATAGGGGGAGGAGTGAAGATATCAACAGAATCAAAAAAGCGGCAGTTCCCTGCCGCCTACTGGGCGATACTGGACTTGAACCAGCGACCCCCACGATGTGAGCGTGGTGCTCTAAACCGACTGAGCCAATCGCCCGAATGAAACCTTCTATTATCCTTGGGTAATACTGGATTCGAACCAGCGACCCCCTGCTTGTCGAGCAGGTGCTCTAAACCAACTGAGCTAATCACCCATCTTATAACACTATTCATTCCGATAAAAAAACTACAACACCCCATCACGGGAATGCGTGTGCAGCACACTCATTGAACTTCACTATTATAACGGACGATTCCGATAATTTCAAATAGTTAGAGCGATTTTTTGTAAATTCCGGCGGTTTCCGTTAGACTCTTATGCGCGTAAAAACCGCGGACACTTTTATCGATGAATTTTTAGACGCGACTACCTGTGGAGGCGTTTTCCGTAATGCATAAAAAAAGAATTCTATCATTCTTCTATACCTTTATCCTCGCCGCGGGGGTATGGTCGTGCGTGAACGCCGGGCAGATTACGGTGGATTATATCGACCGCGACCCGGTGGTATGGAATATGAACTATCCCCTCAAGGTGAGCTTCATCGGCGCGTTTGTCCCGACCGAGTACGACCTGGTGCTGATGGACGGCGAGAAGGAGATTTACCTAACGAATAAGAAGGTGACGGTCACGCCTACCAATCTGACTATTTCCGCCGCATACCCGTCCTTCCTTCCGTATCCGCTCGACGAGCGGCTGATGATCAAGCTATGGGTGCCCGCGATTAAGTCGAATGTGGTTACGGCGGTGGTAGTGCAGGATATGACTTCCCCTGTATTGAAGGTGCTCGCGGTATCGCCGGAGATCAAGAAGGGCGGCTCCGCGCTCGTGGTTTTCGAGGCGGACGACGCGAACCTGAAATCGGTGATTATTAAGGATAACACTAAAAAAGAATTTTACCCTCAGCCCTTCCAGAGCGAGGGGTATTACCTGTGCTTCGTGGGGTGGTACGTGAAAAACTCCGACTACGCCGCATGGATAATCGCATCGGACGAGGCGGGCAATATGTCCACCAATAAAATCTCCCTGAACGTCAAGGATGTCAAATTCGCGGTGGGCAAGGTGGAACTCGGTAAAACGTTCGAAAAGGATAAAACGAAGGAACTCGGCCTGCCGATGTCGAATCTCGAGGGTATCGATAAATACGCCTATTACCGGGAGCAGATGATCGAGAAGAAAAAAGTCAATATTCCCGAGCTGGCCTCGATACACCCGGAAGGAATTATCGAGATGTTCAAGATGAAGGCGTTCAAACCTCTGCTGAAATGGAGGGTGACGTCCGGCTTCGGGAAGGTGCGCGAGTATTATTTCGAGGGCGCGAAGAAAAGCGAATCGATTCACATGGGTGTGGATATGGCGAACGAGCCGAAGGATCCGATCTACGCCGGCAACGACGGTTCGGTAATATTCTCCGGGTATAACGGGGGTTACGGGAACACGCTGGTCATCAGTCACGGAATGGGGCTGTACTCGATGTACGGGCATTGCAC
>MIBD01000023.1:0-178 GCA_001829395.1 Spirochaetes bacterium GWF1_49_6 | reverse complement strand
GCGGGAGACAAGATCGCGCTGACCGGGAAGACCGGTGTGGCGAGCGGAGATCACCTGCACTTCGGGATGCTGATTCAGGGGGTGTATGTGAATAGCGAGGAATGGCTGAATCCGTACTGGATCAAGACTAATGTTACTATGGTGCTCGATAAAGCGAAAAAAAGCATGAAAAAATAGT
>MIBD01000022.1:11730-14481 GCA_001829395.1 Spirochaetes bacterium GWF1_49_6 | reverse complement strand
TTCGCCGCTTCGCGGCATCGCAGTGACGCAAAATCCCTTCTTCGTCATCATGCCCTAAGGGGCGGTCTTTGTCATTGAATGACATCTTTCCCGAATTCAACCTAATGCATCATGTCTATAGCCTGCCCGTGATGAAACTATGGCAGCTGTAAAAGCCATCCCCCATTTCATTTGATTAAGCAGCTATGATATTCGCTATACACGATAACAAAAAAGGGCTATCCTTTCGGATAGCCCGTCAATCAAAAAGAAACGGATTATTTTAACTTTTTAGCGCTGTCGATAATTTTGTTGACCTGGTTCTTGAACTTCTTCATATCGCTCTCAAGTACGTCGACGGTCAATGTGCTGAGCTGTTTGCCGGTTTCGAACGCGCCGCAGTAAACATAAGCCTTACCGTAATCAGCGTCGTCATAAGAACCGGAAATAGCGTAAACCTGCATCCCGTTGACGGTTTCTTCAAACTGATCGGTAATATCAAGAGCTTTATCACCCAAAATTTTACCGAGACGGGTTTCAAGATACTCATATTCTTCATCAGCGGTATATTTGCCGAAACCGCCCTTGTCATAATACTCAAGATAAATAATGACTTCGCTATTGGGAGATTTCACTTCGAGATAATTTTCGTCACCCTTCACTTCTTCAGTGGTCCATCCGCTGGGAATATCGATAGACATATTCGCCGGCTTATACGAATAAACTTTCGCCTGCGCGGCTACGGTAACTACCGCTACCATGAACAGTACACCCAAAATTCTCTTCATATTCTCCTCCTATTGGAAAATTTTATTTTTGAAGGATAAATAAACCTATGAATATCGTATCACAGCGAATAAAAAAAAACAAGGGGTAGGTGTGAAATATTTTCCGTAAAAAAAAGACCCCGCCTAAGCGGGGCCGATTTAGTCAATAGGGGGAAAAATACGTTTTTCGTTTCCTCTTATTGATGATTCTTAATGTAGGATACAGCATCGCCGACAGTGCGAAGTTTCTGCGCTTCCTCATCAGGAATGTCGATACCGAATTCTTCTTCCAGAGCCATAATCAAGTCAACAATATCAAGAGAATCCGCTCCAAGGTCTTCGATAAAAGCGGCCGGCTCGTTCACAGCAGATGCTTCTACTCCGAGCTTGTCCACAATAATTTCTTTCACCTTATCGATAATATCAGCCATATGAAGAACCTCCTTTTTTGTTTCCTCATCATAATAAATTATATTACTAAATTTTAAGTCCCTTAAAAATTTCTGTCAAGAAATCACCTTTTCATTTTTTGTTCCGATATTCTTTACAGGATAATCTCATGACATGGAGGAGAAAATGAAGCATATTTTTACCGGGGCGTTTGTTTTAGCCCTCGTTTTTACCGGAATACTGAATTTACACGCCGCGGACGACTTTATTATAGACGAACCCAACTATGTCGACCTGTCGGCCTCCTCCGCGCCGTCACAATCCCCGGAAACCTCGCCCGCAGTCACCCGTATCCCGTTCATCGGCTCAGTGCCCACCACCGATAACCTGATGCGCGGCGATTTCCTATCGCAGTTTTCGATGTACGATAACGGGGGAGTGAATATCCGCCTGCTGGTGGGCATATTCGGTATGCTTTCCATCGGGGTATCGGAGAATTTCGACGGATTGATCGGCGCCGACAAGATCACGGTAAATATCCCCGTCGCGTATATCAAGTTCAGCCTGTACGAGCAGTCGCAGTGGATGAATTTCTCTATGGGGTTCGATCATTTCGCCTACGGGCATAACGGCGCCTACTTCGATCCCAACGGGATATCGTCATCCATATACGGATTCTACGCGAATATCGGGCAAAACTATTATGTCTTCGGCGAGAAAAATATCTTCACTTTCGGCATTCGTATCCCGCTCCTCCCCGAGGGGATGCGGAGTATGACGAACTCGACGTTCTTTTTCGGCGCGACCCTGAATACCCGTTATCTCCATTTCGGGATTACAGTGGAGAATATCTACGCCGATTTTACCCGTGTCGAACATATACTGCCGTCGTTTATTATCGCGTTCGTCCCCATCCCAAGTTTTCAGCTCGGTTTTACTTTACAATATGAGTTTTTCAGTTTATCCTTTAATAGGGTGCTTTCATTAGGATACACCGCGAAGTTCTAACAGGATAAACTCTATGTGGTATAGGATTATCGAGGGAATCAAGCTGCTCTCTCTCTCATTCGCTTCGCTATTCTTCGTGCGCTCGATTCTGAGCTTCGAGACGCGCGCCGACCTCATATTCGCTATCGATATAGCGTTTTACACCACCGTTATCGCGATCCTATTCCACATCCTCGCATTGGCGCGCAAGGAAACCCCGCATGCTTCCGCATCCGCCATGTCGAATCTCGTCTGGTTCGGTTTCCTGAAATTCATTATCCCGATTAATATCTTTCTTTCCGGCGACCAACTCCTCTATCATTCCGATTTCCTCATTATCCTTTCGCTGGTCTCGATATTTTTCCTCTTAGGTTACTTTTTTTCCACCTTCACGGTTATTTTCCCCCGGAAAAACACCCCGAAGATCGGCTCCTTTACCCTGATCGCGTTATCGTTCGCGTCCATCATACTGGTCGGGACAATGCTGCTCTATCTGCCTGTCTCCCGCGTACAGCCGGATGTCCCGTTATCACTCTTAGACGCCGTATTCACCGCGACCTCGGCGGTCTGCGTCACCGGACTGACGGTAGTGGATACCGGCACATTTTACTCCCGCTTCGGCCAGACG
>MIBD01000022.1:10761-11721 GCA_001829395.1 Spirochaetes bacterium GWF1_49_6 | reverse complement strand
GCGATGATACAGATCGGCGCTTTGGGAATCATGACATTCGCGGGATTCTTCTGGACCGTCATCGGCGAGAAGATGAGCCTGTATAACCGTTTCACCACCCAGAACGCGGTCAACGAACTGAACACGAAAAGTACGGGGCGCTTTCTCTCTTCCATCATCATCACCACGTTTATCATAGAGTTTATCGGCGCGGGGTTACTATTCATCCGCTTCGCTTCAACAATGCCCCTCGGCGACGCTATTTACTCGTCGCTCTTTCATTCCATATCGGCGTTCTGCAACGCGGGATTCTCGCTATTTCCAGACAGTTTAATGAAATACCGGGGCGACTGGCTGGTTAACTGGACGATGATTAGCCTCATCTTCCTCGGTGGTATCGGGTTCGCGGTGATGGTCAACGTCATCCGCCGGGTGCGTCAGCGGGAACGCCGCCTGTCCCTGCACACGAAAATCGTCCTGCTGGCTTCCGGGTTTCTGATCCTATTCGGCGCGGTCGTCTTTTTCCTTTTGGAAAGCGACAATATCTTCAAGAACGCGGGCATCAACGATACGTTCCTCGGGGCGATGTTCTCGTCGGTAACCGCGCGTACCGCCGGTTTTAATACGGTCGACTTCAATTCCGCGAAGGATGTTTCGCTATTATTTATCTCATTGCTGATGTTTATCGGCGCGTCCCCAGGCTCCACCGGCGGCGGTATCAAGACATCGACGTTCGTCATCATTATGTTCACTATCTTCAACACCCTGCGGGAGCGCCGTTCGGTCACCCTCATGCGGCGGGATATATCGCTCGTCACTGTGCGGAAGGCTCTCGCTATATTCTTTCTCGCGCTTATATGGGTCATATTCGTAATTATCGTCGTTTCGTCTATCGAACGGCTCCCCGATGCGACCGCGAAATTCCCGCTCGCGAAGGTCATTTTCGAATGCGTGTCGGCGTTCGGCACTGTCGGCCTATCG
>MIBD01000022.1:5328-10736 GCA_001829395.1 Spirochaetes bacterium GWF1_49_6 | reverse complement strand
ACGCGAGCAAGATCATGATCGTGCTGACCATGTTCCTCGGACGGGTCGGGCCGTTATCGCTCGTATTCGCACTGGGGCTGATCGGCAAGACGACGCGTTTGGGCTTCCCGGAAGAGAAAGTGCTGATCGGTTAATTTTTATAATTCTAGTCCGTCATCCCGAGCTTGCCGAGGGATATATTCCGTCATTGCGATACCCGAGGGGTGAAGCAATCTATTACTTCTATCCAATATGGCATTCTTCGCCGTGTTATCCCGATACGTCCTTCTGTCATTCGATAACCGGGGGCAATCTACTCCCTATTTTCACACGGATTACACGGATGACGCAAATATGCGCGGATGGGAGAAATCCTTCACAGAAACACCCCCGTATCGCCCCCTACGGGGACAAGCGAGGGCAAGTAGAGTGCACAGAAGGAAAACCCCGTCATTGCGATACCCGCAGGGTGAAGCAATCTATAACCCTTATTCTGTGCAGGAATTGGGGAAATTCTAAAAGTATTATAAAATATTAAATACACCTTATATATATTTGACATTTCGATTCACAGTGATTAAACTAACATAGCTCTGTCTTTTTAAGAAGAAATTAAGAAAACCTTCCTTAAATCTCTTTTTACTATCATCGCCCCCGCTAACCCTCATACTGAAAATTGGGAAAACTATATGATGCTCTGTAATATTTCCCGATGACTGAGACTGATGTTTTTTGTAATAGATATAACAAAAAGCAGCGAAGTCTTTTAGATATATGGTATATAGAAGCCGAAGAAGCAAAGCTATTATCTAAGTTATTGTTTACAGAAGGTTAATAAAATAGTTGGATGTTAAAAAGATGAGAACATTGAAAATCGGTGATATTGAAGTAAGAGTACCTATCATTCAAGGCGGAATGGGTATCGGAGTGTCGTTGTCCGGTCTGGCGAGCGCAGTAGCAAACGCAGGCGGTGTAGGTACTATCTCCGCTGTTATGCCGGGATTTCGCGAACCTGATATATATAAGAATTATCTGGAAGCAAATATCCGAGGATTACGAAAGGAAATTCAGCGGGCAAAAACTCTTACTAACGGGATATTGGCTGTGAATATCATGGTCGCCCTCACTAATTATGAAGACATGGTTAGGACAGCAATCGAAGAAGGCGCTGATATCATTATATCGGGAGCGGGATTACCGTTGGGATTACCTAAATATCTAAACGGTTCGTCAAAGACTAAACTAATCCCGATCATTTCTACCGAACGCTCGGCAGATTTAATCATTAGAAAATGGCAAAAATCTTACAATTATATTCCTGATGCGCTTATTCTTGAAAGTCCGTTTTCAGGCGGGCATCAGGGCGTCAAAGCAGACGAAATTAATCAGGATATCTTTAAATTGGACCAACAATTACCTAAGGTTCTCAGCGTTGCTGAAAAATATCAGCAAATGTTCGGTAAACCGATTCCCGTTATCGTCGCCGGTGGAATTTATACCGGTTCGGATATAAGAAAGTATATGGAAATGGGCGCATCGGGAGCGCAGCTCGGAACAAGGTTTATTACTACCGATGAATGCGATGCCGATATGGAGTTTAAAAAACAATACCTGAACTGCAACAACAAAAATGATATTATCGTGATAAAAAGCCCGGTCGGTTTGCCACTGAGAATCATTAAAAACAAATTTATCGTTGAAGTATTAAAGGGTAAACGTAAACCGAAAGCATGCCCTTATAAATGTTTACACACCTGCGATTACAAGGAAGTTTCCTTTTGTATTTCTATGGCATTAATGAATTCGCAAAAAGGAAACATTAATGAAGGTATTCTTTGCAGCGGAACCAACGGGTATAAAAATAATGAAATCATTTCTGTTTCCGAATTAATATCCCGAATAAAGAGTGAATACAATTTCAATCCATTGAAGAAACTGAAACTACAGCCCGCCATGATCTAGCGTTTCAGCAACCCAATTTTCACGCGGATAGGCGCGGATGGGGAAATATAGCCACAGAGACACTGAGTGCACAGAGGAAAACCCCGTCATTGCGATACCCCGCAGGGTGAAGCAATCTATAACCTAACTCCATTATTGTATCTTCGCCGTTTCATTTCGATAATCCCTTCGGACACTCGATGACCGGTATGCAATTTATTACCAACAACACTCTTTCCTTTCTTTCTGACAGCAGAAAGAAAGGAACAAAGAAAGACTGCCCCGCCGTAATGCCGCTCCCGGGAACAGCGGCGCGAAACAGGGAACGCCGTAACTCACATCAGGCGTCGCTTAATACCAAACTGGTACTGCTCGAACAACGGCGTTCCTGCCTGTTTCGCTTGGAAGAATCGCGGCAAATCGGCGGGGTTCGAAAATTAAGACTCTGGAAAATATATTTACGGGATTACAGCGTGGGGATTGACAAATATTAAAAGTATAATATTAAAACGATTTGAAGAAATCATTAATTGTAATATCAATTTTTTTAAGGGTATAATAATGAAACCAGCCAAGATATTTCTTAGCCATTCATCAAATGATAACGAATTTGTACATAGAATAGCAAATGATTTAAAACTTAAAAACGTTCCTGTATGGGTTGATGAATGGGAAATTAAAGTTGGAGATTCTATTATTGAAAGAATTAGCTCAGGAATAAATGAAAGTGGCTGGTTGGCAATCGTCTTGTCAAAAAATTCAGTAAAATCACCTTGGGTTCAGTTGGAATTAAACACAGCTCTTTCAAAGGAACTTCAACAAAAACAAGTCTTTGTATTACCACTTTTAATAGAAGATTGTGAAATTCCAATTTTCTTGCGGGATAAACTATATGCTGATTTTAGAGATAATTATCATAATGGATTAAATACTTTATTACAAAGATTAATTCCAGAAGTTACTGAGGTTATAAAAACATCCGAAAGGAGCGTAATTCATCGTCAGGAATTATCACCTAATCCAGAAGAACAGTTAGTTACGATAATAGAAGCGAAAATTATTGGAAAGAATAATCAATATTCAGCTTTGTATGATGTTGAGTTTATACTTAACAGAAATGTTGATTCTGATTGGAAAGAATTATTTGAGCATCCCACTTCTTTCACTTTAAGCGTTCATAAAGCACATGTTAACAAAAATAAAATCTCATGGATGGCTACTGAAAGTGATATAAAAAATAACAAACATTGGATTTATGATTGGGTAGAAGATGCAAATAAAAGATTTTTACCAATAATTACTCAACGAATTCGTCTTAGGGAAGAAGCTGTTCGAGTTTCTCAAAAAGAGAGTAATAAAACAGCCGAATTACAAAATATATTAAGAAATGGAAGAGAGGGAGTATTAATAATAACAACAAATGAAATAATTCCAGGATTATGTTCATTAAAACTCGAGGGTTGTACAGCACAAAATGAACCTGGGCCTATTACACAAGTAAATTTTGAAGTCTCAGGATATATTCATTTATGTTTAAACTGTTTACAGAAACAAATAGATAGTGGAAAATACAGAGTTGATATATAAATATTGATAATACTTTTCTTTTGCTATACAGTCCCTCCGCGCTCATCCGCTCTCATCCGTCTATTCCGCGCGATCCGCGTGAAACATCGGGTTTAACATTTCCCCCTTTGTGTCCTCTGAGTCTCTGCGGCAATTTCCACTCTGCTTGTCCTCCGCGAATGCGGGGGATGGCTTCCCCGGCTGTTTGCCTTTCACTTTCCACTTTTAACTTGTCACTTTCAACTTATCCCTTCCTCTGCGACAACTCCACTATCCTGCGGGGTACGTCGTCTAACGGGATTACCTCGTCGACGGCGCCCATATCGATCGCGGCCTTGGGCATACCCCACACGATCGACGAACGCTCGTCCTGCGCGACCGTGTGCGCCCCGCGCTCTTTCATCGCGAGAAGCCCCTTCGCTCCGTCCTTCCCCATCCCCGTCAGCAGGAACCCGATCGCGTTCCGTCCAGCTTCCCGCGCGACCGACTCGAACAGGACGTCCACCGACGGTTTCTGGAAATGCACCTTCTCGGTATCCGTGTACTGGGTATAGAGAAGCGCGCCCTTTCGGTAGACAGTCATATGCATCCCGCCCGGCGCGATATAGACAGTCCCGGGGGCGATCAGGTCGTCCTCCTCGGCCTCCTTCACCTCGAGCGGTGAAATCTCGTTCAGACGTTCCGCGAACTGCTTCGTGAACTGGGTCGGCATATGCTCGACCACCACTATCGGCGGAAGGTTCGGGGGGAGATTGCGGAGGATATACTCGAGCGCCACCGTGCCTCCGGTGGACGCACCTATCGCGATCAATTTATCGGTAGTGGCGATATTACTGAGGATATGCGGGTCGTGGTGCACTGCGGGACGCTTGACCAGCTTGCCGTCCAATGCCAGCCGCCGGTTGACATAGACGTCCTTGACCATCGCCGCCTGACGTATCTTGTAGACTATATCGTCGATAATATCGCTGACAGTGATACTCCCGCCGGGCTTATTGACTACGTCGAACGCGCCGATCTCGAGGGCTTTGATGGATGCGTAGGAATCCTTGGCGGTCACCGAACTGACGATAATCACCGGGAACGGGTAATAGGTCATGAGTTTCTGGAGGAAGGTCAGCCCGTCCATACGCGGCATTTCTATATCGAGGGTGATGACGTCGGGCTGGAGTTTGACTATTTTATCGCGCGCGATATACGGGTCGGGGGCGGTGCCGATCACCTCGATATCGGGGAACTCATTGAGTTTCTCGTCGAGGAGGCTCCGAACGATCGCGGAATCGTCGACCACAAGCACACGTATCTTTTCCATCATGCCGCCCTATTTGACTTTAAGTTTCAGCAGCTTGGATTCCATCGTCTCCACTTGTTTCTTCAATGCGTCGAGTTGTTCTTTAGGCATCGTCTTGAAATCGAGGTTTAGCTTGGAAAGTTCCTCGACCAGCGATATTTGATTATCCAGCTCGTTCAGCGCCTTGTCGAGTTCGTTCAGCGAGTAGTTCTTGTTTTTCAGCGAATTGACTTCGTTCAGGCGTTTTTCATAAGTATCGATCATATCCTGGATATTTTTCTGCTGGGCGGCGAGCATTTTTTCATACCCGTCCTTCTGTTTCTGGAGTTCAGCCTCGTAAGCCTGCTTGGTCTCCTCGATCTTTTTAGGGTCGACCGTAGGCTGAATCGTATTAGTAATCACCGCCGGCTTCTGGGTATCGGCAGGCATCGTCATCTGCTTGTCCATTTTCTCGACCAGCGCCGTCAATTTCTCCATCAGGGCAATCTGCGCCTTGATCAGCTCCAGATCGGCGGAACCTCCCGTCTGAGGGGCCGGGGTTTTCCCGTCAACTTCTCCCGATGCGATCATATCGGTCTTCACCGCGGCCGGTTTGACATTCGTCGCGGGCTTCTGGACTATCGCGTTGGTG
>MIBD01000022.1:1508-5304 GCA_001829395.1 Spirochaetes bacterium GWF1_49_6 | reverse complement strand
ATCGGCTTCACAGTGTTCGTATTGGCGGGGGCTATGACTACCGTGAGATTGGTGTTGGTCGCATCTTCGACCACCGACTGAATATCGGTCATATCGCTATTAAACACGTCGTAGGTAAATATCTTTCGCGTCAGGATACACCCGAAGTTGATGGTCTCACCGGCCTTGAGGTAGATTTTATCGAAAAACACCGCGACCGCGGCGTCCTTATTCGCGAAATCGTTATATTTAAACTTTCCCTGCGGCTCGACCGTGTAATCCATCTCGTTCTCGTCGAGCTTTTTCCAGTTCCCGATAATAATTCGTGACGGGTGCAGGAGATTCAGGTATGAGTATATATACAGACCTTCGATTTTATCGGGGTCGTAGATACCGGAAAAGATATAATCCGGGATACTCGCCTCATAGAGAAGCCGTTCATAGTTGATCTTCTCGCCGCTCGCGAGGAAAAGTTCGGGCTTGCCCCAACGCTCGTTATAGAACGTATCGAACAGCAGCCGCGCGCCCACATTTACCTGGGTATTCCCCGTATTCTTCACCGTGATGAGACAGATAACAGAATCGTTCTCTTCCTTCATCTCGGAGTTGGTAAGAATGAACGTTATCTTATATTCGATATGCTTCAGGGTATACACCCCGGATATTTTCGATCCCTTCTGTGTGAACGGTTCCTTAACTGTCAATAGGCCGTCGTTCAGGCGGTACGGTTTCCCCTCGAGGATCAGCGTGATATAGGATGTCGGGGGATTATCCTTGAACAGCAGGTTTTTCAGTTCCGTTTCCGACGGAGACGGGTTTTCCACATAGAAATGCCCCGAGCCGCTGTCGAGATAGAAACCGATCTTCTTCCCGTTCAGCGCGAGATCGTTAGCGAAAAGAATCCCGCAGACGCACAGGAATAAGAATAGAACGAAAGCCTTTTTCATCATAATTCCCGCCTATTTATTGGTCACAGTCAGTATGATCTTCTGTTTCTGGTTCAGCGTCTTTTCCTTCAGATCGAGGAGTTTCGCCTTCATCTCGAGGAGCTGTCGAAGCCTGTCGATCTCCTCCTGCGACTTCTCGTTCATCGCCTTGATCGACTGTATCTGTACCGTGTTGGAATCCAGCGACTGCACCGCGACATACTGGGTGACGACGATCATATTCGTCAGGAGATTGGTCAGCGTGCAGTGGATGAAGTTCGTATAGGAGTTCGTGAACGACGATATCACGAAGTTAGTCACCGTCAGCTTGGCGTCCGTAGTCGAGGTGAAGACGTCCCCAGACGACAGCGCGTCCCCGAGTTTGACATGCACCGAATTATCCGGCTTCGACGTCCATGTCTCCGCTTGGAACTTCTCCCCTCCTTGGGAGTCGTCCTGCTGTATCAACGGCTTGATCTGCCCCGGAGGTGTGTTCGACCCTTCCTTCACGTCGGCGGACTTGTATCCATCGACAGGCTCATGCCCTTCGACAAGCTCAGGATGACTATTATCGGCGGGTTTATCCGCGTTCGGGGTTTGTTCCGGTTCGAGGGTCATATAATCCTCGAAATCCACCTCGTTCAGTCCGGCGTCCTGCTTCTTCGCGACCTGCGGTTCGTCCGCGATCGGTTTATCTTTCTTGGAATTGAGGTCGTACGGACTGAGCTGTACCGCCTTCTCGAGCGCGTATTTATAGTACGGGCTTAACGGGTAATAAAACGCGATCTGCTGGTAATGCGCGAGGGCATTATCCTTCTTGCATAACGCTTCCCAGCAGCGGGCGGCGTAATAGTGCGCGGCGTCGATCACGGGGGAGTTCTTATAGTTCGCGGCGAATGTCTCGAAGTATCCCACAGCGTTCGCGTAGCTCTTCAGTCCGTAGTACGACTGCGCGATCCCGAATACCGCCTGCCGCATCTGCGTGTCGGTCTCCGCCTTCCGTTCGAGTATCCCGTAGTAGTAGAGCGACTTGTCGTACCACCCCTTCGCATAGTAGGATTTCGCGCAGTAGTACGCCGACGCGATATAGTACGGGGAGTATGGGTGCTTCGCGATCAGCGTGTTGAACTGGTCGACCGCCTGAGCGTAATTCCCGCTCTGGTACATCTTATACCCGAGCTGGTAGATCGCCTCGTCGATAGTCGCGGCCCATGCCCCGACCGTCAGTAACGATGTAACCGCGATAACGCGGATGGTATTTTTTATCATAATTCCTCTCCCGTTCAGGGATATTTTTTCAACTGCGCGATGAAGTCCCGTTTTCAGCGCGTTTCAGCCGCCTATTACACAAACCCCTGCGAATCGCGCGCTATATATATTATCAGCATTTAGGGCTTAAAAGTTAAACGGCGGACGGGTTTATCGGCAAATTCCTTCTATATAATATACACCTTTTACTGGCGGTATGCAAGGGGGTAAATGAAGGAGTTACGAAGACTGAAAACCGTAGAGAAATAAGTCACTGCGTGGAGCGAGTGACGAAGCAGCCTGAATCAGCGCTATCGAGATAAAAAATGGAATTTACCGACGGTTTCCTTTATAATATCCCGTTATTCCAACAGGAGGCACACATGAAGGTACGTCCGTTCCGCGGGATACGTCCCCGCGCCGATATTATCGAAAAAGTCAACGTCCCGCCCTACGATACGGTCGAACGCGGCGAGGTCAGGCAGTTCATGAAGGGCAATCCGCAGTCGTTCTTCCATATCTCCCGCGCCGACGGGGATTTCGACGATTCGGTCGGGGAGTACGAGGACCAGGTGTACCGGAAGGCGAAGGACAACTTCGCGCGCTTCCTCCGTGACGGTATCTACAAGCAGGATAAGGAGCCAGCGTATTATCTCTACTCGCAGACATGGCAGGGAAAGACGCAGAATGGAATCTATATCGCGGCTTCCTGCGACGATTACGCCGAAGGGGATATCAAGAAGCACGAACTCACGCGCAAGGATAAAGAGGAAGACCGCACGCATCACCTTCTGACCCTCGGGATCAATACCGGCCCCGTGTTCCTCTTCTTCAGGGATTCCCCGGCGTACGAGGAGATTATCGCGGACGTGCTCGCCACACCGCCCCAGTACGACTTCACCGACGAACACGATGTTACCAATAAACTTTGGCATATCGCCGACCCTGAACATATCCGCAGTCTGAACGATTTCTTTGCGGGATTGCCGTGCATGTATATCGCCGACGGCCACCACCGGGCGGCGAGCGCGTTCAACGCCCGTAAGAAGATGGAGGCCGCCAACCCGAAGCACACCGGCGGCGAGGAGTACAACTTTTTCCTCGCGGTCACATTCCCAGGGTCGCACCTGCGTATCCTCCCGTATAATCGCCTCGTGACCGACCTCAACGGACTGACACCGGACGATTTACTCAAAAAGATAGACGAACGTTTCGACGCCGCGCCCACCGATAAGCACGACCCCGACACCGGGAAATCGGTCGTTATGTACATAGATGGCAAATCGTACCTGCTCACGCCGAAGGCGGGAAGTTACGACCCGAACGACGCGGTAGGCGCGCTCGATGTATCCATTATGCAGAACAACCTGCTCGCGCCCGTGCTGGGAATCGCCGATCCCCGTACCTCCAAACGGGTCAAGTTCGTCGGGGGACGCAAGGGTTCCGCCGAACTCCGCCGCGCGGTCGACGCGGGCGAGGCCGCAGCGGCGTTCTCGATGTACCCCGTGACGGTGGAGGAACTGATGAAAATCGCCGACAGCGGGATGATTATGCCCCCGAAGTCGACATGGTTCGAGCCGAAGCTCCGTTCGGGGCTTGTCCTGCACAGTATCGAAAAAACGGGATAGGGCATGAGTATCGAG
>MIBD01000022.1:1366-1487 GCA_001829395.1 Spirochaetes bacterium GWF1_49_6 | reverse complement strand
GCGCTCGGCCTGATGGAGACCGGCGGGGGGAATCTTTTTATCACCGGGAAAGCCGGTACCGGGAAATCCACCCTGCTCTCCTACTTCCGCGGCCTGACGAAAAAGAATATCGTGGTGCTAG
>MIBD01000022.1:0-1357 GCA_001829395.1 Spirochaetes bacterium GWF1_49_6 | reverse complement strand
GCGTAGCCGCCCTCAATGTGCAGGGTCAGACGATTCATTCGTTCTTCGGATTCCGCCCGGATATCACGCTCGATAAAATAAACAAAGTAAAACGAAACAGCGATATATACCGTAAGCTCGACAGTATCATTATCGACGAGGTTTCGATGGTGCGCGCGGACCTGCTGGACTGTGTGGACGAGTTTCTCCGTAAGAACTGCGGCCCCGGCAAACCGTTCGGCGGGAAACGCATGATTTTCATCGGCGACCTCTACCAGCTTCCGCCTGTCGTCAGTGCGCACGAGGAACAGATATTCAGGGAGCATTACGAGACCCCGTATTTCTTCTCCGCCGACGCTATCCGCAATTCCGAGATGGAACTGGTCGAACTGGAGAAGGTCTACCGCCAGAGCGACGAGACGTTCGTCTCTATCCTGAACGCCATCCGCACGAATATTATCCGCCCGGAGATGGTCGAGGAACTGAACCGCCGGGTAGACCGGGATTTCGAACCGCCCGAGGGCAAATTTTATGTATCGCTCACCCCCTATAACAAAAACGCGCAGGAAATAAACGTCCGGCACCTTGAGAAAATCAAGTCGAAGGAACACACGTTCCGCGCGGAAGTCCTCGGCGACTTCGAGGAGAAGAACTATCCCACCGAGAACCCGCTCGTCCTCAAGAAGGGCGCGCAGATCATGCTGCTCAATAACGACTCCGCGGGGCGATGGGTCAACGGCTCGATGGGGAAAATTCTCGATATCGATACGGACGAGGAAATTATCACTGTCCAACTGAACGACGGCGGCACGGCCGAGGTCGGGAAATTCCAATGGAGCCTCTTCCGTTACGAATACGACGAAGGCGCGCGTTCGATACTCTCCTCTCCGGTGGGGATGTTCACCCAATACCCCATCCGTTTGGCGTGGGCGGTTACTATCCACAAGAGCCAGGGGAAAACGTTCGAACGGGTGATTATCGATATGGGGCGCGGCGCGTTCTCGCCGGGGCAGACCTATGTCGCGCTCAGCCGGTGCAAGACGCTCGACGGAATCGTTCTGCGGGCGCCCCTGAAGGATAAAGGTATCTGGACGGACTGGCGGGTCACGAAGTATATGACGGCCTACCGTTACGGGATAGCCGAACGGGAGAACCCGGCGGAGGATAAGCTCCAGACGATACAGGACGCGATCAAGGCGCATAAAAAGATCGAGGTGGTGTACCTCAAGACGGACGACACGAAATCCACCCGGACAATCACCCCAGAGTACGCAGGCGAACTGGAGTTCAAGGGTAAGAAATATACCGGTATGCAGGGATACTGCCATACCCGGAAGGAATCGAGGACGTTCCGTATCGACCGCATCCTCGAACTCCG
>MIBD01000021.1:2848-5393 GCA_001829395.1 Spirochaetes bacterium GWF1_49_6 | reverse complement strand
GGCCTTACGGGATGAATCGAAATAGGCGAGGCGGGAGTTTTTGCCGAGCTTCTCCATCAGGGGGGCGGCGGAAGCGGCGGGGATTTCCAGACGGTTCCCCGATAATACCGCGGCTCCGGCCTTCAGAAATAACATCGCCTAGTTGTACTCCGGCTTCACTACGACTATCTGCGCCTGCTTGAGCGCCTTCACGGACAACGGGTTGGCCATTATTTTCGCCGCGTCGTCGTTATGGATAATTAGATCGGTACCGGACTTTCCCTTTACCTCGATGGGCATGATATAAAGTATCTTGGTGCCCGAACGCTGGGATTTGAACGCGTAGGAGAGGCTGGTAGTGAATTCGCAGATACCCTTCTCGTTCAGCACTTTTTTATCCACGATCTCCGGGCCGTAAAGGAGTCTGCCGTCCTGGTCGTATATCCGCATCTCGATACTGGGATTGAATTCCTTGAATATCAGGGTATCGATGATGATGCTGTCGTAGTACTCCGATGAGGATGACGAGGGGTAATTGGTCGGGAGCGCGACTCCCTCGATATCGCGGTAGAACAGGGTCGCGAGGCCGTCCTTCCCGTAGAGATTCAGTTCGGCGATACCGTGGAACTGGTTATTTTTCTGCACCGGCGGGTAATAGAACGCGCTGTCCACCCGGTCGATGATCTCGAAACGGATGTCGTTCTTCTGGGAGTAATAATCCTTGAGGCTGAAAATCGCGGAGATGCGGAGGTATCCCAGCGCCTTGATGAGGTTCTGGCGAAGCTGTTCGCGGATTTCCTCGGAGTACGCGCTGAATAACTGCCCGATATTGGGATTGCCCAGCTTAATGGTGAGCGCGATTTCGGTGCGTACCTTTCCGGTCGTCCAGTTGATCATACTGTTATAGGTGTCGATTTTTTCCACCAGTTCGTGGGAGGTGATTTCGTTCTTAGTCCAGAAAAAGTTCGGGTCGAAGCTCACCGATGCGGCCGCGCCGACCAGATTCCACGACAGAAATATCGCTATCGACGGGATTAAAAAACGGCTCGTGCGGAATACGTTACTTTTTTTCATTTTTCTTATCAGTCCCCTGCGGTTTGGATTTTGAGGAGTCGATAATCTCGTCCATCGATAGGGTGACCGGCTTCCACTCTTTGAAATCCGCGGGAGCTTTCCCTGCCTCCGCGATCTCCTTTTCGGGGACCTGTTCGAGTTTCTTGTCGCTTTCCAACAGCATACGGATAGTCATCGCCGCTTTTTCGGCGAATTCCTCCACTTTCCGCTGAGACCCCGCTTTTTTATAAAGCTTGATGGCGGAAACCTGCTGTTTCTCTTCGTAGTACAGGTGGTCGGCGACGCGAATGATGCCGTCCTTGTAATCGGTGGCGAGGAAAATTTTCAGCGAGTTCTTAAAATCGCCCCGATTGAACAGTTCGTTTCCCTGTCGTATCAGTCCGATACGGTCTTCATCTGTCATAAGTTCCTACTCGAAAGAATTGACGGATTTCTTTAACTCCTCTCCTAATTTATCGACAGTTTCCTGATAAGCTTTTAGGTTTCCGTCGAGTCTATATTCTTCTATTTGAAGATAGAGACGGTATGCGTCGGAAATGGACTTCTGGAGCGCCTGAATCCTGGTTAAATCCTCGCCGGTGTTCAGGAATAATTGCCCGATGAGGTCCTCGAACGTATTCGCGAGATACACCTTCCCGTCGAGGATGGCGATCAGTTTCGCGAGCTGCGGAATACTCGTGTTCTCCGATTCGAGGAATAACGGCTTGAGATAGAGGATTTTTTTACCGAACGGGAGGAACTGGATATTGCCCCGGAACACCTTCGATCCCTTCTGTCCCCAAAGGGTCAACATCCGCGATACCTCGTCGTTCTGGTTGATGAGCGATTCGACCTGCAGCGGCCCGAGCGAACTGGACGTCTTATCGATATACTTCAGCGCGAGCTTCGGCCCGTTCTGGTAGTACGCGATCAGCCAGCTCGACAGGTTCTCCTTCCCGACCGGAGTGAACGGCTGGATGAGCGAGAAACGGTACTGGTCGTCGAGAAGGTTCAGGATGAAGTATGGTTTGAACAGCGTGTTGGTCGCGCCGTATATTTGTTCAGGGATTTTCCACACGTCCTCGCCGTTATAGAAACTCTCGTTCTGCTCGACATGGTAGGCGCACAATACCTGTGACTGGATAGCGAACAGTGTCGACGGGTAACGGAAGTGCACGGCGAACTCCGGCGGTACTTCGGTGCGGAACAGTTCCGGGAAAAGGTACAGGTAGGTCTGCGCGATCGGGTCGGCCGGATCGACTATATAGTAGGTGACGTCCCCGGTGTACGCGTCGATCACCACTTTTACCGAGTTGCGGATATAGTTGAGCTTCCCGAGCGGCGTATCGAAACGTTCCGCGACGGGGAAACGGTCGGATACGGTGTACGCATCCATAATCCAGTACAGCTTGCCGTTGACGACGGTAATATACGGGTCGTCGTCATACTTCAGGTACGGGAAGATGATCCGCACGCGCTCGTTGATCTCCCGGTGATAGAGAAGAAGGGAGTC
>MIBD01000021.1:368-2834 GCA_001829395.1 Spirochaetes bacterium GWF1_49_6 | reverse complement strand
GGGGGTGATATACTTCGTCCAGAACAGCATTTTCTCGTTGAAGACGCTGCTGTAGACCAGTTTGGCGAAATAATTCCCAATCGGGATACCCCTATCCTCGGAATAGACTGTGGTGATACGGTTGGTGTCCGCGGAATATTCGAACTCGTCTGCAAGCGTGCGGACGATGATATAGTTACTGGTGAGTTCGCCGAAATAAATCTGCGGGCGGGTGACCGTGAGGTTCGAGAACGCCGCGATGTTTTCGAGGTCCTTGATCCAGAATACTGGTTTGCCCTCGGAGTTCACGATATTCGCGGGCGAAAGTGTCAGCCCGTACCCGTGGGTATAGCGCAGGTGGATATTATCCCACGTGCCCGCGTCGATCGGGAGATTATTCGGGTTCAGTTCGCGCGCGGCAAGCACCACCTGGTAAATCTGGTTGCTGATCACATATTTATCCACATCCACGTCGTAAAAGTCGAAGTAGGACTTCACTTCCTGGAGCTGTTTGATGACCTTTTTATACGGCTCGTTGTCCCATACGCGCATTTTCGCGATAGTACCGGAAACGACCGCGATATTGGTGGAACCCATTGGGTACGGCTCGAACACTATCCCGAACGCCGCGCGGGTGGAATGGATACGGTTTAGGATATATTCCTTCTGCATCATCAGCTGGTTCGGCTTGACCATATAGTTCTCAATAATCTCCGGGTACGCCATCGTACCGAGGAAATACACCCCTGTGACGACGATACCGTACACGATAATACGCCCGAGGCTGATGCCCTTGATAGCGCGGATGACGAGGAGTACCGAGAAGAGGACGAGCGCCCCCATGAAAACATAGTTCCCGAAGAAATAGCCCATCACCGTCTTGTATCCCAACCCGATCTTGGCCTCTGGCTGACGCACGAGGGTCTCCATCAGGTGGATGAAGCGCAGGGCGAGGAAGTTCACGATATTGAAGATGAATCCTATGATCAGGGACGGCCCGAACTGGAGCTTATTCTCTTTATTGAATAACGGTTTCTCTTTTTTTGTTTGCACCACGAGGTCGAGGATAAAAAGGATAAGAAGGAAAACGGTGAACATCCAGAGTAACATGCGGATGAACGGGAGACGGTACATATAGAAGAACGCGTCGAGGCCGAACACTGGGTCGGCGAACCCCATCGATGTGGAGATATTGAAATTCCAGATGAAGAGCTCCTTATTCAGGAAGCCCCATAACCCCGCGCCGACCGAGGTTATCCAGATGATAGCCGTAATCACCACGCCCGGCTTGTGACGGCGGAACCCGTGAAGCCAAAGGTTCATTACCGCGAACGAGAATACGAACGGCATGACGAACGCGAAGATACCGATCAGCGCGAATTTGAACAGGACGCTGAGATAACCGACGCTTTTCCACCAGAGGAGTTCCGAGGCGAGATAGGCGAAATAGGGAAAGATGACGATGACCGCCGATACTCCCAGAATGGTAAACAATAGAACGCGAAAGAGAGGAAACTTCCGCTTCGGCGGATTTTCCTTTTTTTGCGGAATTTCTTTCTTTTTAGATGCCATTTTTATTTCACCGCTTTCTTAAATATCAGCAGAACTTCGGTGACATGATGTTCTTCCTCGGAAATCGGGAGAATCTCGATAGGATAAGCGCGGTAGGTCTTATCCCCTGACAGGGTGACCATATCCTTTTTTATATCCGCGGGGGCTTTCGTGGTAATCACGAGGTCGATGGCATGCTCGAAATCGTCGTCGATAAATTTGTTCATATCGGCGGTATCCTCTTCCGAGGGGGGTTTCGTCCGGTCCTCGCCGTAAATCCATATTTTCGACAGGACGATATTGACAAGACTTGTTTCAGGCTTTTCGACAAATACGCGGCTGAATTCCTCGTTGTAGAACTTCACGACTTTCTCGCCGTCCTCGATAGCGATCACCAGCACCGGATAATCGCTTCTATCGGCGAGCAGGCGGAATTTCTCATGCTCGGTGCGTATCTTCTGTATTTTCAGGTTGTCGTATATCTTCAGGCGGGTGACTATCCGGTTGAGGTCGTTACCGAGACTGCCGAACTCGTCCTCGGTGGGAAAGTCAAGGATGGACAGGTCGAACGACGACTTGACCGCCATAATCTGGAGACGTCTCGCTATATCACGGTACTTGTTCAACCCGCGGGTGTAGGTGAAGAGCAGGATATATATCCCGAACGCCAGCGCTAAGAGGGAGATGATAATCGAGAAGATGTAGAGTCTGTCCATGAACTGCGACGACTGCGCGAGGGTGTTCACCGGGGAATTGTAATAAATATTCATAAAGAATATCGCCACCGCGTATGCGATGTAGATGACGATGGAAAGTATGATATAGAGGCGTATCTGGGATTGAAGCGACATAAAGTCTCCTTATGCCGAAAGGCTATTTATTATATCGTGAATACAAAAAGTGTCAAGCTGCCGCGCCCTTGTAGTGAAAAGGTAA